>NYZB01000178.1 GCA_002687015.1 Deltaproteobacteria bacterium
GCCGCAACGGCGCTTCGTCGGGTGAAACCGCTGCAACCTACCGCGGGCTCATCCCTTCTCGCCCACGGGCCACAATCTTCGGAACACAACCTATCCCTTCCCGCCGGCCCCAGCCGGCCCGGGGGCTTCGCCAGGCGTGCCGTCGGGGGTGAGGATGGCCGGGAACCCGGGAGTCACGCGGGTCTCGTAGCGGTCCTCGTCCGTCCGCAGGATGAAGTAGGCGCCGATCCCGCGCTCCTCGGCCAACGCCGGCCCGTCCTCGGGGCCGAGCACGAAGAGGGCGGTCGCCCAGGCGTCGGCGGCAGCGGCGGAGACGTGGACGACGCTCACCGAGGCCAGGGCGTGCTGGATCGGCCGACCGATCCGGGGATCGAGCAGGTGACTGAGCTTCTCGCCTCCGGCTTCGTAGAAGCTGCGGTAGTCGCCGGAGGTCGCCATGGCGAGACCCGAGAGCTCGACGACCGCGTGCACCGCCCGCCCGTCGGGCTCCGGCCGTTCGACCGCGAGCCGCCAGGGCCCACCGCCTGGCCGCTGGCCGCGCGCGTCGATCTCGCCGCCCACCTCGACCAGGAAGTCGGCCTGTCCCTCTGCGATGAGCCGACGCGCGACCTGCTCCACGCCGTAGCCCTTGGCGACGGCAGAGAGTTCGACCTCGAGCAGGGGATGGAGCTTCCGCGCCTGCCCGGCCGCGGGGTCGAGGAGCAGGCGATCGGCCCCGACCCGCGCGCGGATCTCCTCCAGCTCGGCCTCGCTCGGCAGCTCGCCGGGTACCCTCGCACCCGCCCCGAAGCCGAAGGCCGCCACCAGGGGCCGCACGGTCACGTCGAAGGCCCCGCCGCTCGCGGCGCCCACCTCCTTCGAGAGCTCCATCACCGAGAGGGTCGCCGCGGAGAGCGAGAAGGGCGCCATCGATACGTGCGCGTTGAAGCGGGAGAGCTCTGAGTCCGGGTCCCACGTCGACATCGCAGCGTTCACGCGGTCGAGCTCCTCCTGGACGATCGCACGCCATGCCGCGTGCGAACTGCGGGAGAGATCCGGCGCGCGGAGGGTCACCGCCCAGGTGGTTCCCATCGTCTCGCCGGCCAGCAACACCCGCTCCGGGGCCGTGCACCAGAGGGTCCGGACCGTGAAGCCGAGCAGGACGACGAGGAGAATCGGGAGCAGGAGCCGCGCGCGCGGCGTCAGAGCTTCGGGGCGGGCCGTGGCCTAGTCCCCGAAGTTGTCGAGCATGATGTTCTCGGGCTCCACGCCGAGATCGTCGAGCATCTTGATGCAGGCGTCGATCATCATCGGCGGCCCGCACAGGTAGTACTCGATCTCCTCGGGCTCCGGGTGGTCCTTCAGATAGTTGTCGTAGAGAACCTGGTGGATGAAGCCGGTGAGCCCGGTCCAGTTGTCCTCGGGCAGCGGTTCCGAGAGGGCGAGATGCCAGGAGAAGTTCTCGTTCTCGGCGGCGATGCCGTCGAAGTCCTCGATGTAGAAGGCCTCGCGCATGGAGCGCGCGCCGTACCAGAAGGTGGCCTTGCGTGGGGTATTCAGGCGCTTGAACTGGTCGAAGATGTGGGAGCGCATCGGGGCCATGCCGGCACCACCCCCGATGAAGCACATCTCGTTGTCGGTCTCGCGGGCGAAGAACTCGCCGAAGGGACCGGAGATGACCACCTCGTCTCCGGGCTTCAGGTTGAAGATGTACGACGACATCTGGCC
This sequence comes from Deltaproteobacteria bacterium, assembly GCA_002687015.1. GTDB lineage: Bacteria > Myxococcota_A > UBA9160 > UBA9160 > UBA6930. Next base: position 1,708 of record NYZB01000178.1, read on the forward strand.
CGGCGGAACGTCCGGAGAGCTCGGGGGCGGAGAGGCCACCCGGACGTTGAGCATGATGATGCCGCTCTCCTCCGGGTAGTTGGCCATCGAGTAGGCTCGGCTCACCTCCTCGGTCACCTTCGACTCGAAGCGCCACAGGTCGAACTTGTCCCAGTCCTCCCGGTACTCCTCCTCGACGTCGAAGTCGCTGTACTTCGCGACGTGGGGCGGGCACTCGATCTGGATGTAGCCCCCGGCCCGGAAGGGAACCGCTTCGCCCGGGGGCAGCTCGAGGACCAGTTCCTTGATGAAGGTGGCCACGTTGTGGTTCGAGCGCACCTTGCAGGTCCACTTGCGGACGTCGAAGACCTCGGGGGGCAGCCCGATCTCCAGGTCCTCCTTGACCTTCACCTGGCAGGCCAGGCGCTCGCCCGCGCGCGCCTCCTTTGGGGTGATGTGCGACATCTCAGTCGGCAGCAGGGCCCCGCCGCCACTCTCGACGTGGCAGCGACAGACGCCGCAGGTTCCCTTTCCGCCGCAGGCCGAGGGGATGAAGATCCCCTGGCTGGAGAGCGTGTTCAGCAGGGTTCCGCCGGCGTCGACCTCGAGAGCCTTGCTGTCGTCGCCGTTGATGCCGATCCGCACCTTGCCGCCCGGCGAGAGCTGCGCCTTCACGAAGAGGAGAATCACCGTGAGCAGCACGATGACGACCGTGAAGCCGAGCATTCCGAAGAGGACGGTGTTCACAGAGCCTCCCTCCGCGACCTAGAGCTGGATGCCCGAGAAGGACATGAAGGCGATGGCCATCAGCCCCACGGTGATGAAGGTGATTCCGAGGCCGCGCAGCGGAGCGGGAATGTCGTTGTAGCGGAGCCGCTCCCGAACGGCGGCCAGCGCAACGATGGCGAGCGCCCAGCCGACCCCGGAGGCGAGGCCGAAGACCGTGGCCTCACCCAGGGTGCAGTCGCGCTGCACCATGAAGAGCGCGCCGCCCAGGATCGCGCAGTTGACCGCGATCAGGGGCAGGAAGACGCCGAGCGATCCGTAGAGTGCGGGCGCGAAGCGGTCGATCACCATCTCGACGACCTGCACCACGGCGGCAATGGTCCCGATCAGCACCAGGTAGCTCAGGAAGGAGAGGTTCACGGCTTCGCCGCCGGGGATCCAGGCGAGCGCACCTTCTTCCAGGAAGGTCTTGGTGAGCACCTGGTTCAAGGGCATGGTGATCCCCAGCACGAAGGTGACCGCCACACCCAGGCCGATCGCCGTCTCCACCTTGCGCGAGACGGCCAGGAAGGAACACATGCCCAGGAAGAAGGCGAGGGCCATGTTCTCGACGAAGATCGCCTTCGTGGCGAGGCTCAGATAGTGCTCCAGCATCGTGGCTCCCCCCCGCTCAGCGCAGCTCGGCGCTCTCGGCGACCGACTCGAGCAGGCCCACGTGGAACTCCTCTTCCACCTGCTCGGGACGGAAGGCACGCACGGCCCAGATGAAGAGGCCGATCAGGATGAAGGCCGCGGGCGCGAGCACCATCAGCCCATTCGGCACGTACCATCCGCCCTCCGAGACCGTCGGCAGGATGGTGTAGCCGAAGAGCCGGCCGGCCCCGAAGAGCTCCCGAACGGCGGCGACCACGATCAACACCAGGGCGTAGCCGCCGGCGTTGCCCACGGCGTCGAGAAAGCTGGGCCAGGGCTTGTTCTGCATGGCGAAGGCCTCGGCGCGGCCCATGATGATGCAGTTGGTGATGATCAGGCCCACGAAGACCGAGAGCTGCAGGCTGATGTCGTAGAGGAAGGCCTTCAGGAACTGGTCCGCGATCATCACCATCGAGGCGATGATCGTGAGCTGCGCGATGATCCGGACACTGCCCGGAATCTGGTTCCGGAGGATGCTCACGACCACCGACGAGGCCACGAGGACGAAGAGCACGGCCAGGCTCATCACGACCGCGGTGTCCAGCTTGAGAGTCACCGCCAACGCAGAGCAGACGCCCAGCACCTGCAGCCCGATCGGATTGTTGTCGACCAGGGGGTCGAGCAGGATCTCGCGAGGCTTGCTCATCCCATGTCTCCCTGCTTGCGGAGCTCGGCCAGGTAGGGGCCGAAGCCGCTTCGGCCGAGCCAGAACTGGATCATGGCGGACACGCCATTCGAGGTGAGAGTGGCGCCCGAGAGCCCGTCCACCTGGTAGGGGTCCCGGTCGGGAGGACCCGCCCGGCCCTTCTTGACGCGGAGCTTCGGCTCGAACTTCTCGTCGAAGGCCAGCCGACCCGGCCAGAGTGCCTTCCAGCGGGGATTGTCGACCTCTCCGCCCAGGCCGGCCGTCTCCCCGTGCTCGTAGAAGGTGATGCCTCGCACCGTCCGCGTGTCCACCTGCAGGGCCAGGTAGCCGTAGAGCGTGGACCAGAGGCCGTAGCCCTCGATGGGCAGCACCACGCCGGTGGTCCGGCCCTCCTCCTTGATCAGGTAGACGAGAGCGTGGGCGGGGACACGGCGCACCTTGGCGCGGTTGGTGGGCGCGGGGCTGCTGCGCTCCGGATCCTTGGCCGCCCTGCGCTGATCGTAGGCGAGGGGATCCATCCCCTCGACGATCTGGCCGGTCGCAAGCTCGACGAGGTAGGCCTCGAGCCCGCCCTCGAAGCGCGCCTTGAGCTCCTCGGGCTCCAGATCCTCGTCCGCCTTCGCCAGACCCGCAACGCGCAGCACGTTCTTGATCTTGTCGAGGCGCTTGTTCTCCTCCTGACGGTCGTGGAGGCTCACGGCCACGGCTGAGACCATCACCGAGAAGACGATGCAGAGCACCGTCGTGAACGCCACCGTGCGGCCCGCACTATGCTCCACTGCGCGCGAGCCTCCGGGCGATGTTTCGCCGCACCACGAAGTGGTCGATCAACGGCGCGAACATGTTCATGAACAGGATGGCCAGCATCATCCCCTCCGGATAGGCGGGGTTGATGCAGCGGATGATGATGCAGAGGACCCCGATCCCGAAGCCGTAGACCAGCTTGCCGCCATCCGTGTAGGCCGAGGAGACCGGGTCGGTGCACATGAAGACGGTGCCCAGGGCCCAGCCGCCCAGCACCACGTGCCAGTGCCAGGGGACGCTGAACATCGGGTTCGTGTCGGAACCGATCGCGTTCAGCAGCATGGCCATGGCGATGGTTCCGACCAGGGTCCCGAGCATGGTGCGCCAGGAGCCGACCCCGGTCTGGATGAGCAGGCCCGCGCCGATCAGGCAGGCGAGGGTCGAGGTCTCGCCCATCGAGCCCGGGATCCCGCCGAAGAAGGCCCACCACCAGCTCTGGGTGTGCAGCACGCCTTCCTGCGCCGCCGCCTGGGCCAGCAGGGTCGCGCCGGTGAAGCCGTCGACGTCGAGGAAGTCCGCGGCGATCCAGGGCGCGTCTCCCGACATGTAGGCCGGATAGGCAAAGAACAGGAAGGCCCGACACACGAGCGCCGGGTTCAGGAAGTTCATCCCCGTGCCGCCGAACACCTCCTTGCCGATGATCAGGCCGAAGGCGGTACCCAGGGCCACCTGCCAGAGCGGAATCGTCGGCGGCAGCAGCAGGGGGAGCAGGGCGCCGGTGACCAGGAAGCCCTCGGTCACCTCCAGGTCGCGGATCTGCGCCGTGACGATCTCGATGCCGAGGCCGACCACGTGCACCACGATGAAGATGGGGAGGAAGTAGAGCGCGCCGAAGACGATGTTCCAGAGGATGGCTCCGGAGTCGTAGGCCCCGCCGATCATCTGGAAGGCTGCGTTCTGCCAGTCGCCGAGGGGAGTCGCGCCCGCTTCGATGGCGAGGGCGGCCTGGAAGCCCGTGTTCCACAGCGCGAAGCCGAGGCAGGGGCCCAGTGCCATGACCACCAGGAACATCATGCGCTTGTAGTCGAGGCCGTCGCGCACGTGGCTGGCGGTACGGGTCTGGATGCCCGGACTGAAGGCCAGGGTATCCACCGCCTCGTAGGCCGAGCCGAAGGCCTCGAAGCGGCCCCCCTTCTGTACGTGGGGCTCGATCTTGTCGAGGAGGTCGCGCAGGAACTGCATGGGTCCCTTCTTCAGCCCTCTTTCTCGATGCGCTCGAGATTCGCGCGCAGGAAGGGGCCGAACTCGGTCTTGCCCGGGCACACGAAGGTACAGAGCGCGAGGTCTTCTTCGTCGAGCTCGAGCGCCCCGAGCTGCTCGGCCTGCTCGATGTCACCCACCATCAGGGCGCGCAGCAGGTAGGTGGGCAGGATGTCCATCGGCATGACCTTCTCGTAGGTGCCGAGGGGAAAGAGGGGCCGGCGGGAGCCGTTCGTGTCGGTCGTCATGTCGAACTTCGTGCCGGGCAGCAGCCGCGACAGGAAGACCGGCAGCACCGAGAACTTGCCGAAGCCGGGCTCGATCCAGCCCAGGAACTGTCGACCCCCCGTGCGAACGGCACTCACCTGCACGTTGTATCGGCCCAGGTAGCCGAACTCCGGACCCATGGCCTTCTTGCCGGAGAGCACCGAGCCCGAGATCACCCGCACATCGCCCTGGCTCTCGTCGATCTCGCCGGCGGAGAGCTCGTCGAGGTTGGCCCCGAGCCGGGTGCGCACGAGTCGCGGGTTCGGGACGGGCGGCCCCGCGATCGAAACCACCCGCTCGACGGAGAGAAGCCCCGACGTGGCCAGCCGACCGAGCGCGATCACGTCCTGGTAGCCGATGTGCCAGGCCGTGCGATGCCGAGAGACCGGCGCCAGGTGGTGGATGTGCACCCCCGGAGTGCCCGCGGGATGCGGCCCGTCGAAGATCTCGACCTGGGCGGGAGAGTCGACGCCGCCGCGGATCGCCGACTCCGGCCCCACGCACAGATAGATCGGATCGCAGAGCCGGGCCAGGAGCCGCATCCCCAGCTGGAATTCCGACGTCGCCTCGTCGAACACGACGTCGGGATCGGGCGCCAGGGGCCTGGTGTCCATGGCCGTGACGAAGAGGGCGTTCGGTGTCGCGTCGGGCAGCGGCACCTTGCCGAAGGGGCGCTCGCGCAGTGCGGTCCACAGGCCCGACTCGAGCATCAGGGCGCGGATCTCCTCCGCGCTCCAGGCCAGCGGATCGCCGCCCCGGTAGGATGCGAAGGGCTGGTTCTCCTCGGCCAGCGGGTCGCCCGCCCGCTCGCCCTGCGAGAGCCCGATGACGATCGAGCGCAGAGCCCGCCGCGCACCCCGGAAGATCGCCTGGACCCGGCCCGCGCCGGGCGCCGTGTAGCGAATGCCCGGCCGTAAGCGATCCTCGAAGAGGAGCTGACCCCGCTTGACCGTGTCGCCCTCGGCCACCGCCGGGCGCGCTCGCAGGCCGGAGGTGTCGTCCCCCATGACGGCCACTCGCCGGATCTCGGGCCCCTCGTGGATGGCCTGGACGGGATCCCCCGCGATGGGGAGGTCGATCCCCTTCCTGATTCGATGCACCGCCAAGCGACGCTCTCCCCTCGGTGCGCCCCACCCGGTGCCGACGCCTCTAGCGCGCTCTCCGGGCTCCGCACGCCCAGGCCGGCCGGGTCTCGCCGGGCGCGGATCCTACTCATCAACGGAGCGGTTCGCTAGGCGGAAGCGGCCCGAAAACGCCCGAAAAAGCAGGGAAACTGGCCCTTGATGCTACACTGGAGCCTCCACCTTGGGGGTCTCGCAAGGAGGACCTCATGGAACATCCCACCGCCCCGACGGCCCGCTCGATCATGACCCGGAGGCTGGTCACACTCCAGCCGGACATGGCGCTCCTGGACGCCGCCGCATTGCTCCTGAAGAAGGGCATCTCCGGCGCGCCGGTGGTCGATGACCAGGGCTACCTGCTGGGCCTGCTCTCGGAGTTCGACTGCCTCCGGGCCGTCGCCTCCTCCGACTACGAGATGGACCGCCACGACACCATCGAGACGGTCGAGCAGGGGATGAGCAGGGACCCCAGGACCATCGGGCCCGAGGTGGAGCTCTTCGCCATCGCCCACGAGTTCGTCTCGACCCACATGCGCCGCTTCCCCGTGGTCGAAGAGGGCAAGCTGATCGGCCAGGTGAGCCGGCGGGACGCCCTCCGAGCCGCAATCGAGCTCCGCCGGAAGATGGAGCGCGGCAAGACCGGCTACCCCGACTACCCCGAAGGGCGGAATCCGATCAAGAACTACCCTGCGTAGGGCGCAACGATCGGGCTCGACTCGGCCACGTAGGGCCCCGAGGGGCCGGCGTGTCGAGACCCCAGGGGACGACGGGATGGGAAGCGCCGCGATCGTCGATCGCCTGCTCCACTCGGACGAGCCTGCGATCCGCTGGAAGGTGCGGGTCCGGGTGCTGGGCGAGAGCCCCGACTCGAGAGCGATCCGCAGTCTGCAGAACGAGATCCGCGACTCGCCGCGCGTACGACGGCTGCTCTCCGGGCGCGACGCCAGGGGTCGGATCACCCGCCCCAGTGGCGAGGTCTACGCGAAGTGGTTCGGTGCCCATTGGGTCATGGCCGCGCTGGCCGACACGGGCTACCCGCGCGGAGACCGATCCCTGCTGCCAGTGCGCGACCAGCTGATGGAGCGCTGGCTCGCGGATCGCTACTTCCGGGAACACGACGCCAAGAGCAGGGCGCAGGCCTACCGGAGAGAGGGCGTGCCGGTGATGCAGGGGCGGCACCGACGCTGCGCGTCCCAGCAGAGCAACGCGCTGTTCAGCGTCCTCACCCTGGGGCTGGCCGACGAGCGTGCACAGGATCTGGTCGAGCGGCTCCTCCACTGGCAGTGGCCCGATGGCGGTTGGAACTGCGACAAGAACCCCGAGGCCGCGAAGTCCTCCTTCATGGAGAGCCTCATCCCGCTCCGGGCCCTCTCGCTGGTCGCGCGCGAGAGCGGAGACCGGGCGGCGCGAGAGGCGGCGCGGCGAGCGGCGCAGATCTTCCTCGAACGCAGGCTCTTCCTGCGCAAGGCCGACGGCTCCGTGATGAAGCCCGGATTCGTCGAGCTCCACTACCCGCTCTACTGGCACTACGACATCCTCGGAGGCCTCGTCGTGATGGCCGAGGCCGGCTTCATCGACGACCCGCGCTGCGGCGAGGCCCTCGACCTCCTCGAGGCCAAGCGACTACCCGACGGTGGGTGGCCCGCGGAGAAGCGCTTCTTCAAACTCTCCTCGAAGCTGGCGACCGGGACCGAACTCTACGACTGGGGCGGCGCGAGCAAGCGGAGGACGAACGAGTGGGTGACGGCGGACGCGCTCGCGGTGCTGCAGGTAGCCGGGCGCCTCGACACCGGCCTTGAGTGACGCATCGGGTGGACGACGGGGCGGAAGATCCTGCCCGCGGATCCGGCGTCCGGCCATTCCCGCGGCTCCCGGCACCTACGTCCTCATCCTCGAGGCCTCCCGCGAGCGCCGCCTCCGCATCGGAGCCCTGGGAAAGCTCCAGCTCGAGCCCGGCTTCTTTGCCTACGTCGGCAGCGCTCGCGGCCCGGGAGGCCTCGCGGCGCGGCTCGCCCATCATTGCCGCCGGGCCCGCTCGGCCCACTGGCACATCGACTACCTGCGCCGGCACACGGCGATGCGCGAGATCTGGTTCGCGCGCGGCACGAGCTGCGATCGGGAGCACGCGTGGGCCACGGCGCTCGGCGAAGCGAACGGAGCCAGTATTCCGCTGAGCCGGTTCGGCGCCTCCGACTGCGGCTGTGCGACCCATCTGTTTCGCTTCTCCTCGCAGCCCGCGCTTCAGGCCATGGAGCACCGGCTCGCGGCGGCCGCTCCCGGCACCGCCTGCGAGGTGGAGCGCTGGATGGGCCGGGCCCGGGTGGCGCGGAGATCCGGCAGGGCCGCCCTCCCGGGCTAGGCGCTTCCCTGCGGCTCCGCTCTCCTCCGGCCCTCCCTCGAAGGCTCGCGGGAGGTCTCTTCGAGGCTGCGGCGCGCGGTCTCCGGGAAGGCGGCCCAGACCACGACGGGCACCACCAGCACCGCGAGGCAGAGCAGCATGATGCCGGTCCAGTTCGACCCCGTGACCGAGAACAGGGCCGAGACGATGGCGAGCCCGGCAATGCCGCCCACGGAAGCTGCGCCGACCCGCAGGCCGGAGGCGGTGGAACGCTGGGCGGTCGGGAAGAGCTCGGCACTGAATGCGGCGAGAGGGACCTCCGAACCCATCATCGTGAAGATGAGCAGGATCCACAGGGCGGGCGCCATGAACCCCGTGAGCCCGTAGAAGCCCAGGGTCATCACCACGAAGCCGGCGCCGAAGACGGTGGCGATGGGGCGGCGCCCGTGGCGATCGCTCAACCAGCCGGCCAGCGGGTTGCCGATGATGGCGAACATCCCACCCAGGAAGGTCAGGGCGGCGACGCCGGCAGGTGACCAGCCGTGGACGTCCTGCAGGAACTTGGGAGCGAAGAAGGCCGCAGGGGAAGCGGCCGCAGCCACGACGAGCACGGCGAGGATCAGCGCGCCGATCCGGACCGGATGCTCGCGCACCAGGTGCACGATCGGCGCCAGCGGTGGCGAGGCCCGCAGCCCGGCGTCCCCATCTCGCTCCTGGCGGAGCGCCTCGAAGCGCTCGGTCTCGGGCAGGTTCCGCCGCCAGTAGGCCACGGCCACCAGGGGACCCAGACCGAACAGGTAGAGATCCCTCCAGCCGTGGGGCAACACGTCGACGAAGCCGAAGGCGATCCCGGCGATCCCGGCGCCGCAGGCCTGGATGGCGCCCAGCGCGCCGATCCCCCAGCCACGATGCTCGGCCGGGAACTCCTCGGCGATCACGACCACGGCGATGAGCGTCTCGGCGACCGCGAAGGAGCGCGCCAGGAACTGGAGCACCACGAAGGTAGCCGTGTCCTGGGCCAGGGCCGTGGCACCCGTCAGCAGCGTGTAGGCCACCACCGTCGCGAGCAGCAGGCGCCGTCTGCCCATGCGATCGGCCGCGAGGGCGATCGGGATGGAGAAGAGAGCGCCCGCGCGCACCACGGAGCCGAGCCAGCCCAGGCTCGCCTCGGCGATCGCGAGGTCGGCCTGGATCTGCTTCAGGTTCAGCGAGAACAGGTAGAGGTCGTACTGCTCGAAGAGCGACACGATCGCGACCAGGCCCAACACCTTCCATTGCCGATCCGTCAGCGCCGGGGGCCGGCCCAGGAACCAGGTGAGGCGATACCAGCCGGGGCGGCCGTCGCGGGCGGGCGCTTCCGGCTCGCCCGTCGGCTCGCTCACCTGGGGCCGCCCGAGCGACCCTCGAAGTCCTCGATCACGAGGCCCGCGGTGCGGTGGCCCGAAGCCATCGTGCCGGTGAAGCCCGGGCCGGGGAAGGTCCAGGCACCGGCGAGGTAGAGGCCGGGAACCGAGCTTCGCGCCTCCGGCCGATGGATGCTGTGGGAAGTCGGCGACGACGCATAGCCGTAGATCGAGCCCTCCGGATTGGACGAGTAGCGCTGCATGGTGTGCGGCGTGCCCGTCTCGATCACCTCGATTCGCTCGCGTACGTCGGGGATGTGCTCGGCGATCCGATCGACCAGGTAGCTCTCCAGCTCCCGCTTCCGTTCGCGGTAGGCCGCCTCGTCATCGGCCTTCCACAGGCTGCCATCGGCGATCACCGTGGAGTGCAGGATCGAGCGGCCGGGAGGTGCGTGGCCCGGATCGGCGAGGTCGTGGTTGCCGACCATCCAGCCCTGACGGCGGTAGTCGCCCCGCGCCATGGCGGCCCGCTCCTCCTCGAAGTCATAGGTCGGGCTGAAGAAGGCACCTCGATCGGCGAGGCCGAGCTTGGCCGCATCGCCTCGGATGCCCACGTAGGCCTGGTGGATCGAGCAGGCGAGGGGCAGACCGTCGACCCGTTCGAGCTCGGCGGCGGCCAGCTCCGGGGAATCGAGAAGCTGGTGGTAGGTGAGAGGCGCCGGAGCGTTGCTGATCACGACGGGAGCGCGGAAACGCTGGCCGCGCCGTGTCTCCACACCCGTGACCTGGCCCGACGTGGTCTCGATGCGCGCCACCTCGGCGCGCAGCACCACCTTCCCCCGGTGGGCCTCGATCACGCCCACGAAGGCGTCGGAGAGCGCCTGGCCGCCGCCCTTGAAGTAGAAGCAGCCACCCAGGTGGTAGCTCGACCACATGCGGGCGAACAGGAAGGCCGAGAGCTCGGAAGGCACCAGACCGAGGTAGCCCCAGAGGGTCGAGAAGATCCCCTGGATCCGCTCGTCTCTCACGTGCTGGTCGAGGAGCTCCTTCAGGGAGAGCTCCATGGAGGCAAAGGCCGCAGGGCTCGGCCCGCCGTCCTCGCCGGGCTCGTCGATCTGGCGCATGTGCTCGAAGAGGTCACGCACGCCACCCGCCTGCTCGGGGTAGAGCTCGATCAGGAGCTCTTCGTAGGCGTCGGCCGCGGCGGGGATCTGCAGATCGTGTCGGGGGCCACGGGTGCGGTAGATCACGTCGAACTGGTGGAGCTCGAGCCGCGGGAGCACCTCGAGCTCGCTCAGCATCTGGTGCATGCCCCGACCGGGGAGCAGGTCGCCGGTCTGGTGCAACGCGACGTCGAAGTCGTAGACGATCTTCGTGCCGCGCACCTTGCGCAAGAAGTGGTGGGCGTAGCCGCCGGCAAAGACGTGCTGCTCCAGGACGAGGACGCGAAGGCCCGTACGGGCCAGTCTCGCCGCGGCGCTGAGACCGCCGAGACCCGAGCCGATGACGATCACGTCCCATTCACTGTCGATCTTTCCGTGGGGCTGGGCTTCGTTCGCTGCCATCGGTTCTCCAGGTGGGGCGTCTTCGGGGAAAGGAAAGGGTGGCGTTCCGCTCAGTCGGGGAGAGCTCCCCGGAAGAGCTGGAGGAGCATGGGCTCGGCCAGCTCGTCGACGCTGACGCCGTGCACGAGCTTCCCGGCCAGGTGCAGGGAGACGATGCCGTGCACGCCGGCCCAGAAGCTGTGCGCCAGGACATCCACGTCGCCGGCGAGCACACCCGCCTCGACCGCCGCATCGATGCCGTCGCGGATCGGCGCCCAGGCGCGCGCCTCGGCCTCGCGCAGCTCGGGGTGCTCGTCGGCGTCCGGCTGCGACAGCTCGAACATGAGCCGATAGGCGTTCGGCTGGCTGAGCGCGAACGCGTAGTAGGCCTGGCCCAGCGCCGTCAGCCGGCCGACGGGTTCGCCGGCCTCGGCGGCAGCCTTCTCCTGGGCCGCGGCGAAGCGGAGGTAGGCCGAGGTTCGCACCGCAGCAAAGATGTCCGCCTTGTCCCGGAAGTAGCGGTAGGGCGTCATGCGACTGCAGCCGAGCTCGTCGGTGATGGAGCGCAGGCTCACCCCGTCGAAGCCCCGCTCGGCGAACTGCCGCTCGGCCACGGCACGAAGCCGCTCCCGAAAGGCCTCGACCTCCTCACCGGACAGATTCCTGGGCATGGAGGTAGATTGACATCATCAATTTATGTTGTCAATCGAGAAGAGAAGTCGGAAGTTCGCTGAGATTCCGGTGGCTTGCCGATCCGACGCGCTCGATCCCGTGGATGGCGGGGACTGCCGCTTCGCTTCTTGCTGCGACGCAGCCGCGGAGGCGACACTGCGTCCACGCAACGCCGGAAGCAGGGCGTTCCGGCCGAGCCATTCGATGTTCGAGATCAGGGGCTGGCTGATCACGAACCGGCCCCGGGCGGCTCCTGGCCGCGGCGGGCGCGAAGGCCCCTCCGCACCCGATCGGCTCAGTCGAGACCCGCTGCGTCGCGGAGCTCCCTGAAGGACTCCTCGGTGGCGAGGATCAGGTCGTGGAGGTCCGGCACCTGGTCCCAGTCTGCAGAGAAGCCCCAGGAGAGGGCGCCGTCGTAGCTGAAGAGTGCGATGCCGAGCCCGAGCCGGCCCATCAAGGGCACGTGGGGATGGATCTCCAGCAGACGCGATTCCATCATGTAGAGCGGCAGCTGGGGTCCCGGCACGTTGGTCACGACCAGGTTGAAGGGCGTACCGAGCGTCGAGAGCCGAGCACCGAGGGAGAGGAGCAGGCTGCCCGTCCACTCGCTGGACTCGGTGATCCCCCCCTTCATGCTGCGACGGATCCTCCGTGCGGGCAGCGCCGGGCTGGAGAGCGGCGCGCGCCTGCTGAAGCTCCAGCTCGATGTCAGGAGCATCGTCGATTCGCTGGCCCCTCGCGGCATCGAGCACTTCGACTTCGGCTCGGAGAAGACCCTGCGGGCCTCGATCCCTGCCGCGAACGGCCTCTTCACGGCGCACTCACTCGCGCGCATGTACGCCGCACTGGCCGGTTGGGGGGAGATCGACGGCGTGCGCCTGCTCTCCCAGCGTACGCTGCAACGCGCCATCCATCGGCAGCGCGGCCCGGGCCCCCTGGCCGTGATCCCCTTCGACATGCGCTGGCGGCTCGGATACCACGGCGTGTTCACCCCGATCGGGAGCCCCCGACACGCCTTCGGCCACTTCGGCTTCGGTGGCTCCGGTGCCTGGGCCGACCCCAGCCGCAACCTGGCCGTCGGCCTGATCGTGAACGCGGGGCTCGGAACCCCCTTCGGCGATTCACGGATCGCACGCCTCAGCGCGGCCGTGCTCCGAGCAGCCGATGCCCGGGCGGGGCGCCGTCACGCGGCCTCCCGCAGCCGCCCGTCCTGGTGGCCGGGCCGCGCGGCCCAGGCACCGCCCGCACCCCGGGCGAGCTGAGCGCCGGCACGATCGCAGCCCAAGGCCCCGCGCCAGCGAGAGGGTGCCGCTCGCGAGGGGGTCTACTGGCGCTTCCCGCCCCTTCTCTTCGAGCCGGTCGGCGCGTTCTTTGCCACGAAGCGGTGCCCCTCGACGAGCTTCAGCAGGTCGAAGGCGCTGAGGATCCCGACCACCTGCTGCTCGTGGGTCACGACGACGCGATGGATCTTGTGGTTGCGCATCACCCGGGCCGCAATGCTGACGTCCTCGTACTTGGGCACGGTGTAGACCTTCTCGGTCATCACCGAGCTGATCGGCGACCCCGCCTTCAGGTCCGCCACCAGATCCGTGGCCGAGACGATGCCCACCGGGTGGCCGTCGGTATCCACGACGGGAATCGCCCCGATCTTGTTGCGCTCCAGGATGCCGCGCACGTGCTCGACGGTGACGTGGGGTTGCGTCGTGACCACGGAGGCCGCCATCAGCTCGTGCACCTTGACGTTCATCTCGGATCTCCGATGGTCTCCGCGAGGTGGCGGAGCGGACGCAGAGGATAACAGGCAACGGGAGAGCAGGTGTCGCCTGGACGACAGGTGAGCCGAGACGAAGGATCACCTGACCCAGCCGGGGAGAGACAGATGCCGAGGACCACGCCGATCGCCCAGGTCATGACCTCGAGAGTCCGCTCCCTGGGCCTCGATGCGAAGCTCGGCGAGGTCCGTCAGCTGCTCCAGGCCGAACGCTGCCACCATGTTCCGATCGTGGAGGGAGGCATGCCTGCCGGCATCGTCAGCTCCCGGGATCTGATCCGCCTGCTGCGCGGCTCGACCGCAGCGAGCCCCGCGGAGATCGACGACCTGCTCGATCGCCGCTCGACCGTCCGGGAGACCATGAGCCGGGACCTCGTCAGCATGGGCCCCGACGAGAGCGTGGATCGTGCCATCGATCTGATCGCCGAAGGCGACCTGCACTCGGTGCTGGTCGTAGACGACGAGGGACGCCTGGTCGGCATCGTCACGGACAGGGACCTCCTCGCCTACCTCGGGTAACTCGCTGCGGCGGCCAGCCTCCGACTGGCGATCCACCTGCTCGAAGCGCGGCGCCCCGCCCCAGTGACCCGGGGCAGAGTTGGACATGGACAAACCCGACTCGGGAACGAGGTGATGGGTGGAGGGCGTGATCGATCTCGTCCCCACGAAACCCCAGGGAGGAAGCCATGGCGGCTCGGAAGACGACGGCGAAGAAGGCGGCAGCGAAGAAGACCACCAGGAAGAAGGCCGCAGCGAAGAAGACGACGAGGAAGAAGGCAGCCCGGAAGACGACCACCCGCAAGAAGGCGGCGAAGAAGAAGGTGACGAGCGCGTTCGCGGACGAGCTTCCCCGAACTCTCAAGCAGTTCAGGAAGGACGTCGAGCGGGAGCTCTCGGCGGTGGAGCGCGAGGTGGAGAACGCCGGACGGGCGACGCGACGGCGGCTCACGCGGGTCATTCGCGATGCGGCACGCCACCTGGGCCAGCTGGAGGCCAATGGCGAGCGGCGTTGGAAGAAGCTGACACGGGCCGCCAGGAGCGACGCCAAGCGGATGTACGACCGCCTCCAGAAGGCATCCGGTCGCTGAGGAGACCCCTCGCAGGGGGCAAAGTCCATCCGAGCTCGAGTCGGTGGGAGAGCCGATCGCTCCCCCGGACGGAGAATCCGGGGGAGCGACGCCAGGCCATGCCCGAGCCCGACTAGGGCCCGGCCATCAGGGCGTCGACCCCTGCGCGCGTCCAATCGAGGGCCTGCAGCCATCCGAAGCGGTTGGGGGCAAGGCCCAGGAGCAGCACCGAGCCCGCACAGGCGCCGAGCACCACCAGCTCCAGGAAGTCGGTCCGGGAGCGGTGGCCTTGGGGACGAAGCGGGCGCATGTACATGGCGACGGGCAGGCGCAGGTAGTAGAAGAGCGAGACCACGCTGGTCAGCGCCATCAAGATGGCGAGGCCGACCTGCTCCGCCGCGACCGCGGCCATGAAGATCTGCAGCTTGCCCATGAAGCCGGCCGTGCCGGGAATGCCCGCGAGAGAGATCAGGAAGAGAAGGAGCAGAGCC
>NYZB01000179.1 GCA_002687015.1 Deltaproteobacteria bacterium
GTCCAGGGGAACATCACACCGCCCTCGCGGTCGAGGTTGCCCGTGAGCGCGTTCACCACGTCCACCAGCCAGCTGCTCAGCGCGCCGAACTCCTGGGTGCAGGTGCCGATGCGGCCATGGCAGATCGCCGCCTCGGCGGCGGCGAACTCCCTCGAGACCTCGCGGATCGTCTCCGCTGCGATTCCTGCGGCTGCGCTCACGGCCTCCGGTGAGAACTCCCGGGAGAGGTCCCGCAGCGCATCGACGCCGTTCGCAAGCCCTTCGAGCCGGCCCAGCCGCACGAGCCCTTCTTCGAAGAGCACGTGCACCATGGCGAAGAGGAAGAGCGCGTCGCCGCCGGGGCGGATCGGAAGGTGGCGGTCGGCGACGCGCGCCGTCTCGCTGCGCCGGGGGTCGACGACGACCAGCTTGCCGCCGCGCTCCCGGAGCTCGCGCAGGCGTCGCCGCAGGTCCGGTGCCGTGAGCAGACTGCCGTTCGAGGTCAGTGGGTTGGCTCCGAGCATCAGCAGGTAGCGGGTCCGGTCGACGTCCGGAATCGGGAAGGCGTTCATCGACCCGAACATCAGGCACGAGGAGACGTGCTTCGGAAGCTGATCGACGCTGGTGGCGGAGAAGCGCCACTTCGTGCCCAGCGCCCGGATCATCGGTGCGATGGCGATGTTGGAGGCGAAGTCGTGGGCGTTGGGATTGCCCAGGTAGGTGGCGATCGCGTTGGCCCCGTGGGCCTCGCGGATCTCCCGGAGACGGGTGGTCACCCGATCGAAGGCCTCGTCCCAGCCGATCTCCACGAACTCACGGCCGACGCGCTTGACCGGCGCGCGCAGCCGATCCGGGTCCTCGCTGATGGCCGCGAGGCCGACCGCCTTCGGGCACAGGTAGCCGCGGCTCATCGCGTCCTTCTCGTCGCCGCGGATCTCGGTGACCCGGTTGTTCTCGCGATCGACACCCACGGCGAGGCCGCAATGGGCCTCGCAGAGGTTGCAGCTGCGGTACACGGTTTCGACGTGGGTCTCGGACACGATGGGTCTCTCCCCGAGGAGTGCGGTGGCAGAGTGGCGTGTTGGGCGCGCCGGAACCTACGTCCGGAGGTCGAAGATCTCGTGCTCTTCGGTCAGGAAGACCCGCGAACGCGAGAAGTCGATGAAGCTGGCCTCGTCCTCCTGGAGCCGGCGGGCCGCCTCGCGGCCGGCCTCCGTCGCTCCCCCGGCCGCCAGCGCGTCGGCGCTCTCCCACCACACCTCGGTGATGCCGTCGTAGGGCTCGGCGAGGCCGCGCCCCGTGCGGAAGCCCTCGTTGATCTCGGGCAGGGTGGTGTGGCTCTGCACGTAGCGGACGGCCCGCATGTCCTCGGCGAAGCCACGCACCAGGGGGCCGTGCTCCTCGAGCCAGTAGCGGTGGAACTCGGGCGCCGGGACGTCGGCACGACGGCGTACGCAGTAGACGAGCTTGATCACGGCGGGCCTCCAGCGCCTCTCGGGGACACGGGCTTCGTCGGCGGCCAAGGGTACCGCGATGGGTCGGCGCTGCAGCCTCGCTCGCCGGCTACCCTCCGGAGCTCACCCTGTAGGACGTCGGGCCATGTTGAGCGCCGAAGGACAGGCCGAGTTCGAGGAACGGGGATTCACCCGGCTCGAGGGCGTCTTCTCCCGAGAGGCCGCCGAGGCCATGCAGGCCCGGCTATGGGAGACCCTCGGGCAGCGCCTCGGCGCGCGTCGCGACGATCCCTCGACCTGGACCGTTGAGCACGCGAGTGGCCTCCAGGCCCTGAAGCTCGACCCGGTCTTCGAGCCGATCGGGGGAGCGGCACTGACCGGCGCCCTGGACACCCTGCTGGGCGCGGGTCGCTGGCGGCCTCCGAAGAACTGGGGGCAGTTCCTGGTCTCCTTTCCGCTCGCCGGGGCGGCCTGGACCGTGCCGCACCATGTCTGGCATACCGACTTCGGCTTCCATCTCCCGCCGGACCGCACCTGCGGAGCCTTGGTGCTGAGCTTCCTGGCCGACGTTCCGCCGCGCGGGGGCGGGACCGTGCTCCTTGCGGGCTCGCCCGAGCTGGTGCGCCGGCACCTGGCGGGGGACCCCCTGGCTCCGCGCCGCAAGATGGCTTTCGTGCGCCGGGCCCTGCTGGGCAGTGATCCCTGGCTCGCGGCTCTCTCGTCACCGGGCGAAGACCAGGAACGGATCGCCCGATTCATGGAAGGCGACCACGAGGTCGACGGCATTCCGCTCCGCGTCGTCGAGCTCTCCGGTCGCGCAGGCGACGTCGTGCTGGGCCATCCCTGGGCGCTGCACGCGACGGCGCCCAACTGCGGCGAGCGGCCTCGCCGCATGAGGGTGCAGCGGGTCCACGTACCGCTGGCGAGGACCGGGCCGGCGAGCGACGCATAGCCCGGCCACGCGGTAGGCTCAGGGGCGATGCGCGCGGAGGCCGGGGAGATGCCGATGGGGGCCGCCGCCCCGGGGCTGCTGGGGGAGGTCCTCCTGCCGATCCGGGCCGGCGGGGTTCCGCGCGGCGAGGTGGTCTTCCGCGGTGGCGATCCGGTGTTCGCCACCCGCCTCCGAATCGGCGAGGCCGCGGCGGCCGTCCTCAGCGCCTGCGGCGTGGCCGTCAACGATCTGTGGGAGCTGCGCACCGGGCGCCGGCAGTCGGTGGAGATCGAGGTGCGCGCGGCGGCAGCGGCCCTGATCAGCTTTGCCTTCTTGCGCGGCGCGCAACCCGACGCGGGCCTGGTCCGCGACGCCGGGCCCATGACGGCCCTCTACCCCGCGAAGGGAGGCGAGTGGGTGCACCTGCACGGCGGCTTCCCGCACCTCCGAGATGGCCTGCTGGACCTGCTCGGCTGCCAGAACGAGCCGGCTTCGATCGGCGCCGCGGTGGCCCGTTTCGACGCCCAGGCCCTCGAGGATGCCATCGCCGAGCGAAACCTGTGCGGTGCGCGCGTGCGCGAGGCCTCGGAGTGGGCGAGCCACCCCCAGGGCCGGGCGCTCGCGGCCCAGCCCCTGGTCGAGATCCGTCGCGTGGGGGATGCGCCCGCCGAGGCCCTTCCGCCCGGCGATCGGCCGCTCTCGGGGCTTCGGGTCCTGGACCTGACGCGTGTGCTGGCCGGCCCCACCTGCGCGCGAGCCCTCGCCGAGCACGGTGCCGACGTGATGCGGGTGCACGCCGCCCATCTCCCCAGCGTGCCGCCCTTCGTCGTCGACACGGGACACGGAAAGCTCTCGACCGAGCTCGATCTACGGGTCCCGGAGGAGGCGGAGCGATTCCGCAGCCTGGTGCGCGAGGGCGACGTGGTCTCGCGGGGCTACCGCGCGGGAGCGCTCGAGAAGCTCGGCTTCGGGCTCGAAGAGCTCGTGGCCCTGCGCCCCGGCCTCGTCTGCGTGGCCATCAACTGCTACGGGCACGAGGGTCCATGGCGGGAGCGCGCGGGCTGGGAGCAGCTCGCCCAGACGGTGACCGGCATCGCGGCCGAGCAGGGCGGGAGGGAGACGCCCGGGCTGCTCCCCGCGGCGGCGACCGACTACACGACTGGCTATCTGGCGGCCCTCGGCGCCCTGGTGGCGCTGCAGCGTCGCGCGCGCGAGGGGGGCAGCTGGGAGGTGCGCGTTTCGTTGGCGCGCACCGGCATGTGGCTGCTCGGGCAGAGCCGGGTCGACGGAACACCGGGCTTCCTGAACGACGAGCTGCTGGAGCCCTACTTCGCGACCACGAAGACCGCGGCAGGGCCGGTTCGGCATCTGGGGCCCGTGCTCGGGCTCAGCGAGACCCCGGCGCGCTGGGCGCGGCCGACCGTCCCACTCGGGAGCCACCCGCCCATCTGGCCGGACCGCTAGGCCCGCGAGTGGCCGGAGCGGAGGGAAGAGCTTGCCTCGCGAGCTATTCGATCGTATAATCGACGTCCTGGTCGGTTGACCAGCCGGAGATCCGATGGCCCAGCCCGCCCCCCGAGAGCGCCTCCAGAGCGACGCCCCCACCCGTGAGCGCATGCTGGGCGTCGCGCTCGAGGCCTTCGCCGAGCTCGGCTACGACGGCGCCTCGACCCGGGCCATCGCCGCGCGGGCCGGCGTGAATCAGGGCATGATCCCGTACTACTTCGGGACCAAGGAAGCCCTGTGGCGCGAGGCGGTCGGACGCGCGTTCGAGGAAGTGCGTGCCCTCATGGAGGAGGCCCGCGCCGGCGGATCTCCGCTGGACGACCGGGCGCGCGCGGAGCAGATGATCCGCCAGGTCGTCCGCTTCGTGGCCCGCCGCCCCGAATTCGTCCGCGTGATGAACGACGAGGGCAAGCGGGAGGGGCCCCGCATGGAGTGGATCGTCGATCACCTCGTTCGAGAGGTCTTCGAGGTGGTGCGCGATCAGCTGTACCGCGCTGGGGGGCTCGCCCGGCTGCCGGCGGATCTCGACCCGCTCCACCTCTACTACATCCTGATTGGCGCCATCACCATGCTCTTTCACCAGGCGCCGGAATGCCAACGACTCACGGGCCGCGATCCCTCGGACGAGGAGGTCGTCGAAGCCCATGCTGACGCGCTGGTCGCCCTGTTCGTCGGCGAACCGCCAAGGAGTAGCCCCACATGAAGCTCGTGACCTTTTCCCACGATGGTTCGACCCGCATCGGCGTGGCCGAGGGCGACGAAGTCGTCGACCTCGCAGCAAGTGCCCCGGAGCTGCCGACCGAGATGGTCGCGTTCCTGCGCGCGGGCGAGAGCGCACTGGAGGCTGCGCGGGCCGCGGTCGCCGCCGGCGGCGCTCGTCTGCCCCGGGTCCAGGTGCACCTCGAGTCGCCCATCCTCCGGCCGCCCAAGATCCTGGCCATCGGCGTCAACTACGGCGACCACATCGAGGAGGCCAAGGAGGGCGGGATGAAGATTCCGGAGTATCCGGTGCTCTTCAACAAGCAATCCACCTCCGCGCATCCCCCCTTCGATCCCTTCCATCTCCCCAGGGCCTCCAGTGCCCTCGACTACGAGGGAGAGCTGGCCGTCGTGATCGGAAAGCCCTGCCGCCATGTGCCGCGCGACCGGGCCCACGAGGTGATCGCCGGCTACACGGTCGCGAATGACGTCACCGTGCGGGATTGGCAGCTGCGCACGCCGACCTTCACGATCGGCAAGTCCTTCGACACCCACTGCCCGATGGGCCCCTGGATCCTCACCCCCGACGAGTTCGGCGACCCGCACACCCACGACCTCAAGACCTGGGTGAACGGCGAGCTTCGCCAATCCTCGAACACGAAGCACCTGGTCTTCGACTGCTTCCATCTGATCGAGCACCTCTCGACGGCCTTCACCCTCGAGGTAGGAGACGTGATCTCGACGGGGACGCCGGGCGGAGTCGGCATCGCCATGAAGCCGCCCAGCTTCCTCGTCGAAGGCGACGTGGTCCGGGTCGCCATCGAGGGCCTCGGAGAGATCGAGAACAGCGTCGTCGCCGAGCCAGGGGATACGGTCCGGATCGGCTGAGCCCGGCGAGGGGATCGGGGAAGCGCCGCTCTCCCGCCGGGACTCCTCAATCCGACGAGTCGATCGTCACCTTCTCACCGTAGAAGGCGAGGTGCCCGCGGATCTCGGCCACCTCGTCGAAGGGGTCCTCGTAGCTCCAGACCGCATTCTCGGCCACGACGTCGCCGAGGCGCAGGGAGTGGTAGCTCGCCTGGCCCTTGAAGGGGCACCAGGTGCCGTGGTCCGTCGGCTCGAGGAGATCGAAGTCGACGTCTTCGCGGGGGAGATAGATCCGGGGAGGGCAGCGCGACTCGTCGAGCCGCCGTGCGCGTTGGCTCTCGGCCACGGCGCGGCCCTCGAAGGACACCCGCGCGAAGCGCGGCTCGGGGTCGATCACCACCTCGTGGTCGGGATGCTCGGCATAGGCGGGGGAGCTGGCCATGCAAGAAGGATAGGCCTTCCGAGAAGGCCGCGGCGAGCACCGCCGTCCTATCCCGGACCGGCCGATGCGAGGGTCTCGACCGAGCCGGGGCGGTAGCGGAAGACCGCCCGCCTGTACTTGAAGAAGACGCCGTCGAACTGCCCCACCGGCTCGAAGAACTCGGAGCGCTCGAGCATGGCGATGCCCTCCGGATTGCGTTTCCGCGCCAGCCGGGGGCGGTTGAAGCTCACGAAGAGGGGCAGCCCCGTCTCGTCCGCCTCCCGCATCAACGCAATCAGGCTCTCCCGGTCCCGCACGGCGCGCGTCGCGGGGTCGTAGTAGGTCACGGCGCCGTAAGCCGCGCCGGTGAGCACCGGCCGCTCCGCCGTGGGGTCGCGATGGGGCGGCCAGCCGAAGGTCTCGAGCAGCTCGAAGGTGGGCTGGATGGGGCGGGTGCGAAGCGCGTCGCGCATGGGATGGCTCGCGGTCGCGTAGGCCGACCCGAAGGCCAGGAGAAGCACCGCGAGGGCCGCCCTGCGCGCCGCACCCTCGGGAAGCAGGTGACCGATCCAGGCCAGACCGAGGGCGATCCCCGCGACGACACCGGGCAGCGCATGGATCAGGTACCACTCGTAGAGGTGGTCGCCGCGCAGCGCCGCAAAGGCGATCGTCATGGGCCCGGGGAGCACGAGCACCGCCAGCGCGAGCCGACCCGCCGCACCGCCGCGGGCGAGGCGGAGGCAGCCGAGCAGCCAGGCAAGGAGCGACACCGAGATCAGGCCGGGCAGCAGCACGGGGTAGCTGTCGAAGAGGCCGGCCATCGTCACGAAACCCTCGCGGGGCGGCTCCGTCGAGGTCCCGAGCAGCATGAGCAGCGCCGTCTCGCGCAGGAACCGGGTGGTGATCGGGCTGGTCCAGCTCTTCGCGTACTCGAGGAACTGCATCATGTTGACCAGGTTCAGCTGGAGCCAGGCCAGCCCTGCCAGGAGCTCCGTCATCGCGAAGCGCAGCAAGGGCGGCGCGCCCGCGCCGTTGCCGCCTCTCCGCGTAAGCCACAAGCGCCACAGCACGACGAGGTTGGCGACGACCAGGACGAAGATGGCGCCCGGGTAGGTCCAGAGCAGCAGGACCTGGCTGGCGCCGTAGAGCGCCCAGCGCGGCCAGCTCCCGCGTTCGAGCGCGCGCATGGCCAGGACGATCAGCAGCGGAAGCAGGGCGAGCATCAGCGAATAGCCGCGGACCTCGCTGGCATAGCGGAGGTACCAGGGATGGAGCGCCAGGATCCATGCGGTGAGCACGGCGGCCGCGGGGAAGCCCAGGTGAACGAGCAGCCAGGCCAGGGTGCCGATGCCCGCGATGCCGCAGAGCAGGGCCGGCAGGCGGACGACGGTCTCGGCGGCGCGCCGGTCCTCCGGCTGGGTCAGCGCTCTCCAGCCCTCCCAGCTGAGCCGCGCCAGGATCGAGTAGGGCACGTGGTTGTTCGGCTTCTGGTAGTAGAAGAAGGTGTTGCCCCAGGACACCGGCGCGAACACGACGTCGCCGGCGTCGTCGATCTCGTACTGGCCGGCAATCGAGCGCACGACCATGTACTTCTCGTCGGTCCAGAGCGAGTCGTCGAGGCGGGGAGCCGCGCTGACGGCGAGGCCGAGCATGGCGAGGGCGACACCCGCCACGACGAGGGCGCCCGGACGGCCCGGCGCAGGGGCCAGCGCTGGATCGCTCGCGGGCCGCCCCGGCCGGGCCCAGTGGCGGAACCCCAGGATCAGGAGCACCAGCGCGATGGCGTTGACGAAGGTGATCCAGAAGAGATAGGCGCCGGCGTAGTCCCGCGGACGGAGGAGCTCGCCGGCCTCGACTCGCGCCGCGAAGGCGAGCCCGAAGGGGTCGGGGCCCAGGAAGAGGAAGGCCACGGCGGGCAGCAGCAGGAGCCCGAGAAGGGCCCGGACGCGCGGCGGCCAGGGTGAGGCGCTGTCTCTGGGCTGGGTTTCGGATGAGGTCACGGTACTGGCTTCTCGCTTCGGGGCGCAGAGCTTCGGGGAACCGGGTGAAGGGCAGGTGAGCGCCCGGCCCCCACGGGCAGGCTGCGCTTCCGGGAGGATCGGGATCCCACCCCCCTCCGGCAATCCGGCCTCTGGCAGGCGTCTTCCGGTCGCGGGCCCCTCCGGTCGCCGGGCGCGGTATGGTCCCTCCTCGCAACCAGGGAGGCGAGCCGAGAACCATGAAGGTCACCCTCTTCGGCGCCACGGGTGCCGTCGGCGGAGAGTGCTTGAAGCAGTGTCTGGAGGCGGGCCACGCCGTGACGGCTCTCGTCCGCACGCCCGCCAAGCTGCCGCCGGAGCTCCGCGAGCGCATCGACGTGGTCGAGGGGGACGGCCTCGATCCCGCCTGCGTCGCGGAGGCCCTGGGGGAGGGCACGGATGCCGTGCTCTTCGCGATCGGCGTCGACATGAAGTCGGGTGCCGACCTGTGCACGAAGGTCACCCGGAACATCCTCGAGGCGATGCGCGAGAAGGGGGTGCGACGCTTCGTCTTCTGCGGGGGTGGCAGCACGATCGTCGCGGAGGACCAGGTGACCCTCGGAGCCAGGATCGTCGAGCTCCTCACGCGGGTCTTCATGGGGCTGCGCCACCGCGACAAGGAGCACCAGCTCGAGCTCCTCGAGAGCAGCAAGGACATCGACTGGCTCGGCGTTCGTCCGCTCCAGATGAGGAGGGGGCCGGCACGGGGGGAGTATCGGATCGGCTTCCATCCCTACAGCGGGCTCTCGAAGATCAGCTTTGCAGATTGCGCCCATGCCATGGTAGGGATGCTGGGCGACGACACGTGGCTTCACAAGGCGCCCATCGTCCAGTACTGAAATCCCTTCCAGGCCGCCGTACCCCGGCTCCCCAAGGAGGAGATGCCATGAGCCAGCCCTTCCGTGCAGCGAGCGTCCCGGACCAGTCGGGGCGCACCGTCGTCGTCACCGGTGCGAATACGGGCATCGGCTGGGAGGCCGCCAGCGTGCTGGCGGGCAAGGGAGCCCGGGTACTCCTCGCCTGCCGGTCGCCAGAGAAGGGGAACGCGGCGCTGGGGCGCATCCAGGAGCTGCATCCCGACGCGGACCTCGCCTTCGTTCCGCTCGACCTCGGCAGCCTCGAATCCGTCCGCAAGGGGGCGGCGCGGATCGACGGTGAGGAGCGACTCGATCTCCTGATCAACAACGCCGGCATCATGATGCCACCGCGAGAGGAGACGGCCGAGGGCTTCGAGTCCCAGTTCGGCGTGAACCACCTGGGGCACTTCGCCTTGACCGGGCTCCTGCTCGGGAAGCTCCGCGAGACGGCCGGCGCCAGGGTGGTCACGGTGAGCAGTGGCGCCCACAAGGCCGGCCGGATCCAGTTCGACGACATCCACGCGAAGAAGCGCTACGGCCGCGTGGAGCGCTATGGCATGAGCAAGCTCGCCAACCTGCTCTTCACCCACGAGCTGCAACGGCGGCTCGAGGCAGCGCGACATGGAACCGCCGCGCTGGCCTGCCACCCGGGTGTCTCGGAGACCGAGCTCTCGCGGAACTTCCCGAGCTGGATGAAGCTCCTGACACCGCTCTTCAAGCCCTTCTCGCATCCGCCGCCGGAGGGTGCGCTCCCGACCTTGCGCGCTGCGACCGATCCCGAGGCACGGGGCGGCGAGTACTACGGCCCGGGTGGCCTGGCGGAGCTGTCGGGTCCGCCGGTCCTGAACCAGCCGAGCCGGGCCAGCCGCGACCCGGAGGTCGCACGCCGCCTCTGGGATCTCTCGATCGAGCTGACGGGGGTCGACCCGGGAATCTGAGCCGCGCGGTCAGTCCGCGTAGTTGAACCGGGTCAGGCTCTCGGCCACGCAGGCGGGCTTCTCCTGGCCCTCGATCTCGATCGCCTTCTTCGTCACCGTGCTGGCTTCGCTGAGCTACGGCCTGCTGGAGGCCTTCGCCGGAGCACCCCGGCTGAGCGCCTTGTGGACCTACACGATCGCCATGCTGACCTGGGGTTTCGCCACCCTGATCTTGGCGCGTCGCCTCTCCGCGTGAAGAACCGGCTCGCAGAGCTCCGTGCCGATGAGGGCTGGACCCAGCAGGAGCTCGGTCAGAGGCTCGGGGTCTCCCGGCAGACGGTGATCGCGATCGAGAAGCAGCGCTTCGATCCGAGTCTGCCCCTGGCCTTCCGCATCGCCCAGCTCTTCTCGCTCTCGATCGAGGAAGTGTTCCTGCCCGACGGCTGATGCGGGTCTGGTAGCGTGAAGGGGGCGCTCCATTGCTCGCCACAGGGGAGTCACGCATGTCCACGAGCGACAGCACGGGGCCGGAAGGCGCGACCTTCGACCCCTGGGGCCTGGTCCTGGGTCTCTTCGGCCTCGGCAACCTCGCCAACGGCATCTGGATGCTCGTCGATCCGGTGCACTGGTTTCACACCCTGCCGGCCGGAGTACCGGACTTCGGCCCGCTCAACGAGCACTTCATCCGCGACATCGGGTGCATCTTCACCCTGCTCGGCAGCGGGCTCGTTGCCTCGGCCTTCGTGCCGAGCCTGCGCGTCGTCGCCTGTGGTGCGGCGGCCGGCTTCTCGGTGCTCCACGCCCTCGTCCATGTGCTCGACACCGCTCGCGGCCTGGTCGGGCCCGAGCACTGGGGCATGGATGCTCCCCTCGTGTACGGACCCGCGGTGATCCTGTGCGGATTGACCCTGTGGCTCGCAAGGGCGAGCCGCTGAAGCCCGCGCGCTGGCTCCTGGCCGGAGCGGTCGGGCTGGCACTCGGGAGCCTCCCCTTCCTCCGCTACGTCCACCTCGGCGAGCCCGTGGCCGCCCATGCCGATCACGCGCCACGCCGCGGGGGCCAGCTCCACATGGTGGGGGACCATCATCTCGAGCTGGTGCGGCGCAGTGGCCGCGCCAGGGTCTTCGCGAGCGACGCGAGGCGCCGGCCCCTGCAACCCACTCTCGGCTGGATCGCCTTCGACGACATGGCGAGGATGCCGCTGAGCTGGGACGGGCAGGGGATGGGCGCCCCGGACCTTCCCGAGGCGCGATCGCTCACCGTCGATCTGGAGCTGGCGGATGGCACCCAGCTCACCTGGACCTTCGAAGACCCCTGAGGTTGGCTGGGCTAGGGTCTCCCGGATGTCGAATGAAGCGAACAAGAAGACCGTGGAGACGATGTGGCAGGCGCTCAGCCGCTTCGACTGGGAGACCGTGAAGAGCTGCCTCCACCCCGAGGTGCACTACCAGGACGTACCGACCGAGGACCCGGGCGCCCACGGTCCCGAGAACGTGGTCAAGCGCCTGCGGATCGCCTTCGACCACCTCTCGACGCAAGAGCAGGTCCTGCACCACCTGGCGGCGGATGGCGACGTGGTCTTCCTGGATCACACCGAGGCCTGGCTCTTCAAGACCGGGGAGCGGGCGGAGCACACCTTCGCGACGATGCACGAGATGAAGGACGGCAAGATCTACCGCTGGAGCGACTACTGGGACGTCCAGAAGTTCGTCAGCCAGTACCCCCAGTCCTTCCTCGACGTGATGGCCAAGGCGAGCGCGGACGACTTCACCGACTAGCGAGGAGCCGCCCGGCACCGGATCAGGACCTGGATGGCCAAGGAAGCCTCCCGCGGTCTTTCGCGATCTCCGCCGCGATCTCGCGCAGCCCACCTTGGCTCCGTGTCGGCCGGCCGGCTCGCCGCAAGATGGCGGCCGGGGCCGCTACTCTCCCCTGGTGAGCGGCCCCGATCTCGAGAGCTTCCTCGGCGCCCTCGAGGCTCCGGAGGCCCGGCAACGTGCCGATGCCGCGTCTTCCCTCGGCGATCTCTCGCGGGGCGACATGCCCGGCGAAGACTTCGAGCGCGTGGTCGCCGCGCTCCTCGCGCGGGCGGCACGCGAGTCGGAGCCCGAGGCGCTGGAGGCCATCCTCTACACCGTCGGCGAGCTGGTGGATCGTCCCAGTTCGGGTGCCGGCGCGAACTGGGATCCCCTGGTTCCGCTCCTCGGCACGTTGAACGATCCCGAGTGCAAGGGCTACGTACTGACGGCGCTCGGGCTGGCGCGGCACGAGCGCTACCGGACTGCGATCGAGCCCTACCTGACGGATGGCCACAGCGGGGTGCGCGAGGCCGCGAGGGGGGCCCTGGCGGAGCTGGACCATGCCTCGAAGTGACGCTACCGGCCGGGCGGCCTTCAGAAGCTCCACTTCAGGTTGAAGAACAAGCGGTCGTTGCGGCCCCAGCGGTCGAGGGGTGGCAGCTCACCCGTCTGGTAGAGCAGCAAACCCACGCCCGCGCTCAGGGCGTCGCGGATGTCGTACGCCAGGTCGACCCGGAGGATCGAGCCGTCCTCGGCGTTCCAGCCCAGCAGCACGCCGAGCAGGGTCAGATGGAGGGTGTCGTTCCAGAGGTTCCGCGTGACGCGGAAGGCGATCTCCTGACGGTCTTCGGCTGCGAAGTCGGGGGAGCGGCTCATCGCCCGCTCGTGATCGAAGAGGTGGCGGTTCAGGATCTCGACCACCACGGTGGTCTCGTTCCAGCCGTAGTACTCGACTCCCAGCAACGCGTCCCCGCGCGCCTTCTCGTCACGGGTGGCGAAGAAGCCAAGGCCCGAGAGCCATGCGAGCTCGGCCTTGAAGAGCCAGCTGCCGGCCGTGAGGTTGCCGCCTGCCCCGACCATCCACAGCCGATCGTGCACGAGGCCGACTCCGCTACGGGCCAGGCGCGGCGTGTCGCTCCAGAATCGAGCCGCATGGAAGGAGATGTCCCAGCCGCTGAAGGTGCCGGTGAGCGCCGCGGCCAGCTCGAGATCCCGGAAGCCCGAGGGCTGACGCTCGCGGAGCTCCACCGCACTCGGAAAGAAGTCGCTGCCCCGCACGGGATTGGCATCGAAGCGGATCTCGGGGATGACGAGACCCGTCAGGGTCCACTCGGCCAGGAAGGCGTCGAGGCGCAGCATCCCGGTGGGCCGCCGCAGATCCTCCAGGTCCACCCGCCCCGGCTCGCGGTTGTCGAGCGGGTTGATCACGTCGAGCACTCGCAGGGTCTCGGAGCGCCCCCAGATCACCACCTGCCGGCCCAGCTTCAGGTCGACGTCGCCTGGCAGGGTGCCCTGCAGCCAGGCCTCGCCCAGCTCGGCGTCGAACTCGTAGGCGTTCCGCACCTCGCGGGTGTAGTCACTGCGACCCTTCAGCAGGTACGCGGCGTCCCAGAAGCCCCAGCCCTCGGCGCGCAGCTTCCAGTCGGCCCAGGGCTCGAGGTCGAGCTGCAGGTTCAGGCGATTGCGCAGGCGTTGGAGGCCGCGGTAGCCGGTCCTCCTTCCGGAGTCGCCCTCAGCCGCGGAGCGATGGGAGCGCAGGTTGAGCGTGCCGCTCAGCTCGTAGCTCCCCGAGAGGTCCCACCAGCGCGCGGCATCGTCGTGGGGATCTTCCTCCTTGGCCTCGAAGCCCGGGTCGTCCTCGAAGCCGCCGAGGATCTCGTCCAGCTCTTCCTGGGCGCCTGCGGCACCTGCCCACAGGAGGACGCAGAGAAGGGCAGCGAGCTCGCTCCTCAAGGTCCCTTCTCGAGCCTGCGCAGGGTGAAGAGATCCGCATCGAGCTCCTGGTCGAAGCGCACCTCCGAGGCGCGAAGCAGGGTCTTGTGCAGCGTCTTCTTGCCCCGCTTCGTCGTCATGGTCATCTCGGTGGCGACCCAGATGCCGTCGATCTGCTCGAGGGACTCGACCTCGAAGTACTTGAGCCTCTTGCCCTTCTTCACCCAGTAGACGGCTCGCACGACCACGTGATTGTCCTTGCGGACGAAGACCACGCCCTTCTCGTAACCGGTCTCCTTCTTCTCGCGCTCGGTGACCGGGACGGTCTCGATCTGCCAGACGGGCTGGCCGCCGACCTCGGTCTCGCCCATCAAGGTGTACCGGTAGTCGTCGAGGGGGCGCTCGCTCATGTCGGCATAGCTGAAGTCCGAGCCCATGAAGCTGCCGCTCTTGTCCGACGAGGCGAGGCGCTTGGTGCGGTTCAGGGCGGGGAGGTAGAGCCACTGGTCGTCGTCGCGCTCGGGGTCGTCGTAGTCGTAGGTCAGGAAGCCGGTGTCCTCGACATCGGCCGGCGAGAGGAAGAAGAGGATCGACTGCTCGTCCTCTCCGACGTCCCGGCCGAAGGAGAGCAGGTGACGGGTTCGCTGCCCTCCGCGCTTGTCGATCAGGATCATCTCCATCTTCTGGGTCGCGTTGTCTCCATCGTCCCGGGCGTCTACCGCCTCCATGATCTGCCGCGCCGTGGGTTCTACGGCCAGGGCCGGGCCGGCGGCGAGCAGAAGCAGTAGCGCGAGGGCGCGGCCCATCTAGGCGGCCTCCTGGAGGTCGGGGCTCGCCTGGCGGACGCCCTCGGGACCGAAGGGGTGAAGGGTGAGGACCAGCGCGGGCATGAGCAGAAAGTCCGCGACCAGTGCGGTCACGATCGTCGTCGCCAGCAGGATGCCGAAGAGGGCCTGGCTGGCCAGCACCGAGAGGACCAGGACCAGGAAGCCGCAGACCAGCGCCACCGAGGTGATGACCAGGGCCCGTCCGACGTCCTGCATGGCCGCGATCAGCGCCTCGGCGTAGTCGCCCCGTTGCTGGAACTCGTAGCGGTAGCGGGAGATGAGGTGGATCGTGTCGTCCACGGCGATGCCGATGGCCACCGCCGCGATCGAGAGCTTGCTGTAGTCGAGCTCGATGCCCAGCCATCCCATCACGCCCAGTGTGAGCAGCACCGGCGCGAGATTGGGGAGCATCGAGATCATGCCGGTCCCGAAGGAGCGGAAGATGGCGACCATCATCACCGCGATCACGGAGAAGGCCAGCAGGAAGCCCTGGATCTGGCTGGAGACGATGTAGTCGATCAGCTTCAGCCAGAGCGCGCCGATCCCCGTCAGGCTGACGGTCGAGGCCTCGAGGGGCTGGTTGGCCAGGGTCTCGTCGATCCTCTCCACCAGCCGAGCGGTCTCGCTGGTCATGGCGAGCTTGAGGCGCAGCTCCAGGCTCGCCCGTCGGTAGTCGGTGGAGACGTACTCCTCCGCCTGCTCGCCGCCGGACATCTCGTAGAGCAGAAGGTACTGGGCCACCAGCTCGCGGGTCTCGGGTAGTCGGTACCAGGCCGGGTCGCCGCCGTGGAAGGCCTGGTTCAGGTCCTTCAGGATGTCGACGATCGAGTAGCTCTTGCGCACCAGCCAATCCTGCTGGTCGGCGATCTCCTGAACCCTCTCCATCTCGCGGAGGACGGAGGGCTCCTTGATGCCCTCGGCCTCCCCCGAGTCGAAGAGATAGATGATGTTCGTCACTCCCCCCATCACCTCGTCCACCTTCAGGGTCGTGGCCTTCAGGGGGATCCGGTCGGAGAAGTCGTTCAGCCAGTTGGAGTCGACGACGATGCGCGCGAGCCCGGCCCCGGACACGGCGAACACGAGGGCAGAGACGACCAGGATCGCCTTGCGGTGGCGCAGGTCGAAGGCGGCGATCGCCACGAGCATCCGCCGCATGGGCTCGCCGCCCTTCGCGGTGTCCCCAGTCTCGGAGCTCGCGGCTGCACGGGGCGCGCTCCGGCCGAAGGAGAGCAGGGCCATCAGGAGGGTGAGCGACATGACGAAGGCCGCCAGCACACCGAAGGCGCTGTAGACGCCCGAGTGCGCGATGCTCTTGATGGGGACGAAGCTCATCGAGGCGAAGCCGGCCGCCGTCGTCAGGCTCGTCAGCAGGCAGGGCGTGCCGACCAGGTAGAGGGTCTGCACGAGGGCTTCCCGCCGATCGCGCACGGTGCGAAAGCGCCCTCGGAACTCCGAGAGGATGTGGACCGAATGTGCGACGCCGATGGCCGTGAGCAGGGTGGGCGTGCGCCCGAAGCTCATGTCGAGCTTCCAGCCGAGCAGGACCACGAGCCCCACGCACAGGATCACGCTCACCTGGACGACGACCAGGGGCGCCAGGGTTCCCACCAGGGAGCGGAAGAAGAGCAGCAGGAGGAGCCCGATCACGAGGGAGGTGACCAGGTTCAGCGTGGAGCTGTCGTCGTTGATGACCCGGTTGTAGACCGCGTTGAGGGGCACGTCGCCCGAGTGATCGAAGACGATGCCCTGGTACTCCGGTCGCGCCAGGATCTCCTCGATCGCCGTGTCGGTGGCCTGGGGGTAGAGGTTCTCCAGGGCGTCGCCTTCTTCTGGATCGACGCGGATCTCTTCGAGGGGATCCGTGCTCGAGCGGTCCATCTTGACGATGATCGCGGCGTGGTCGGCGTCCGCGCTCAGGATCCCGTCCACCAGCATCGGCTTCGCGAGATAGGCGTCGCGCCGGGCCAGCAGGTCCTCCTGGGTCTCGGGGAAGTCGTCGCTCAACTTGCGGATCTCGATCCCGTCCGCGACCCCCGTCAGGAGCTCGGCATTGACGAGGGACTTCACCTCGTAGACGAAGGGCACTTCCTCTTCGAGAACGGTGGTGAGCCGCTCGATCTTCCGCATGACCTCCAGGTTCCAGGGGCCGTGGGCAGAGGCTGGAGCGCCGTAGAGGATGTAGGAGATCTCGTCGGAGCCGAAGTCCTCGCGGTACTGCTCATAGGCCAGGTAGGACCGGTCGGAGGGGTCGAAGTAGGCCTCGTAGCTGTTGTCGATCCGCGCCCGGCCGGCGAGCACCATGCCGCCCGCGACGAGCCCGAGGGAGACGAGCAGCACCACCCAGCGGTGGTCGAAGCTCCAGCCGGCGATGGCTGCAAAGGCCTGGTTCAGGACGGCGACCAGGTCCCGTCGCGGGCTCGCGGGCATGGATTCCTCCGGGGGCTCGGCTCAGGCCGCAGCCCGGCCGGCCAGGGTGACCTGCCGGACGGTGTCTGGCGCGTCGCCCATCGGGCCGATGCTGCGCTTGGGCGAGATGGCGTCATCGAAGCTCGACCCCGGCCTCTCGCAGGAGAGCCCTCAGGGTCCATGTCAGGGTCGCGCGCGCCCGGGGCATCGACAGGCCGCGGCTGCGGCGCAGGTACTCCCACATGGGCGGGCTCGCTGCCGCAGCCAGGGCCTCGATCGTCTCCAGGCGTTCCGGGGCAGGCAAGTCCCCGAGCTCGTCCCCGAAGAGGGCTTCGATGTCGTCCCTCTCCGCCTCGAGCGCATCCAGGGAGACGCGCCGCGCCTGTGCGCTGGCCGCGCCCACCAGGGCCTGGGCGGTCAGCGCGTGCCCGAAGGGGGCGGTCGCCTCGAAGAACCTCGAGCGGACCTCCGCGAGCATGACCACCCGCTCCGCGACGGGGAGCTCCTTCGGGATCGCCTTGCGCAACGGTGCGCAGCGCTGCATCCCCGCCTCGACCACCGCGTCGTAGAGCTCGGCGAGGTCCTTGAAGTGATAGAAGATCGAACGGCGCGAGAGCCCCGCGCGATCGGCGATCTGGTCGGCACTGGGCTGGAGGACGCCCTCCTGGACGAGGTCCAGGCAGGCGTCGCAGATCGCGAGCCGCGACCGCATCACCCGGCCGACACGGCCGTCGACGGCCGCGGCCGACCTACGCGCCATGGGCGGCCATGCCCGCCAAGGGATCGAGACGCACCCTCATCACGGTCCTAGCGGATCTCCATGCCCTCGAGATCTCCGGCCCCGCGCCAGTCTTCGAGGATCTTGATGAACTCGATCGAGCCCCCGCCGTAGAAGCCGTTCTGCGCGCTTCTCTCGCTCGTCTTGCCCTCGTTGTTGTAGTAGCCGGGGGTGCAGTTCTCGAAGAACTCCTCGCCGAGGCGCGCCTTGCCGATGCAGGTATCGACCCACCCCTGCTCGCCCTCGGCCGTCGCCTCGATCGCCTTCGCCCCCTCGTCCATCCCCTTCCGGATGATGTAGGTGAGGTGCTTGGCCTGCTCGTTGAGCATGTGGGGGTAGCTCGCCGTGAAGCCCGCCTGCGGGTTGCTCATGATGTAGCAGTTCGGGAAGCCGTGGACGTGCATGCCATGCAGGGTGCGCACTCCCTCCGTCCACTTGTCGGTGAGGTTCTGGCCCTCGCGCCCGTAGACCTGGAAGCTCGCGCGCCGCGAGTAGTCCGTGCCGACCTCGAAGCCGCTCGCGTAGATCAGGCAGTCGACCTCGTACTCCCGCCCATCCACGACGACACCCTTCTCGGTGATGCGCTCCACGCCTTTGCCCTTCGTGTCCACGAGGGTGGTGTTGGGCCGGTTGAAGGCCTCCAGGTACTCGTTGTGGAAGCAGGGGCGCTTGCAGAACTGCCGATAGTAGGGCTTGAGCTGCTCCGCGGTCTTCTCGTCCTCGACGACCGAGTCCACCCGCGCGCGGATCTCCTCCATCTTCTCGAAATCCGCCATCTCGGCGGCGCGGGCGATGCCCTCGGGAGAGAAGTCCTTGTTGCGTCCCTTGCGGATCCCGACGACCAGGTTTCGCACGAGGCTGGTCCATCCGTCGTTGACGAGGTCGACCTCCTGCGGGACGCCGGAAACCAGGGCGTTGAAGTTGTCCATGCGCTTCTGGTGCCAACCGGGCTCTTGCGCCTTCGCCCATTCCGGATCGGTCGGGGGGTTGACCTTCACGTCGATCGAAGACGGCGTGCGCTGGAACACGAAGAGCTGCTCGGCCGACTCGGCGACGTGGGGCACGCACTGAACGGCGGTCGCACCCGTTCCGATGATGCCGACGCGCTTGCCGGCAAGACCGGTGAGGTTGCCGTTCGAATCGCCCTGGGTGTAGTCGAAGTCCCAGCGGCTCGCGTGGAAGGAATGCCCCTTGAACTCCTCGATGCCGGCAATCCCAGGCAGCTTCGGGCGGTTGAGAGGACCCGTTGCGAGGCAGAGGTAGTGCGCCTTCATGCGATCGCCGTGGTTCGTCGAAATGATCCAGCGGGCCTCGTCCTCGTCCCAGTGCAGCTCCTCGACGCGTGTCTGGAAGCAGACGTCCCGATAGAGATCGAACTTCCTCGCGATGGCCTGGCTGTGCGAGAGGATCTCGGGCCCGTAGGAGTACTTCTCCTTCGGCATGTAGCCGACCTCTTCGAGCAGCGGCAGGTAGGTGTAGGACTCGACGTCGCAGGCGATGCCCGGGTAGCGGTTCCAGTACCAGGTGCCACCGAAGTCTCTGGCCGGGTCGATCATCCGGATGTCCTCGACGCCGGCCTGGCGCAGGCGCGCCGCGGCGAGGAGGCCACCGAAGCCGCCGCCGACCACCAGCACCTCGACCTCGTCCGTCAGCGGCTCGCGGGTGAAGCCGGGCTCGGCGTAGGGGTCGTCGAGGTAGTGGGCAAACTGGCCCTCGACCTCGACGTATTGCTCGTTGCCGTCGTTGCGAAGGCGCTTGTCGCGCTCTTCCCGGTACTTGTCCCGCAGCGCCTTCGGATCGAATCCGAGGTCGTCCTGTGTCTCCGGTGCATCCTGGCTCGAAGTGCTCATGCTCGTCGTCCTCCCGTCCGACCCGGTGAGGCCGCCTCGATTTCATCTCGAGTGCAAACCGGAGGCATGCAATGCCCCTCGATCACGGCCCGCGCCACAGTATGCCGAGCCTTGATTGCACTGCAAGTGCAATGATCGGAGCGCTAGGGGAGCCGGCTCCGATCCGCGTCCGCCTCCGATCCGAACTCCCAGCGGATGCCCAGCCCTCCGTAGAGGTTGCGGTCCGGCGCCGGCTCGAAGTAGCGGCCCCCGAAGGCGTTGATGCGGACGTTTCCGTTGTAGGAACGATCGAAGAGGTTGTTGACCCCCAGGAAGGGCGTGACCCGCCAGGGACCGCTGCGCAAGACCCAGGCCAGGCGGAGGTTGGAGACCAGGGAGGAGCCGTCCTTGGCCGTGTTGGCGTCGTCCAGGTAGAGGTGGCCGACGTAGAGGGCATCCCAGACCACCTGCAGTCCGGAGGGGTGGGTGTAGGCGATCTCGCCGTGGAGCTGGTTGCGGGGTGCGCCCGGAATCCGGTTGCCATCGAAGCGGCCGGCCGGTGTCCGGTAGCGGTCGAAGCGCAGGTCCGAGTGCGTGTAGGCCAGGGCGAGGGTGAGCCCCGGGTGCGGCTCCACCGCAAGGGAGGCTTCGACGCCCCGTCTCGAGGACTCCCCGGCGTTGCGGAAGAAGCGGCGCCCGGGCATGGCGGCGACCTCGAAGGGAACGAGCTCGTCTTCCACGTCGATCTGGTAGAGCACGAGCTCGTAGCGCAGGCGCCCGGGGAGCAGGCCCTTCACGCCGAGCTCGTAGGCTTCGGCGGTCTGGGGATCGAGACCGGAGTTGAAGCCCCCGCTGCCCAGCGGGTTGGCGAACTCGGTGGTCGTGGGCGTCTCGAAGGAGGTCGAGAAGCGGCCGTAGACGTTGAAGGCCGTGGTCGGGTTCCACAGCAGGGCCACCGAGGGACTGAACTCGTCGAAATGGATGTCGTCCGAGTCGTCTCCGTCGGGCAGGAAGTCGTCGTCGACGTCGAACTCCACGCGGTCGTAGCGGGCCCCGAGGCTGAGCTCGAAGTCGTGGCCGAGATCGATCTGGCTCTGGCCGAAGAACCCCCAGCTCGTGACGTCTTCGTCCTGGTCGAAGACGAGCCCTCCCCGGGTGCCCTCGAGGTTGTCGTAGCGCT
The DNA here is from genome assembly GCA_002687015.1 of Deltaproteobacteria bacterium. Taxonomy (GTDB): domain Bacteria; phylum Myxococcota_A; class UBA9160; order UBA9160; family UBA6930. Next base: position 20,401 of record NYZB01000179.1, read on the forward strand.
TGCGGCGGTCGCGCTGGACATCGACGTCGACGCCGACGACGAGCTGGTGCGGGCGGCCCCGGAATGTCCCCTCGTACTGGTAGGCCAGCCCGCCCCCGAAGAAGAGCCGCTTCAGGTCCACCGCCCCGCCCGAGGTGAAGGGGAGGAGGTTCTCGAAATCCCTCCGCACCAGATAGCTGCGGGCGGCGATCTCGTGGGCGTCGCCGAAGGACCTGCGGTACACGAGGCCGAGCTTCTGCTGGTCCAGCTCCTCGCCGGTGTCGTAGAGCAGGTTGCGCGCCCGGGCCTGGCGCCGGTCGCCGTGCATCTCGGCCCGGGTCAGGCCGCCCGGGTCGTCGGCCTTGGGCGAGTCGACGGCGTTCACGACGACTTCGAGCTGGGACTCCTCGTCGACCTGCCAACGGAAGCGACTGTTGAGGTTGGAGCTGCGAGCCCCGCTCTGGTTCCGGTAGCCGTCGATGTGCAGGCGTGAGGTGCTCAGCAGGTAGTCGAAGGGCCCCTTCCGCCCAGCCGCCTTGAGCTGCTGCCTGGCGAAGCCCTGTGCTCCGAAGGAGAGCCTGCTCTCGACGAAGGGCAGGGCCGGGGGCTCCTCGCTGTGGAGGTGCAGGACTCCGCCCGCCGCGCTCCCGAAGAGCGAAGAGGCCGGGCCGCGCAGGACCTCGATGCGACCCAGGGATCCCAGCTCGATCGCGTCGACGCCGGCCTGTCCGTCGGCCAGGGTGGCCGGGATTCCGTCCACGAAGACCTTGATGCCCCGGATGCCGAAGGCGGAGCGGGCGCCGAAGCCACGGCTCGAGATGCGGAGATCCTGGGCGAAGTTGTAACGGTTCTGCAGGAAGAGCCCCGGAACCCTGGCGAGGGACTCGTCGAGACCCAGCTGCTGGCGACCCTGCTGGATGTCCGCCTTCTGGACGACGGAAATGGCCGCGGGCGCCTCCACCCAGGCTTCGGGGATCCGCCGGCTCTGCACGGGCATCGAGTCGATCGTCGTGCGAGTGGCTGCGGTGGCCGCCGGGTCGGCCACCGGCTCGGGGTCCACCGGGTCGCCCAGCGCAGGGGGCTCCTCTTCCGCGCGCGCCAGCTCCGGCGCGCCGCCCGCCAGCAGCAGCAGGATCGCGGCGCTGCGCGCCAGCCGCGCCGTGGGGCGGCGTCTCGATCCGGCTCGTCGGTGGCGGTGTCTCAGCATGGCGACGGCCCGGCAGCACCTACCTCGCCGTGGGACGGAAACGGGGGATCGCCAGGTCCGCGCTCATGTCCTCCCAGACGAGCTCGACCGGCATTCCGATCTCGAGCTCCTGCGGACCCACGTCGACGAGATTGGAGATCATCCTCAATCCGCCCGAGTCCTCGAGGGCGATCACCGCGACGACGAAGGGAAGCTCCTGGCCGGCCGCGATCGGGCGATGAACCCGGGTGTAGGTGTAGACCTCGCCCCGACCCGGAATCTCCTTCCAGTCGGACTCCGCGGAGCGGCACCGGGGGCAGACCGGCGCCGGGGGATGCCGTGTCTGCTCGCAGGAGCTGCAGCGCTGCACCACCAGCCGATGCTCGGCCGCGGCCTGCCACCAGGGCAAGGTGGTGCTGTCCGCCAGGGGCGGCGGCATGCCGTCGGGAAAGAACCGTTCGCTCATCGTCTCCCCAGGAGGACCGCGCTCGAGGGGACGCAGGCGCCGCTCGTGACGAGGCAGACCTCTGCGCCCTCGACCGGGCTGGTGGACTCGCCCCGCAGCGAGCGCACGCCCTCGACGACGTGGTTGAGTCCGTGGATGTAGGCTTCCGAGAGGCTGCCGCCGTGGGTGTTGGTGGGGACGCTCCCGCCCTTCCAGGCGAGGGCTCCGCTCTCGATGAAGGGGCCGCCCTCGCCCCGCTTGCAGAACCCGTAGTCCTCGAGCTGCATGAGGACGCAGCCCGTGAAGTGATCGTAGATCTGGGCGACGTCCACGTCGCCCGGGCCGAGGCCCGCCTTGCCCCAGAGGCGTCCGGCCATTTCTTCGCAGCCTCCGGTCGCATAGAGGTCGTCGGCAATGTTGGCATTCGTGAAGGGCCCGAACGCGTACCCCCTGGGCGCCCCCTGCTCGCTCGCCAGGATCTCGACGGGCGGCTTCGCGAGGTCGCGAGCCCGCTCCTGCGTCGTGACGACGACGGCACAGGCTCCATCGCTCTCGAGGCAGCAATCGAAGAGGCGGTGCGGATCGGCGATCATGGGCGAAGCCTGATGATCCTCGAGCGTCATCGGGCGTCCGCCCATGACGGCCCGCGGGTTGCGGCTCGCGTGCTCGCGGAAGGTCACGGCGAGCCTGCCCAGCTGCTCGCTCGTGGTGCCGTAGAGGTGCATGTGGCGCCGCGTCGGCAGAGCGTATGCGGCGGCCGCCATCAGCAGGCCATAGGGCATCGCGAAGCCCATGGAGGCGAGCATCAGCGAGTTCGCCTGCTGCACCGTCGGGGGCTCCGGGTCCACGGGCGCCGTCGCGTCCCTGCCCGCGGTGCCGAAGCGGAAGAACTGCCCCTGGCAGAGGGAGCGGTAGACGACGACCACCTCCGCCTGGCCGGTCTCCACGGCCATCGCGGCGTTGGAGACGGCTGCACAGCCGCCTCCCCCACCCGGCATCCAGACCATGTTGGCGAAGCGCAGGGCGGGCAGCCCCAGCTCCGCCGCGAGGAAGACGGCCTCGTTGCGATCCTCGGCGAAGGAGGCCAGGCCGTCGACGTCGTCCATGTCGAGGCCGGCATCCGCGACCGCGCGCTGGATCGCCTGGCAGGCGAGGGCGTGCTCGGTGACGTCCCCGATCTTGCCCCATCGGGTGTACTGGGACTCGCCGACGCCGACGAGCTGTGCCCGCGAGCGGCTCACGACGCGCACCGGGGCAGCGGGAACGGGGAGGGAATCGATCGGATCATCCTGGAGCTCTCAGGCCCGGGCGCGCTCGCCAGGGCCCTCCTCTGGCGCTGGGGGAGACTTCGAAGCGAGGACCGCACGCCCTCGGATCTTCGTGCGATCGCGACTGTACTCTGCATCGGGACGGAGCGCGCGTCTTGCGAACGCGGGCCGGATCCGTAGACGACACGCTCCCACTCGTGCCACAGCTCCCCGAGAGGACGGGTGACCGGCGGATGCGGATGGCTTCGCACGCGCCTTCGCCGATGCAGCCGGTCCGCTCTCACCAGGGCACCTGGCGCCCGGGAGCGGGCAGCCTCTGCCAACCGCGTCGCTGCCTAGTATAGCGCGGCCATCGGTCCGATTTCAGTCTGGTCGGATTCCGCCGCGGAGCCATACTGCGCGCACCCTCGCAGAGGGAGCGTGCCGCGCACCATGGGCTTCCGGCGCCGGATCGTCAGGGTCCCGGACATCGCGGCTCGGATCGGCTGCCCCCCGCACGGGTCTCCGAGCCGAGTCGGCAGCTACGCACCAAGGGTAGAGGGGGTCGTGCATCGAAGCCCTCCAGGGTCCACTTCGTCGCATTCCCCGCAGGGGAACGGAGCTGCGTTCTTGACGAGTGATTCACGACCGGTCCTCACCGGCCCCTCGGCGGGCGACCACGTACTCGGTCTCGCCCGTTCGGGGACCGAGCCGGCGCGAGCCCAGCTCCGCGCGTACACCGCCGAGCAGCTGGCCGGCGCCGTCACCCGCCTTCTGCCCCGCGAGCGGGCCGAGCTCCTGGAGCTGGTGGAACGACCCGACGAGATCGTCCCGCTCCTGCCCGAGGCGGTGTTCGCGAGCACGGTCCTCGCAATGGGCATCGAGGACGCCGGCTGGCTGGTCCAGCATGCGAGCGCCGAGCAGCGCGTCGCGGCGGTCGATCTCGACTGCTGGAAGGACTTCCGCTTCTCGCCGAGCCGGCTCTTCGAGTGGATCGACGCGATGATCGAGGCCGGTCCCGAAACCCTGGTGGCGGCCTTCGACGAGCTCGACCCCGAGCTCTGGGTGCTCGCGATGAAGGAGATGGCCGATTTCTCGGTCGGAGTCGCCGAGAGCCCGGACATGCTGACGGGCGACGGCCTCGTCTCCTACAGCCCGCGCTCCGCCGACCACGAAGAGCGGCTCCAGGCGATCCTCGGCACCGCGCTCACCTGTTCGCCGCCCCACTACTGGAGCTTCGTGTACGGCGCCATGTTCGAGAGCCGGCAGGAGTGCGAGCACCATGCGGTGCGCTGGCAGCGCGGCCGCCTGAACGATCTGGGCTTCCCCGACCGGACCGAGGCCATGCGCGCCTATCGGCCGCTGCGGGCGGAGGCCGTCACCGTGCGACCGGTGGAGGTCGCCGACCGGGAGACGAGTGCCCTCGCCACCAGCTCCGGGCCCCCGGCCCTTCTCGACGGCACCCTGCTCGGTCTGGCCCTCGGCCAGCTCCCGCCGGATCGCGCTTCGGAGGTGTTCGAATACGTGCTGGCCGTGGCCACCTCGCTCGCCGTCGCCGACGAGCTGCCGCTGGCCGATCCGGACTCGGTGAGCAGCTCCTTCCGGAAGGCGCTGCGCGGGATCGAGCGCGGCCTCGCCGAGCTGGCGAAGCTCCGGGAGCAGCCCCCGGTCGAGGTGCTCTCCGGGGTCGATCCCCTGGACCTGTTCCGCCTCGGCGCGACCCTGGACGACGGGCTGCGTCCCCACCAGAAGCCCGCCGATCTCTGGCGGGCGGCGGATGGCGACGACTGGAACGTCAGGACCGAAGTGATCGAGCCCGAGGACAGGACCCTGGCAGAGGACGGCCGCCTGCGGAAGTAGGAGATTGGCGCCGGGCCATCGGGATCGCCCCGTCGAGGTCGCAGCGAGCGTCAGTCGGCGTAGCCCAGGCTTCGCAGGCGTTCGAGAGTGGCCTCGTCGATCTCGGTCTCGCGCTCCCGCGCTTCACCGCCCGCAGGCGTGCAGCCGCGCCCCCCGTCGCGAGCGATCCGCCCGAGGGCCTCGGCCCTCTCCGGCTCGGCAGCGGCCAGGTTCACCTGCTCCTCTGCGTCGGAGGCCAGGTCGTAGAGCTCGATCGTATCCGGCTCGGCATTCCAGATGGCCTTCCAGGGGCCGGAGAGCACGGCGACGTTCAGATCGCCGCGCAGGAGCTTCCATGGCCGGTAGAACTTCTTCCGATTCGCCCGGATACCGATCACCCGGGCCTCGCTGGCTGCGCTCTCCCCCTCGAGCATCGGCAGCAGGCTCGCTCCGCTGGCGCCCCGGGCCAGCTCCGGCCGGTCGAGGATGTCGGCGAGAGTGGGAAGGACGTCGAGGAGCGAGACGGCACCCTCGAGGCGACGACCGCCGTGCTCGCCGCGAGGCAGGTGGATGAGAAGGGGGACCCGGAGCAGCTCGTTGTAGAGGGACTGATCGTGTTGCCAACCCCCGTGCTCTCCGAACTCCTCGCCGTGGTCCGACACGAGGACGAAGACGGTGTCGTCCCATAGGCCGCGGCTCTTCAAGGCCTCGATCACGGAGCCCATCCGTCGATCCGCCACGCCGACATCCACGTCGTAGAGCTCGCTCATCACGGGCCCGAGCTCCTCCAGGCGGGCCAGGACCTCCTGCTGGATCTGGGTGTTGTCCTTCGTGCCCAGCGGGAGGCCGGCAGACCAATCGGCGCGCGTGAGCGCCCTGTAGCTGTCGAGGACCTGGTTGACGTGCTTGTGGGGAAGCCGAGCCCGGTCTCGCACTCCCCGGTAGGGGTGGTGGGGCTCGACGTTGTGCACGTAGAGAAAGAAGGAGCGATCGCCCTTTCCATCGAGCCAGGCTCCGACTGCGTCTCCGTTCGTGAACCTCCTCCCCTCGCTGTGGTCATAGCCCCGATCGAGCCCGGACATCGGGCCTGCGTAGGGGTTCGCGAAGAAGCTCGCCGTGGCATAGCCCGCCGCCTTGAAGCGCTCGGCCATCGGGACGAGGGCGGAATCGATCTTCTGGCCGTCGAGCAGCACACCGTGGTCGCAGGGGTGGGTGGAGGTGAGGAGGGAGACGGTCGAGGGCAGCGTCCACGGTGCCGGGGCGTAGGCGTGCTCGAAGAGGGCGCTCTCCAGCGCCAGGGCGTCGATGGCGGGCGAACTGGCGTCCTCGTACCCGTAGGCACCGAGGCGGTCGGCCCGCATCGTATCGATCACGAAGAGGACGACGTTGGGCGGCGTCGCGGCTCTCCCACAGGAGACGCCGGCGGCCAGTAGCACGGTGAGCAGGGCCGCGCCGACTCCCTGGCGCAGCACGAAGAAGAACAGGTCCATGGCCCCTCCCAGGCTCGGATCGGCGGCGTCTCCGCAGCCCGGCAGGGTAGCGGTAGGGAGGGCTGCGTGAGATCGAGGCGGCTCCGCACCACGGGATCAAGGGGCCCGAGGGGGACGCCCGGTCTTCGACTTCCGCCGCTCAGCCGCCCAGCAGGGCAAAGGTCTCGAGATCTTCCACCGCTGCGGTCAGCCGTTCGAGATTCGCACGGAGGATCTCCTCGCCGTAGTTCTCGACAGGGGTGATCATCCAGCCGATCAGGAAGCCCCAGACGGCGCTCTGCCGGTGGAGCTGCCAGGCATCCTCCATGCTGGGCAGGGTCTCCACGCCGCCCGCCCCCAGCCGATCGAGGTAGAAGGCGAGGAGGTCCCTCTCGCAACGCCGGCGGGTCTCGGTCGTCAGGGCCGTGTTCAGGATGTACGTGACGTCGTGGGACCATCGGCCGCGCCCCATGAGCTGCCAGTCGAGGAGCCCGACCCGATCGCCCGGTAGCAGATAGGTATTGCCGAAGTGGGTGTCCCCGTGGAGCAAGGTGGTGGGTTCCGCGGCGAGGATCTCCTGGGCCTTCCACAGGCAGGCCCAGGCCTCGTCGAAGGAGCGCCCCAGCCGGCCGAAGATCTCCTGCTTGTACTCGCTTCGCTCGACCTGGTAGCGGAGGAACCCACGGCCGGGCCCCCGCATGAAGTCGTGGAAGCTCCCGGAGCACGGAGTCCAGAGCCAACCGAGAGCCCGCGAGAATCCGGGGCTCATCCAATGGCGTGAGTGGAGGGTCGCCAGCTGCTCCAAGGCGTTCCGGATCTGCGCTTCGTTCATCGAAGCGGTCGCATCGGGAAAGCGCGCCGATCTCAGTCGGAGATCCTCCATCACCACACCGAAGCTGCCCGACTCCTCGTCGAAGAGGCTGGCGAAGACCTGCGGGGTCTCGAGCTCGAGTCCGGCCCGGAGATCGCGGTAGAAGCGCACCTCGTTGCGATACATGAAGCTCGGTGCGCCCGGGCGAACCAGGACGGTCTTGAGGACGACCCGGCTGGGGAGCCCCCCGTCGCACCCCCCGCCGTAGTCCAGGTCGAGCACGGCCCGTGCCGCGGTCGAGGCCGACCCCGTGTCGCAATGTGCCTCCTCGACGACCCTCAGGTCCACGACGGCCACTCCCGGCTGACGCTCCGAGAGAGCCCGGGTCAGCAGCTCCGGAGTGAGGAGTGCGCTGTCGGCGGGAAAGACCACGGCGGTCACTCGGAGACTCTCCTTGGGAAGGGCGCCCGCACGCGCGGGGGTCCAGGTCCGCCTGGCTTCTGGTCACGCCCGGGTCGCGCGACAGCGTAGAGGACCGGAACCCCGGGTGGCCCAGCTGACCCAGGATGCCTCGAATCCGTGGGGGTCTGAGGTTTTTCGGTCGCATTCGCGTCGCCAGCCGAGGTCCAGCCAGGGGGTGGCCACGCCGTCGGAGCCGCGGTGAGGCCATCCGGAACAACCCCGGGGGCGCTCTCGGGCCCTTTCCAGCGGGTCGCGCCTTCGATGCCGCCCGATTCCGGGCCAGGCCCTCTTCCGGAACGGAGATTGCAAAGTCGAAGCCGACGAGGCCGACCGTCCATCGCAGACCTACCGCTCGCAAGAGGAGCCACCCCCCCAATGCAAGAATCGGAACGCACGGCGAAGAGGATCACGAAGGCCCTCGGGGGTGTGGGGCCCTCGCACGCCGTTCTCGATAGCGATTGGATCAACGACGTGATCCGCGGCATGAAGAAGCGCGATCGGAATCGCATCCTGCGTGCCGCCCTCCAGAGCTACATCGAAGCCGAGACCCTGAAGCCCTACCAGGCGGAGCTGATCAAGCTGCAAGAGCAGCTGGAGCGCAAGGGGGAGAAGATCATCATCCTCTTCGATGGGCGGGACGCTTCCGGCAAGGGAGGCACGATTCGGCGCGTGACGCGCTACATGAACGAGAAGCACTACAGCGTGGTGGCTCTCGGGAAGCCCACCGATGAGCAGCAGACCGAGCTGCACATGAAGCGCTACATCGAGCAGTTCCCCCACGCCGGCGAGATCGTCCTCTTCGACCGCAGCTGGTACAACCGGGCCCTCGTGGAGCCCGTCATGGGCTTCTGCACCCCTCGCCAGTACCGGGAGTTCCTGAAGAAGGTCAACGAGTACGAAGAGAGCTTCGTCAGCGACGGCAAGACCACCTTGATCAAGCTCTACTTCTCCGTGTCCAAGGAGGAGCAGGCACGCCGCTTCGCGAGAAGACAACACGACCCCCTGCGGATGTGGAAGCTCAGCGAGGTGGATCTCCAGGCACAGGATCTCTGGGACGAGTTCACCAAGAAGAAGTACGAGCTCCTGCGCAAGACCCACACGAAGCTCAACCCGTGGTACGTGATCCGGTCGAACCAGAAGCCGCTGGCCCGGCTCGAGACCATCAAGTTGATCCTGAGGGCGACTCCCTACAAGGGTCGAAGCCGCTCGCTCGACTTCGAGCCCAACCCCAACGTCGTCATTCCCGGCGACAAGGAGGCGAAGATGATGCAGAAGCAGTATCGAGCCCACGGTCGTTTCGAGAGCTGACGGGAGGCTCTAGGGTCACCTGGAGTCGCGGTCGATCACACGAAGGGGCGGGCCAGTCGAAGATGGGCGCTGAGGGCGAGAACGAGAAGAACGGAGAGGGCGGGAAGGCCCGGCTCTCGCGAAAGGACTACGAAGAGAAGCTGGCCGAGCTCCAGGTAGAGCTGGTCAAGCTCCAGGAGTGGGTGAAGGCGAAGGGCCTCAAGGTCATCGTGGTCTTCGAGGGACGAGACGCGGCGGGAAAGGGCGGAACGATCAAGCGGATCACCCAACGCCTCAACCCCAGGGTGTGCCGCGTCGTCGCGCTGACGAAGCCGACGGAACGCGAGGCCACCCAGTGGTACTTCCAGCGCTACGTCCCGCATCTACCCTGCGCCGGCGAGATCGCTCTCTTCGACCGCAGCTGGTACAACCGCGCAGGCGTCGAGCGCGTGATGGGCTTCTGTACCGAGGCGGAGTACCAGGAGTTCCTGCGATCCTGTCCGGAGTTCGAACGCATGCTGGTCCGCAGCGGCACCATCCTCATCAAGTACTGGTTCTCCGTGAGCGACGAGGAGCAGGAGCGGCGTTTCCAGCAACGAAACGAGGACCCGGTGCGGCGCTGGAAGCTGAGCCCGATGGACCTGCAATCCCGAGCCAGGTGGGTCGAGTACTCGGTCGCGAAGGACATCATGTTCGCCCACACCGACATCAAGCAGGCGCCCTGGTACGTGGTCGAAGCCGACCAGAAGCGACGGGCGCGGCTGAACTGCATCAGCCACCTGCTCGGCCTCATCGACTACGAAGATCTCAGCCCCGGCCCGATCCAGCTCTCCAAGAAGGTCATTCGCGAGGGCTACGTGCGGCCACCGATGACCGACCAGACCATCATCCCCGAGATCATGCCCTGATCGCCCCCCTGGGCCCGGGCCCCTGGTACCCTGGGCCACGCCCTTTCGGTTCAGGGGGAGACAGCTTGATGCCGTTCGATCCGGCTCCTCCCTGGTCGGTGACTCTCGAGATCCCCCGGCCCGAGCAGTTCTTCGGGCTCGCGATCGCGACCGCGGACCGAAGCTCCGGAGCCTCGAACTGCGAGCCCCCGCCGACGCTCGCTGCAAGCGCCGATCCCGGCGACACCTACCTGAAGCCCACCAGGAGCGACGACGGCGTAGCTCGCTATGTCCACGTCACGGAGTCCGACATGCCATGGCGGATCGCCGTGGGCCGGCCGCGAAGCCCACCGCGCTACGGCAGCACAGCGGATGCCGTCCGTGTCACCAAAGAGGGGATGAGGGCATGGGAATCAGCACTGCGGCCGCATCTCCCCTGGTTCCGCCTTGAGTTCGTCGAGGAGGACCCCTCGGCACCGGTGCAGGTCGAATGGAAGCGGAGGGTGCCTGGCCCCTGGGGCGGCCTTGGCGCGATCCGCTGGTGGAATCGCGGTAGCTGCCTGCGGGTCGGGGGCAGAATGCAGATTTCGGTTCGGCCCGCGACGGGCGTCTACAGCCACCTGACGGTCGACGAGCTGCGCGAGCTCGTCGCCCACGAGTTCGGCCACGTCCTGGGCCTTGGGCACTGCTTCGAGTGCAGCTCGATCATGAACTACGAGAAGAACCAGCGAACGGAGATCACCGACCTGGACGTCCGTACCTTCCTGCGCCTGGTCGAGATTCCAAACGGCGCTTCGATCGCACCCTAGGCCTCCCGCGCGAGCTCCCACTGCGGGATCAGGAGCTCCCTGCCCGAGGCCTTCTCCCTGGCTCCCTCGAAGACCGCGCGCACCTTCTGGCCGATCTCGACGGCTTCCGGCGGGCAGCCCACGACGTTGCCCTGGACGTTGCAGCCGGGGGCGCCGTCGACCGAGACGATCGCGATCACGTAGGGCACCTGGCTCTTCAGCGCCGGGTGGCTCGGATGGTGCACGATCGCGGCGCTCTCGATGCGGCCCGTGCCAGGGCAGGGGGCGAAGACCAGCTTCGTTCCCTGGCACGCGTAGCAGATGTCGTCGGGTGGGTGCTGGGCGTGACCGCAATCCTCGCAGAACTGGATCTGGATGCTCCCGGAGGTGAAGTAGGGCGTGTTGTTCGGCGTGAGGGTGGGCAGGACGAACTCGTCCCCCAGATGGCGGCTCATGCGGTGTCTCCGTGTCGATCCTGCGTCCCTGATGCTCGGCTCTTCTAGCTGGCCGGGCCGAAGAGCACGGCGCTGCCGGGTGCGTAGCCGGGGCCCCCGACGGCCAACGAGAGATCGACCTTCCGGGCCTGGCAGGTCGAATCGCCCCGCGACTGGCGCACGGCCTCGACCACCATCTCCAGCCCATGGATGTAGGCCTCGGCGATGTTCCCGCCACTGGTGTTGAAGGGCAATCGCGCATCGGGGCCCTCGAGGGCGCCGTCGGCGACGAAGGCGTCCACCTCCTCGGGCTCGCAGTAGCCCATCTCGCAGAGCGCCATGAGGACCGGGCCGGTGAAGTTCTCGTAGAGCTGCAGCACGTCCACGTCGGAGGGCTTCACGCCGGCGCGCTCCCAGATCATGCGGCCGACGTTCCCGTAGTACATGTTCGGGAACCAGCGCTGCTGGAAGGCCTGGAGGCCGATGTCTGGCCCCAGGCCCTGGGCCGTCGCGAGGATCGGCACCGCCTTGCCGGGCAGGTCCCTGGCGCGCTCCGGCGTCGTGATGATCAAGGCCGCCGCGCCGTCGTTCTCCATGCAGCAGTCGTAGAGGTGGAAGGGCGTGACGATCCAGCGCGAGTCGTGGTACTGCTCGCGGGTCAGGGGCCTGCCGTGGCGGACGGCCCGTGGATTGCGCTGGGCGTTCGCGTAGCAGGCCAACGAGACGCTGGCGAGGGCCTCCTGGGTGACGCCGTGGTCGTGCATCCAGCGATTCGTCTGGAGGGCGCACTCGTGAGCCGGTGTCATCAGGCCGTAGGGCAGGCCCCAGGTGAGGCCCTCGGGCGCGCCGCCTCCGATCAGACCGGCACCGGAGCCCAGGCGTTGGAACTGGCCCTGCGCCAGCGCGCGAAAGCCGACCACGTAGTTGGCATGGCCGCCGCACACGGCGGCATCCGCCAGGTGAAGGGTGGCGGAGGAGTTGTTGCCACCGCCTGCCCACGGGGTTGCCGACCAGCGCAGCTCGCCCATGCCGAGCGCGTTCGCAATGCGAAGAGGGCTGTTGCGATGGTCCATGTAGGAGACGAGGCCGTCGAGCTGCCGCAGCTCGAGGCCCGCATCGTCGGCGGCCCGCTGGATGGCGGTACAGGCGAGCTGGAACTCGGTGTCGGGCGAGCCGCCGTGCTTGTAGTACGTGGATTCGCCGACACCGACGACGACGGCCTGACCGTGCATATGGGTTCTCTCGTCCTCTTCGAGGGGCGCTTCGGAGTCCGAACGCGCCTATCCTGCCGCAGCTTCGAGGCTCCCACCACGCCCGCGCAGGAGTCAGCGCGCGGGTCTTCCCCTATCGTCGCGGTCCAGGTCCAGCTGCGCGCCGCACTCGCTGGGCGGCGCAAGGAGTGCCATCGGATGCAGCCGACGATCCTCCACCTCTCCACCGCCTTCGAGATCGGA
>NYZB01000180.1 GCA_002687015.1 Deltaproteobacteria bacterium
ACTGCGTCCACGCAACGCCGGAAGCAGGGCGTCCCGGCCGAGCCATGAGCGTAGGGTGCCCGCCGCCCCGCGATCCCAAGAGGAGGAGCGAAGCGGCCTTGACGCCACCCGAACCCACCGGTCAGGCAAGCTCGGAACGGACCGCACGGCTCAATCTCCCTGCTTCTGCTCCTTGGAGACGCTGGCGATGGCCTGCTCCGCGACGCCGATCAGGCCGGCCGCGCGCGGATAGCCGGCGTAGTTGGCGAGCATGATCAGCACCTCGCGCAGCTGCTCGGGCGTGAGCTCCTCGTTCTTGAGAGCCGCCTTGGCCTGGATTCCGAAGGTGTCCTTCTCGCCGAGCGCGCCGATCACGCCGAGGAGGATCAGGCGGCGATCGCGGATCGAGAGCTCCTCGCGGGTCCAGACCTCGGCGAAGAGGCTCTCGAGCATCAGGTCGGTGAAGGCCATGGCGCCCCTGGGAGGCACGACCACGTCTCCCGCGTAGACCTTCTTGATCATCTCCACGCCGCGTTCGTAGCGGTCGTCGTCGGGCATCGGCCCCTCCTCTCCGGTTCGCGAGCGGCCCAGTCTAGCCCGAAGCTCCGGATCGGGCGGCGGGTCGGCCCCGGCGGCATGGAGGGGGCTCCTGGGACCGGCGGCTCTAGAAGACGCGGAAGCGTCTCTGGACGTGCTCCTGGCGCGCGCGGATCTGCTCGCGCCGCTCGTCGGGCGAGACCACTCGGGTGCTCTCGGGGAGCTGATCGCGGATCTCGTCGAAGGCCACCTTCTTGGCCGTGATGCTCGGCCACTTCTCTCGCGGCGGTGTCTCGCTGTAGGCCCAGCGCGGAGCCATGAAGCCCTCGCGATGGCCCGTGGTGTCCAGCCAGTTCGGAACCCCCGGGTCGCGATGCGCGATGACCAGGCGGATCACGCCGTCCGGGTCCACTTCACACTGGCTGCCGTTCAAGCTGCCGAGGGCGTGGGCGTACTCGATCGATTCGCCCCACAGGTTGCCGAGCTGGAAGCCCACGTACTGGGGCCTGGTCGGGATCCGGTTCTCGATCACCAGGGCCTCGTCGGGCTCGAGCTCGAAGACGCCGCCCGCATAGAGATTCGTGCTCATACCTCCGCCCGTGGCGCCGGAAGCAGCGTTGACCTCGTTGAAGGCATTGCGCTTGAACTCGACACCTCCCGGGATGCCACCCTCCCGATGTCCGTAGGTTCCCATCAGGATGGTCCAGAAGGCGTTCCAGAAGTGCATCTGGCCGCGCACCAGCTCACCGCAACGCCGCAGCTCGGCCGCGGCCTGCTCCGCCGTGTAGGGCGGAGGTGCCGTCCCCTCGGCGCCCAGCTGCCGGATGGAGAGGTGGATCGCCTCCTCCCGCTCCCAGTCATTGAAGAGTTGGCGGCCACTCACGTAGTTGGCGTAGCGCTCGGGGGGTATGTCGGGATCGCTGGGATGGGGACGGCTCACGACCTTCAGGGTCTGGAGAAAGTTCCCGGTGTGGCCGGTGGGCCGCTCCGGCGCGAGCAGGATCTCGAAGGATCCGTCGGCCGCGACCTGGATCTCGCTGGAGTCGAGCCGACCGGTCTGCGTCTTCGAGCCGGGAGTGAGCTCCCTGAGGTCTCCCGAATCGCCGGCGAGTGCCCCGCAGCTGGCCTCGAAGATCAGGTAGTGAGGCGCCCTGCGCCCGGTGGCGGAAGGCTCCTCGCCCCGCCATTCGCGGCAATCCTCCACGCGTCCCTCGATGCGGTAGGACTCGCGGCCGTCGATGGGCGCAAAGAAATAGATGGCATCGGCGTTGTCGATCGTGGCCCGGTTCACGATCGAGAGCGCGTTGCGGAAGGCGGGGCGCGCCGGGTCCTCGTGGAAGGCCCGCTCGACTGCGCTGTGCACGTAGCCCATCAGGTAGCGGTAGCCCTCCGCGAGATTGCGGGCGTTCTGCGGTGCGGGCATCAGCTCGGGCTGGTCGATGGCGTCGCGCGCGCGCTCCAGACTGGCCATCAGATCGTCCCAGGCGGCGCGCAGCTCCTTGGCAGCGGCGAGGTCGTCGGGCATCAGGCTTCTCCCTGCTCCGGGTCCGAGGCTGCATCCGCATCCTCCGCATCCCACTGGAAGCGTTCGAAGAGGTCGCCGAGCTCTTCGCGAATCGCGTCGCCCTCGAGCCCGAACTCCTCGAGGCTGTAGCTGTGGCGGGTCTTGTGTCCGCGCTGGCACCTGGCTTCCCCTGCGAGCTGCCTGCGGAACTCGTCCCCCATCGACAGGCCCAGGTCCTTGTAGACCTGCTCGATGGCCGCAGCGGGATCGGAGATGAGCTCCTGGTAGTCGACGACGGCGCCCGGGGTCGCCGGATTCGCATCGAGGGTCTCGAGGGGGTGCCGGTAGGTGTGCAAGGACTGGTTGGCCAGCACATTCAGGCAGCGCTGCTGGCGGGCTTCCTCCCATCCCATGCTCTTCCAGCCCGCCCGCATCAGCTTGAGCAGGCTCGGGATCGTCTCGCGGGGATCCCGGACGTTCACGACGATCCGTGCACCCGGAAAGAACTCGATCAGCGATTCGACGCGGCCCGACCAGAGCGGGTTCTTTGCGAGATGCGTCTTCTCGGGCCCATTGAGGTAGAGCTGGCGCCGCACGCATTCGCGGTAGAAGCGGTTGTAGCCGCGGCGCTTCTTCTCGGGCCAGTCGTTCATGTGGTAGAAGTCGAGGTCGCCCATGTAGGGCATCTTCGTGATCCAGAAGCCCGACGCCATCGAGTAGTAGAGGACGATGTCGTCCTCCTCCGGAATCGTGAGCCCCATGGCGTGGATGTGGCGGGATCCGCCATAGCGCTTCTCCTCGAAGCGCTTCGCCTGTCGGGCGAGCAGGCCGCCGAGGACGCGCTCGTCGAAGCGGATCCCGAGTCGGATCAGCTTCTTCTGGAGCAACGACGGGAAGTAGCACTCCCAGAGCAGGAAGTAGCTGAACCGGCCTTCGTCCCGGCTCATCAAGCGATGGGTCAGCGTCGTCCCGCTGCGGGCGTGGCCCACCATGAAGATCGGCTGCTTCACCTCGACGCGGCGGAGCTCCGGAAAGAGGAGCCCGTCCAGGAAGAAGCAGATCGCGTGGAAGCCCGAGACGATGGGTACGGCGACCAGCAGGACGCCGAGATAGTAGAGGCGCGCCTTCGGCGCACTCTCGTTCCAGGCCAGCCGGAGCATCCGGACGTAGTTGTCGAAGTCGAAATAGAAGAGCATGGCTCCCCTCAGGCGGTCGCCTCGACGTCGGCATCCATGAAGGCATCGCCGAGCACGCGCCGACCATCGAGGCTCCGGACCTTGCGGGCCGCTTCGTGGACGATGGCGCGACTGGTGACCACCCGCCCCACGTGGCGCCCCGTGCACAGCTCGAGGGCCCCCTCGGCCATCATCTCCACGGGTTCGACCATGTCGGGGTTCTTTCGGGCGATGTCTCGAACGAAGTCCGCGCCCTGGGTCAAGACGATCGCCACCGGCAGGAGGGCATTCACGAAGATCTCGTGCTCCGCCAGCTCGTGGGCCAGGGCCGTCGTGTAGCGGTCGAGAGCCGCCTTCGTGGCGCCGTAGGGCCCGATGATCAGGGCGGCCATCCACGAGTCGCGATACGGCACTTCGGGCTGGATCGCCGAGGCGCTGCTGATGTTCAGGATCCATCCGCCTCCCCGGGTCTTCATGGCCGGAATGGCCTGCTGCGCGAGATCGACGGGGGCGTTGACGTTGAGCTCGAACATCGAGCTCCGCTCCTCGCTCGTCGCTTCGCTGGGCAGCTTCATCTGTGCGGAGGCCGCGTTGTTCACCAGGATGTCGATGGACCCGAAGGCCTCGCTCGCGCGCTCGACCAGGTCTCCGCGAGCGGCCCGGTCGGAGAGATCGGCCACCACGGCGGCCGCCTTGCCCCCGCTCGTCTGGATCTCCGACACCGCTTCCTCGAGAGTGCCCTGCAGCTCACCGTGCGCGCCCAGGCGCGAGGCGTTCAGGACCACCGAGGCGCCCTCGGAGGCGAGCCGCCGCGCAATCGCCCGCCCGATCCCCCGGCTGGCACCGGTGACGAGCGCGACCTTTCCGTCACAGCGTCCCATGGATCTCCTCCCGTGGACTGGGGCACGGGAATCCTAGCGCGCTGCCAGGTGCAGTCGTCGGCGAGCGTTCTACCGGAGATCGAGCTCGTCGCGATACTCGGGGGTCACGGCGGCGAACCCGTGGCGCTCCGCGATCTCGCGACGGAGCAGATCCGAAGCGAGGGTTTCTCCATGGGTGACGAAGACCCTCCGAGGGGGTCGGCGGCAGGTGCCCACCCACTCCAGCAGGCCCCGCTGGTCCGCATGGGCGGAGAGGAGGTCGAGCTGAACCACCTCGGCGCGAATCGGGACCTGCTCTCCGTGGATCTTCACCTCGGAGGCACCCCGCGCGATCGCGTCGCCCCGGGTTCCGGGAGCCTGGAAGCCAGGCAGCAGGATCGTGTTTCGCTGGTCGGGAGCCAGCCCCTTCAGGTGGTGGAGCACCCGCCCGCCGGTCGCCATGCCGCT
Source organism: Deltaproteobacteria bacterium (assembly GCA_002687015.1). Classification (GTDB taxonomy): domain Bacteria; phylum Myxococcota_A; class UBA9160; order UBA9160; family UBA6930. Next base: position 4,524 of record NYZB01000180.1, read on the forward strand.
GGCCGAGATGATCACCGCTGGGAAGCGACCCCGCCTCGTCAGCTCCACCGAGTCCTCGACGGAACGCACGAAGGTCGCGCGACCGAGCACCTCGGCGCACTGCTCGGCAGAGAGGCGGTGGTAGTCGGGGAAGAGCTGGTACAGCTCGCTCGCGCTCGTCGCCATGGGGCTGTTCACGTAGACCGGAACCTCCGGGGCCAGGCCGCGACGGAAGGCCTCGTGGAAGCAATAGAGCAGGGTCTGCGCGCGCCCGATCGCGAAGGACGGAGCCAGCAGGGTCCCGCCGCGCTCGAGGGTGCGCACGAGAATGGAGGCGATGCGGGCGATGGGATCCACGCGTTCGTGGTCCCGGTCCCCGTAGGTGGACTCGACCACCAGCCAGTCGGGGGAGGTGGGCCCTGCCGGAGGGGTCATGAGGAGGTCATCGCTCCGCCCGAGATCGCCGGAGAAGAGCAGACGGCGTCCGCGTTCCGAGATCTCGACGCTGGCGGCACCCAGGATGTGGCCAGCCGGCCGAAGCACCGCGCGCAGGTCCCCGATGGCCTGCTCGGCCCCGAACTCCACGGGAAGCAGATGGGTCAGCGCGCGCTCGGCCTCCTCCTCGCTGTAGAGGGGCAGCGCCGGCTGGTGCTTGGAGAAGCCCTTCCGATTGGCGTAGCGGGCATCCTCCTCGTGGATGCGCCCCGAATCGGGGAGCAGGATGGAGCAGAGCATCGCCGTCGGCGCCGTGCAGTAGACGGGGCCGCGAAAGCCCTCGCGAACCAGCACCGGCAGGTAGCCCGTGTGGTCGAGGTGGGCGTGGCTCAGGACGACGGCATCGAGACCCTGGAGATCGGCCGAGGGGAGCTGCCAGTTGCGCAGGCGCAGGGCCTTCACGCCCTGGTAGAGCCCGCAGTCGACGAGGAGGCGGTCGCCGCCGGAGGAGACCAGGTACTTCGAACCGGTGACGGTTCCCGTTGCCCCGAGGAAGCCGAGCTTCACCGCGTTCGCGTCCCTCAGGCACCCACGCAGCTGGCGACGAGTGCGCCCAGGAGGAGGAGCAGCCCGGCGCCGACCCCGATCGCCAGGCCGAAGGTCGCGAAGGCGCGGGCGGTGTCCGTGTCGAGGGCCTGGCGCACGGCGACGACCGACGCCGCGACGGCCCAGGCGTGGGCGGCGATTCCGATCGCCAGGTGAGCGGGACCCGTCACCAGCCCGCCCGCTGCCAGCAGCCACAGCGGGGCCGCGGCGAAGCCGAGGGTGCGAAGCATCTCGCCGAAGTCCGTGGTGCCGTGAACCCAACGTACCCCCACGGCACTGAGCACGGCCGCCGCAGCGAACCAGATGATCACCGCTCCGATCAGGCTGCCTACGACGCCGACCGCGCCCTCGGCCTCGAGCCCGTAGACCCCGCGCGCGAGACCGGCCACCAGGACGACCGAGGTCGCCTGCGCAAAGCCCGTGGCGTCGGCCTCGAGCTCGTCGTAGAGGGAAGGGTCGAGCCGTAGCGCCCGCGCCACACGGGGCCAGAAGCGGGGGGGCGATGTGCTCGACTCGGGGCTCGCCATGTCGGAGAGTAGAGCAGGTTCCATGCCACAAGGGGAGCCGAATCGTGCCGGCTCTCCGGGCTCGCCCGGGGCGGACTAGGCCAGGCCAGGCATCGAAAGGGGCCCGATTCCCCATGGGCAGGGCCGCGGAAACCGAGAGCCGCGCCCGCACGCCAAGGCGTGCTTTCATGGGGAGGCGGAAGTCGCCGCGGACGCGACCTGGGGATTGCATCCGAAGCCACCGGAGAGGAGCCGTGATGAGCGATCGACCGGAGAGTCAGGCGGGCCTGCCGAGCGCAGCCCGAGCCGATCGGGACCTGGCGCTGCTCGCCCGCGACGAGCTGCGCCCGGTGCGGCTCCTGCTCGAGTACCTGAAGCCGGAGCTCGCCCTCCAGGATCGGGGAGTCGAGGCCACGATCGTCGTCTTCGGCAGTACGCGCCTCGTCGATCGGGACAACGCCCTCCGAGCCGTCGACGAGGCGAGGACGAATCACGATGCGCTGCGGGACGCGGCGAGCGAGCAGGAGCTGCGCGCCTGCGAACGACGCCTGGCAAGTGCCCACTACTACGACGTGGCAAGAGACTTCGGCAATCTGGCTGCCCGCAAGGACGGCCTGACCGTCGTGACGGGCGGCGGGCCGGGTCTCATGGAGGCGGCGAACCGGGGTGCCAGCGAAGCCGGTGCTCCGACCGTGGGCCTCAACATCGCGCTGCCCTTCGAGCAGGCCTCCAATCCATACCTCACGCCGGAGCTGAGCTTCGAGTTCCGCTACTTCGCGCTGCGCAAGCTGCACTTCGTGCAGCGCGCCCGGGCCCTGGTCGCCTTCCCCGGCGGCTACGGAACCCTGGACGAGCTCTTCGACGTCCTGACCCTGGTGCAGACGGGCAAGCAATCGCCCCTTCCCATCGTGCTGGTGGGGCGGCAGTTCTGGGACCGGGCGCTCGACCTGGACTTCCTGGTCGACGAGGGCCTCATCCGCCAGGAGGACCGTCAGCTCGTCAGCTACGCCGAGACGGCCGAGGAGATCTGGAACGTCATCCAGGCGTGGCATCCCTCCGGCGAGACCGAAGGCTGAGGAGCGCGCCGCCGGGGCTGCGGCTCAGCCAGCCCCGAGCAGCTCTCCCGCAATGCGCCTCGCCAGGTTGCCGTCGACGTCGCCCTTGTGGGCCTTCATCAAGGCACCCATCGCCTTGCCGAGCTCCCTGGGACCGGAGGCCCCGCTCTCGGCAATGGCAGCTTCGACCCATCCGCGAGTCGTGGCCTCGTCGGCGAGGCTTGGCAGGAAGGTCTGCACCACGGCGAGCTCGGCGCGCTCCTGCTCGGCGTGATCCTCGCGCCCGGCCTTCGCGAAGGCCTCGATGCTCTCCTTGCGCTGCTTCTCGATGCGGCGAATGACCGCGACGGCGGCTTCGTCCTCGAGGGTCTCGGCGCCATCCTTCTTCATCTCGTTCAGGAGTGCCGCCCGAATCATCCGCAGGACGGCAACCTCGACGCTCTCCTTGGCCCGCATGGCGGCCGTGAGCCGGGCCGACACATCCTCGACGATGCCCATCCCCACCCCCTTTCCCGACAGCAGCAGAAGCTAACAGAGGGGTCGGACCCGCTCGTGAAGAGCTGGGGCGCAAGGGAGGCCCCGGGGGGCCAGTGGCGCCCCACAGGGGACAAGGCCGGGGCCCGGTGTGCCGATGAGGTGGGGATGCGTACCGGTGTCCTCGTCCTCCTCTGCGCCCTCCTCGCCTTCCCGGCCGGCGGCTGCTTCGTGGCCGACGAGCTCGACTCGGGCGCCAAGGAGATGGAGCGCTACTCGGGCAAGGCCCCCGAGGAGCCGGAGCCCGCCACGGAGCCCGGCCGCCGCGCCACCTCGAAGAAGGACTGGAAGAAGAACCTCCCCAAGTTCGTCCGCGAGTGGTGGATGAAGGCGCGCACCCTCGCCTCCGAGCCGGTCGACGAGAGCATCGTCCGCTGCCGCCTGGGCGGCCGCGACCAGTTCATGGACGTCGACCAGTGCCAGGCCCGCGGAGGGACGGTCGGGGGCTGAGGGTCGATCCCTCTCGACCTCCGCCCCGGTCAGCCGCCCGGCACCACCTGGATGGGCGAGGACCAGGCCCGCTCCTGGAGGGTCTTCGCCAGGTCGGAGCGCGGCGCGACCCCGGCGCGAACCGCATCCCAGGTCGACCAGCGACAGGTGGGGTTCTCGAGGACCCGCGCATAGTAGAAGGCGCGGTGACCGGGATCGAAGTCGGGATCCCGCCAGAGAGCCCGGAGCTGGGCCTCCCCCACGTCCTGGGTGATGGAGCAGTCGGTGAGGTCGACCCGAGCGCCGTTGTCGGGGCAGCGATGGGTCTCGGGGTCGACGGGCGCACCGCCGGAGCAGGCGACGTCGTAGACCGCTTCGAAGGTCTCGCCCTCGGCGTCCACCCATCCCTTGATGACCTGGAGCCGCTGGAGCTTCGTGCCCTCCGGATCGGCGAGGGCGATGAGCAGGAAGCTCGGCTCTCCCGGGCCCACCGGGAGCTCGCCTCCCATCGTGGTTCCGCTCGCGTAGGCGCGGCTCACCGCGTCGGGAGCGAGGAGCAGATCGGCTTCGAAGCTGCGCCCGCCAAAGAAGCGGAGCCGGATGCGCGGGCCCGAGGTCGCAAAGGTCTCCTTGCGCCGGAAGGCCTCGTAGATCGCCTCGCGGGTGTTCTCCTCGGCCCACACCCCCGTCACGCCCGAGGCCCCGAAGGTCGAGAGAGGGGCTGCGGTATAGGTCTTGCCATCGACCTCCATCAGCTGATCGGGCGCCGCGAAGCGGAAGGCCAGCCTGGGTAGGAAGGACATGGGGACCGAGCCCCGCCTCTCGGCCGTTGCGTCGAGGAGGCCGACCTTCGAGAAGAAGTTGGATTCGTCGTCGGACATCGCGGCGGTGTGGGTATCGCTCGCACCGACGAAGCCGAACTCGTAGGGATTCGTGATCCCCCCGCTCTCCAGGGCGAGGCCCCGGCGCAGGGCATCGCGCACGTAGCTGCCGGGCGGATCACTCGGCAGCGTGGTCGCCACGCGATAGGGCATGATCTCGAAGTCGGCCCACTCGTCGTTGGGCGAGAGCGCCGGGTGGGTCTCCGATGTCCCCTTGACCTGGGTGATCTCGACGAGCGGCTCGTTGCGGATCCGCTGCATGGCGTACGCATCGTCCAGGGGATCCCCCGCCCAATCCACGAGCTTGAACATCTGCCCATTCGAGCCGTTCGAGTTGTGGGGGATGGCGAGACTCTCGATCCCCTGGGCACGAAGCCCGTCCATCCAATCCCATAGCCCCTCCGGGTTCTGGGAGTGGAAGCGCGAGAAGGGAAGGGCGGGGATCTTGTCACCGCCCTTGAAGATCACGTTGCGATGCAGGTTGCCCCGGTCGTCGCTCGAGCTCGTGTACTCGTAGGCGACGAAGGTCGTGAAGCGACCGGGATCGTTGTAGAGCTCGGCCGCGTCCACCGAGTCCTGCCAGGCCGTCCGGGTGATCTCGAGCACGGATTCACGGTCGATCGATCCGTCCCGGATGCCGGCGATGGCGGCCGGCAAGAAGCTCCCAAAGGCCCTGAGGCGGCCCGCAATGCCGAACATGCCCTTGTTGCCGGGCGCGTTCAGGTCGTGGAGCGGCTGGGCGAGCTCGAGCTTGGAGAACTCGGTCGAAGTGTCGGCTGCGGCCCGGACGACGCCCATGAACATGGCGTGGTCGGTCACGGCGTTGAAGTCGAGCGGCTGCCGCAGCTTCACCTCGAAGCCGGCGGGATGCTCGATCGCCTCGCCTTTCGCATAGCGATAGGCGTCGTAGGGCGTGGCGAGGGTGCCGAAGACGAAGGCGTCGAAGGAATAGGTGGTGTGAACGTGGAGATCGCCGAAGTAGGCCCGCCGGTCGGGGTCCGGAGGCGGGCGGAGGAGGAGGGTCTCGTCGCCCATCTCGAAGACCGAGCCGCTGGGGAAGCTGATCTGGCCCGCCGGCTCTTCCGCCTCCTGGGCGAGCGACGGATCGGCATGGCCGAGGGCGACGAGAAGAGCCGAGATGGCGAGCAGGGTGGCGTGACGCATGGAGCCTCCTGGCGGTGCACCCGGACTCTACCACCAAGGCTGCGAGGGAATCATGCCGTGCGAGCTGGTAGGGTGTGCACCGGGCTGCCCGCCCCTTGGGCCGTGCAGGGGGGCAGGATGGAGGGGACGGGATGACGATTCGGCGATGCATCGCGGTGCTCGCGACCGCCTCGACCCTGGGCTGCAGTGGTGCGTCTCTCGAGATCGACGTGCCGCCGGCGGTGCCTGGAAGCGAGCCCGGGCCGGGCCTCTCGTGGTGGAGCCGCGCCGCGATGGACGCCTACCTGCGCTGGAACGCCTGGTCTGAAACCCGCTCCGGCTTCGCGGCCATGTTCGCGCGAGACGGGCACCCGGTGTACGCGACGGTGGCGGGCTACGCCGACGTGGAGGCCAGGAAGCCCCTCGACCTCGACACGCGCATGCGCTTCGCCTCCATGACGAAGCCGGTGACGGCCGTTGCGGCCCACATCCTCATCGAGGAGGGGAAGCTCGGCCTCGACGACCCGGTGCAGCGCTACATCCCGGCGATCGCGAACGCACGGGTTGCGACCCGCCACACGCGTGCCGAGGACGGCTCCTTCCCGACCGAAACGGCCGACCCGATCCCGACCGTGCGCCACCTCCTGATGTTCTCCTCGGGCATCGGGCCGGGCATGAGGGAGCCTTCGGACCTGGTCGAGCACTGGAAGGCGGAGGGCCTCCGCTCCACCGAGACGGGCTCCCTCGCAGAGCGCGTCGATCGGATCGCGAAGCTCCCCCTCTTCGAGCAGCCCGGCACGAGGTGGCGCTACGGCGGGTCGGCGGACGTCCTGGCCCGCGTCATCGAGGTCGCTGCGGGTGAGCCCTTCGCCTCCTTCGTCGGGCGGCGCATCCTCGAGCCGCTCGGGATGTCCTCGACCCGCTTCCTCACTCACGAGCCGGAGCCGGAAGAGCTGGCACGCGTCTACACCCAGGATGAGGACGGCGAGCTCATCCTGGTGGATCCCGGGATCTCGGACTGGACGCCGGGCGGCAGCGGCCTGGTCTCGACCGCCAGCGACTACATGCGTTTCGCGCTCATGCTCTGGAACCGCGGCGAATACCAGGGGGTCCGGATCCTGTCCGAGGAGACCGTCGCGGAGATGACGCGCCTGCACGTGCCATCCGGAGTGCTCGAGGGTCAGGCGATGGAGATCGGCGGGCTCGGCTGGGGCCTGGGCCTTTCGGTCGTCGCCGATGCCGCGGCCACGCCCTTCTCCGATCGCGATGGCGACTTCTGGTGGGGCGGCTACTACGGTACGACCTTCTTCGTGAGCCCTGAGAGCGGGCTGGTCGGCGTCGTGCTCTCCCAGAACGAGCCGGGGCCCCACAGCGGGCTGCCGCTGGCGCTCTACGTGGCCCAGGCCCTGGCCTTTGCGGGGCTGTGACGCGAATGGGCGGGCATTCAACTTCTGGCGCCGGCGGCCGATGGGAGGGGTGGTAGGCGCGTTGCGATTCCATTCGTTATCGTTCGCGCCGAGCTCGATCAGCAGAGGCGCGCCTCGTCTGCCCGCCGCCTTCTGACGCCCTGCTCCCGACCCCAGAAGCCTCGGATCCGGGAGCGCTCGATACCAACTTCATCACGTCACGAGGGCGGGACGTGCAGGTGGCCAGGCCACCGCCCCGGGTTCCGACGCCATCCCCCCGAAGAGCTCCCGATCCACCTCGAAAGGCGAGAGCGGATCCGGCTCTCCTGGAAGGCACTCCTCGAAGGAGATCGGGACCCGTCCATTCATCGAGCGGAGCCGCGCACCTCGGCCGACGAGGGCCAGTGTCCGGCCGCTCCCAAAGGAAACGACTCTTGACCGCATCTCCGATTCCGGTGGCGCCCGAAGGGGCCCACCCGACCCAGGTCCGAGGCTTCGATGCCCTCGACCTCTCCTCCGCGCTGCGAAAGACGCTGCGCAATGCCGGCTACGAAGTGCCCACGCCGATCCAGCGTGAGGCCATTCCCCATCTCCTGAAAGGCCGCGACGTGCTGGGCTGTGCCCAGACCGGCACCGGCAAGACCGCCGCGTTCGCGCTGCCGATCCTCGATCAGCTCCTGCGAGGCTCCCGCGAGCGGGGCCGCCGCGAGATCCAGGCCCTGGTGCTCGCGCCCACGCGCGAGCTGGCCGCCCAGATCCACGAGAGCTTCGAAGGCTAC
>NYZB01000181.1 GCA_002687015.1 Deltaproteobacteria bacterium
CGCCGACGACCTGCTCTTGCCCGGCTACGAGTACCACTTCCTCGACGACAGCGAAGATCCGCCCGAATTCGTGAGCCAGATCCCCGCCGGCTTCGCGGGCGAGAGCAGCGAGGTCGACGCGTCGCGGGCCGACGCCTCGCCCTGGCTGGATCAGGTGCCCGTGATCCGCGCCTTCCGGCGACAGGTCCTGGCCAAGGCGCGCTGACGCGTCACCCCCCGATCGCCGCGCGCAGGGCGGGCACGGCCTCGAGATCCGTCACCGCCGCATTCGCGCGCTCCAGGAAGTCGCGGAGGTAGCTCGCCAGCTCCGGCGGCTCTCGCAGGACGGCCGGCGCCGCCGCCGGAACGGTGTAGCTCGCGTGGAGCCGGTGGAGGGCCCAGGCCTCGTCGAAGGAGGGGGCCGCCGCACCCGCTTCCGCCAGCGCAGCCAGGTAGGCCTCGATCAAGGACCGCTCGTGGCCTCGGCGGTCCTCCACCGAGAGCGACATGCAGAGGAAGTAGGTAACGTCCCGCATCCCGGGTCCCCAGGAGATCAGCCCCCAGTCGAGGAAGCCGGGCCGACCGGCGTCGTCGAAGAGGTTGGCGAGGTGGGTGTCGCCGTGGAGCAGGCAGGGCTCGCCGCGCTCCCAGGCGTCGTGGATCGGATCGTTGAGCTCGACGTAGAGCTCGGCCAGCTCCGCGAAGGCCGGGCTCATCTCTTCCCTGCGGGAGGCCAGGCCGACGCTCAGCATTCCAGCCCCGTACTCGGGCATGCGAACGGGCGGCTGCACCCAGGCCAGGGCCTCGCTTCGCCCGGAGCCACCGGCGAAGGCTGCGTGCAGGGCAGCGAGGTCCTGCATCGCCTGGCGCGCGAAATCCAGCGAGACGCCCGTTCCCCCTTCGAGAAACCGGCAGCCCCCCTCGGCCAGGTCCTCGATCAAGATGACGAAGTCACCCGTCGCCGGATCGGAAGCTGCGTAGTAGGGCTCGGGTGCGCGCAGGGGGACCACCGCGGCCAGGTGCCGGTAGAAGTCCACCTCGCGCGCGGCCATTCCGGTGCCCTTCACGAGGAGCCTCTGGGTCTCGTCCTGGGGCGGGAGCTTCACGAACAGGGAAGCCGGTGCCCCCGCTGGCTCGGTATAGCGCGGCTTCAACCGCGCGTTGCAGTTGGTCCCGACGCGGAGCGGCTCCCAGTCGAGGCCCTGGACGACCACACCGGGAAAGCGTGGCGCCAACGCCGCGGTCAGCCAAGCTGCGCCGAACTCCTCGGGCCGGGTCGGCAGCGCGGACCCACGGGCTTCCATGGCTCCGCAGGGTATCGCGGCGTTCGCTCGGGCGCGCGGAATCGAATAGGATGCGCGGGTTCGCCGCCAGGAGCCTCCCATGCGCCGCGCCCTGCCCTTCCTCTTCGTCCTCGTACCGACAGCCCTGAGCCTGCTCGCATGTGGCGGGCCGGAGCTCTACGCGGGCATGCCCGAGCACGTGAAGACGCGCCACGTGGCGCTCGAAGGCGCCCACAACTTCCGCGACCTCGGGGGCTACCCGAGCGAAGACGGTCGCGCGGTGCGCTGGGGTCTCTTCTACCGCTCGGACGCGCTGGGAGACCTGACCGATGCCGACGTGGCCACGGTGGCTGGGCTCGGGCTCAAGCTGGTGTGCGACTTCCGCACGCCGGAGGAGAAGGCCGAGGCGCCGGACCGGCTCCCCAGCGATCCGGCCCCCGAGGTGCTCGAGCTCGAGATCGGCGTCGAAGGTGCCAAGCTGGCGGAGCTGCAGGAGAGGATCCTCTCCGGAGACCTCGCGGGCGTCGACCTGGGACAGATGCTGGTCGAGGGCAACCGCGCCTTCGTGACGGACTTCGTCGACCGCTACGCCCGGCTCCTGGAGAGGGTGCAGCACGCCGAGGCCCTGCCCACGCTCGTCCACTGCACGGGCGGCAAGGACCGTGCCGGCATGGCCTCGGCCCTGATCCTGCGCACCCTGGGCGTGCCCGAGGAGGTGGTCTTCGAGGACTTCCTGCTGACCAACCACTACACCGGCAAGCGCATCGAGCGGTCGCTGCTCTTCATCCGCTTCGCATCGCTGTTCCGGACGGACCCCGACGAGGTGCGCCCGATCATGGGCGTCGAGCGCGCCTACCTCCAGGCCGGCTTCGACGAGATCCGGAAGCGCCACGGCAGCTTCGACGCCTTCCGGCGTGACGCGCTCGGCGTGAGCGACGAGGACCTGGTCGCCTTCCGGAACCTGGCCCTCGAGTAGCTGGGCCGCCGGGTCGAAATCGCGGACGGTCGGGTATCGTGCCGGCCAGGAGGATCCCCATGCGCTTGTCCGAACCCCGCCTCGCGCCCCTCGGCGACGAGCAGCTCCCCGACCAGGTGAAGGAGGTCTTCCGCGAGGGCCCCATCCTCAACATCTTCCGCACCCTGGCCCATCACCCGGACCTGATGCGGCGCTGGCTGCCCTTCGGCAACCACGTGCTCGCCAAGTCGACCCTCCCCGCGCGGGAGCGCGAGCTGGTGATCCTGCGCATCGGGTGGCTGTGTCGGGCAGGCTACGAATGGGGCCAGCACGTACTGGTCGGGCTGGCCTCGGGCCTCCGCCAGGAGGAGATCGATCGCATCCCGACGGGCTCGAAGGCGGAGGGGTGGAACGAGCTCGACCGCGCTCTCCTCGATGCCACCGACGAGCTGCACGCCGACGCCTTCGTGTCCGACGCCACCTGGGAGCGGCTGGACGAACTCGACCCCCAGCAGCGCATCGATCTGGTGTTCACCGTCGGCCAGTACAACCTCGTCTCGATGGCGCTCAACACCCTGGGCGTGCAGCCGGAGCCCGGGCTGCCGAGCCTGCCGGAGTGAGCGGCCGCCTCGAGGGCAAGGTCGCGATCGTCGTGGGAGCGGGCCAGACCCCCGGCGACACGATCGGCAACGGCCGGGCCACAGCCATCCTCTTTGCCCGGGAGGGAGCCCGGGTGGTGGCCGTCGATCGCGATCTCGCGTCGGCCGAAGAGACCGTGGCCATGGTCCGCGACGAGGGCGGGCAGGCCAACGCCTGCGAAGCGGATGCGACGCGCGAAGAGGACTGCCGCCGCATGGTCGAGTCCGCCACCCGCGAGCTCGGTCGGGTCGACGTGCTGCACAACAACGTGGGAATCGGGGGCTCGGATGCCGGTCCGGCCCACATCGAAGAAGAAGTCTGGGACCGGATCCTCGAGGTCAACCTCAAGAGCGTGGTGTTCCCGTGCAAGGCCGTGCTGCCGGTCATGCGCGAGCAGCAGGGTGGCTCGATCATCAACATCTCCTCGATCGCGGCGGTCTGCTCGACGGGCATCGTGGCCTACAAGACCTCGAAGGCCGGGGTGAATGCCTACACCCAGACGCTGGCGATCGGCAACGCGAAGCACGGGATCCGCGCGAACGTGATCATGCCCGGGCTGATGGACACGCCGATGGCGATCGAGGGCATCTCCAGGGGAACCGGCATTCCGAAGGAAGAGCTGCGCAAGAGACGGGACGAGCAGGTGCCGCTCCGCGCCCGCATGGGCACGGCCTGGGACGTGGCCCACGCGGCGCTCTTCCTGGCCTCCGACGAGGCCGGCTTCGTGACCGCGGTCGCCCTGCCCGTCGACGGCGGTCAATCCGCCCGCATCGGGTAGTGCGCGGGCGGCCGGAACCGGTTACCTCTGGTGTCTCACCCGAGTCATCTTTCGAGGAGAACGACATGGCCAGGCGCATCGACTGGTACTACGACCGGAAGGGCTGAACCTCCTGCACGCGAGCGTCCAAGTTCCTGGACGCCAAGGGAGTCGAAGCCAGGGAAAAGGTGTCTGCCTCCGCGAAGCTCAGCCGAGCCGACGCGGCCAGGCTCGCCAAGGCGGCCAGCAAGGTGATCGTGGCCAAGGGCAAGAAGGTCGACACCTTCAAGCCGGGCGGAAAGGCGCCCAAGGCCTGCGTGGATGCCATGCTCGGCCCGACGGGCAACCTGAGGGCGCCGACGATCCGCGCGGGCAAGACGGTGCTGGTCGGGTTCTCCGAGGAGGTCTTCGAGGAGGTGTTCGGGTAACGGCCCTTCCGGCAAGGCCGGGAGGACGCCCGACGGGCCAGGCCCATCGGCGCCGACCCGCGGCGACGAGCGTCGTTTCAACACCTAGGATCACGCGATGAGTGAGTCCCCTTCGACCTCGAGCTGGCTCCAGGCCACCGGCCGTGAGATCGCCCGCGCCGGCTCGATGACCTGGCGTGCTGCGGCCGCCGCCGGGCGGGCGGCCGGTGACGCCGCCGTGCATCTGGTCGAGAACGCTGCCACGTACAGGGACGAGGCCATCGGCGCGGCGAACGGCCTGGTCGGCGACGGGCTGGAGGAGAAGTCGTCGCCCTTGGCGCTGCCGATGACCGTACGAAGCGCCGACGGCGCGGTTCTCGACCTGAACCGACCGTTGGCGAATCAGCTCGGGAGCCATTCGGGCGCCGTGCTGCTCATGGTCCACGGGTTGATGGCGACCGAGCACCGCTTTCGCCTCGCAGACCCCGAGGACGCCGCGGCGACGGTCGACTATGGAACGCTGATGGCCCGCCGCACCGGGCTCACTCCCCTGTACCTCCGCTACAACTCCGGGCGGCACATCTCGGAGAACGGCCGCGAGCTCGCCCGCATCCTCCAACACCTCTTCGATGCTTGGCCCGAGCCCCTGGTCGAGCTGAACCTGCTGGGCCACTCGCTGGGCGGGCTCGTGATCCGCAGCGCCACCCACTACGGCGCGGAAGAGGACCACGACTGGGCGGCCGCAACGCGCCGGATCTTCCTGCTCGGGACTCCCCACGCAGGCTCGCCGCTCGAGAAGGCGGGCAACGTGCTCACGTCGGCCCTCGGCTCCCTGCCCGTTGCCCAGGTGCTCGCCGAGATTGGCAACCGCCGAAGCGCTGGCATCAAGGATCTCCGCTTCGGAGCCCTCGTCGACGAAGACTGGAACGACCGCCACCCGGATGCGCTCACCTGGCCACGCCGCTCGGAGGTCCCGCTCCTGGCGGGAGCTCGCCACTACGTGGGCGTCGCGACACTGGGCTCGGATCCCGACCATCCGATCTCGAAGATCCTGGGCGACGTCCTCGTCACCCAGTTCTCGGCGCACGGTCATGTGATGCTGGGACCATCCCACCGCTTCCCCGACTCCCACGTGCGCGTGTTCCCGTCGACGTCGCACCTGCGGCTCGCGGCCTGCCCGGTCGTGTACGAACAGATCGTCGAGTGGTGGGACCTGGCCGACCCCGATTGAGCCAGCGGAGCCTCGGCTGGGGGGCGCTGCCGGACTACTCGAGGGTCTGGCCCTTGAAGTTGCCCGTGAGCACGGCGCGACCGGACTTGAGCAGGCCCTGGACGGCCTCGACGGTCGTCTCCGCGTCGTCGGCGAGCGCATCGAGCTCGGTGACGAGCGAGAGCAGGGTCGTGTGAACCGGCTTGCGGGAGAAGCTGTCGTCGATCTGTGTGGCCGTCATGGTCTTTGGCCTCCTGGTTCGTAGGTCGCAGGAGGTTGGGATCCGGTTCAGTAGATCGACGGGGCCGAAGTCCCCGGGGGGGGTCTTCGAGCCGGGGTAGAAGCTGGCCGGATCGTGAGGTAGAAGCAGGCCGTGTCCGATCCGCGAAACACAGGATCGCGTTGGGGGTGGGTGGCCAACCTGGTGCTCGCCCTCGCATCGGTCTCCGTGAGCCTCGCGCTGGGAGAGCTCCTGTTCCGGGCCCTGCCGGCCTGGAGCGGCGAGAAGGCCCCGGGCGAAGGCAAGGCCTACCGCTTCAACCCCTTCCGGCCGGACCCGTACCTGCCCTTCGCTCTTCGCGAGGGGGCCCGGGCCGTGCACCAGACCGAGCACTTCGAGGTCGGCGTCTCCATCAACGAGTCGGGTCTGCGGGGGCCTTCGATCCCGGCGACCAGGCCGCCCGGCCGCTACCGGGTCCTCGTGCTGGGGGACTCCTTCGCCTTTGGCTGGGGGGTCGAGGAGGCGGACAGCTTCGGCGCGCGGCTCGCGCAGGGCTTGCGCGTGGGGACCGACCGGGTCGAAGTCCTGAATGGCGGGGTGCCCGGATGGAGCGCCGACGACCAGCTCATCTTCCTCGAGCGGCGGGGCCTCGACCTCTCCCCGGATCTCGTCCTGATGGTCGAGACCGAGAACGACCCCGACGATCTGCAGTGGAAGGAGCTCGAGCTGGATGAAGGCGCGCTTCCCGTTCGCGCGAGGTCCACGCATCGGATCGTCGACCACCGGGGCCGATTGCGAACCGTCCGCGGCGTTCCCGCCGTGGACTTCCCGGGCGAAGAGTGGCTGCGCAGCCATTCCTACCTGTGGAACGCGGTCCGCTTCCGGCTGACCAAGCTCCACCTGCGCTTCCTCGAATCCACGAGCCCCACCCTGGACCCGGACGAGGAAGAGCGGCTGCTCGGTCGCCCCCTCGCCCGGCTCACGCCCTCGGAGCTGCAGCGCGGCTTGCGATCCAGCCCGAGGTTCCG
>NYZB01000182.1 GCA_002687015.1 Deltaproteobacteria bacterium
GACGAGCACGGGCCTGGCTGGCCTTCGGCATCGGTGCGTGCAACCCGCTCGGGATCCAGCTCCCGGAGGGCCTCGAGCACCTCGTGCTCGGCGGCGCTCGGTGCCTCGCCCCCGAAGAGGGCGAGCTGGCGCTCGTCCTCCCCGCGATCGGTGGCGGCGGCGAGGCGGGGACGGCCGTCGGCGGCGAGCTCGTCGTGCTCCAGCCGCGCGAGAATCTCCCGCGCCCGCTCGATCACGACCCGGGGAAGGCCGGCGAGACGTGCCACCTGGATTCCGTAGGAGCGGTTCGCGGGCCCCTCCGCGAGGCGTCGCAGGAAGAGCACCTCTTCCTGCCATTCGCGCGCCTCGAAGTGGGCGTTCTGGACTCCCGGGCGGGTCTGCGCCAGGTCGGCGAGCTCGTGATAGTGCGTCGCGAACAGGGTGCGCGCGCCGAGCCCCGGTGTGTCGTGCAGGTACTCGGCCACGGCCCAGGCGATCGAGAGGCCGTCGAAGGTGCTGGTACCCCGGCCGATCTCGTCGAGGATGATCAGGCTTCGCGGCGACGCCTGGGAGAGGATCTCGGCGGTCTCCCGCATCTCGACCATGAAGGTGGATTCGCCGCGAGCCAGTCGGTCGGAGGCGCCGACCCGCGTGAAGACCCGATCGACGACGCCCACGTGGGCCTCCTCGGCCGGCACGAAGCTCCCCATCTGGGCGAGCAGCACCAGGATCGCGACCTGGCGCAGGTAAGTGCTCTTGCCCGACATGTTCGGACCGGTGATCAGCAGGAGACGCGTGGTCGCAGGGTCGAGGTTCGCGTCGTTCGGGACGTAGTCCTCACCGCCCCGGGACATCATCGCCTCGACCACCGGATGCCGCCCGGCCTTCACGCGCAGCTCGGTGCCCTCATCGACATGGGGTCGCACCCAGCCGTCGCGCCGCGCCACCTCGGCGAGCGACTGCAGCGCATCCAGCTCGCCGACGGCCTCCGCCGCCGAGCGGATCTCGCCGGCCTGGGCCAGTGCGCCCTGGCGAAGCTCTTCGAAGAGCTCCCGCTCGCGAGCGGCGGCCCGCTCCGTCGCGCCGAGCACGGTGGCCTCCATCTCGCGCAACGCGGGGGTCGTGAAGCGCTCGGCGTTCGCCAGGGTCTGTTTGCGCTCGTACTCCTCGGGAACCCGCGAGAGGTTCGCCTTCGACACCTCGAGCGAGTAGCCGTGCACCGGGTGGAAGCGCACCTTCAGGTTCGCGATCCCGGTGCGCTCGCGCTCCTGGGTCTCGAGGCCGGCCATCCAATCCCGTCCCTTGGTGGCCGCCTCGCGCAGGCGGTCGAGCTCCGGACGGAAGCCGGGGCGGATGTAGCCGGTCTCGCCCGCGCCCCGCGAGCCCCTGGGCACGGGCCGCGGCTCGTCGACCAGGGCCTCCTGCAGCAGCTCCACCAGACCCGGCACCGGTACCGGGCGCGGCAGGCCCGGCAGGGTCTCCGCCAGGAGCCGCTCCTCGTCCTTCTCGAGGGCGAGTCGCACCTCCGGCAGGCAGGCCAGGGATTCGCGCAGGGCGGCCACATCCCTGGGCTCGGCGCCGGGCCGCTGGCAGCGCGCGAAGATGCGCTCCAGGTCACGAACCCCGCGGAGCGCCTCGCGCAACCGGCTGCGGGCCCGGTCCCTCTCGGCCAGATGTGCGACCGCGTCCTGGCGGGTCCGGATGGCCTCGGGCTGGACCAGCGGATAGGCCATCCAGCGCGCCAGACAGCGCGCACCCAGGGGCGTGCGCGTCTCGTCGAGGCGTTCGATCAGGGTGCCGGCGCGGGTGCGATCCTCCTGGCTCTCGAAGAGCTCCAGGTGACGTCGGGTCGAGCCGTCGAGGATCATCGCATCGCCGAGCTGGTAGAGACGCAGGCGCGGCGTCTGACCCAGTGCGGCGGGCTGGTGTGCCGCCAGGTAGACGAGCACCGCGGCCGCGGCGGCCATGCGGGCGTCGGCGGCGTCCGCCCGGAAGCCATGAGGAGCGACCGGGCACGCATCGGCGGCGAAGCTCGACTCCGGAACTTCGCGGAGCACGGTCTCGGGCAGGTGGGTCGCCAGGAAGCCGCCGAGGGCGTCGCCCTGCCCCTCGGCGATCAAGAGCTCCCGCGGTGCGATCCGCTCGAGCTCGTCCCCGAGAGCGGGGGGCAGGGTTCCAGCGCCCTCCGCCAGGGTGGCGCGGAAGTTCCCGGTCGAGGCCTCCATGGCGGCCAGCCCGAAGACTCCTTCTCCTACCGCCAGGGCGGCCAAGGCGACCTCCCGGGAGGCCTCGAGGCCTGTCGGGTCCCCGACCAGGCCCGGCGTCACGACCTCCACGACCTCGCGCTTCACGAGCTTGCGAGGTCCCGACGCGCTGGCGGCCTCCACCTGCTCGCACAGGGCGACCCGGTGGCCCAGCTCGGCCAGCCTGCGGATGTAGCCGTCGGCGCTGTGGACGGGCACCCCGCACATCGGAATCGGATCGGGCTTGTTCTTGTCGCGGGTCGTGAGCGCGATGTCGAGGAGCGGCGCGGCGCACTCGGCGTCGTCGAAGAAGAGCTCGTAGAAGTCGCCCATCCGGTAGAAGAGGAAGGCGTCGGGAACCTGGGCCTTGATGCTCAGGTACTGGCGCATCATCGGTGTGTCCCGCGCCGACCGGGCCCCGCGCGCAGTCGGGCTCACGAGAGGGCCTCGCGCAGCTCCAGCAGACCCGCCTGTGCCATCGCCTGGAGCAGCTCGTTCGCCTGCTTGAGCGCCGCCTCCGTCTCGCCCTTTCCCAGCAACGCCTGCAGCACCGCGGCGTGGCCGGCCAGGCTGGTCGGATCCGCCTCGAGGATCTGTCGCGCCTCGATCTCCGCGTCGGCCGCATCACCCCGGGCCAGGAGGCAGCGAACGAGCGCGAGGCGCGCACAGCCGTCGCTGGGTCGCTCTTCGATCAGGCCACGCAGCCAGCTCTCGAAATCCCGAGGCCGGCCGATGGCGGCGTAGCTGGCTTCGAGCTGGGGATACACCCGCGGACCCGCCCGCCGGTCGATCCCCGGGACCTTGGCCCAGGCGGCCAGGGCCTTCTTGTCCTTGCCGCGCTCCACCTCGAGCGATCCGAGCGCGACCCAGGCGTCGATGCACTCCGGGTCGCGGCGCAGCGCCCGCCTCAGGTCCTTTCGCGCGTCGTCGTTGCGACCCTCGGCCTGGGCCGCGCCGGCGGAGCGCACCCAGAGGGCCGCCTCATCCCGGTGGCCCTCCTCGCCCGTGGCCCGTGCGAGTCGGCGGCCCATCTCCATGGCCCGCTTGAAGTCCCGCGCATCCCCGTGCAGCTCGCGCAGCGCCCGCAAGGCCCGCGGATCGGAGGGATTGCGCTCCAGCACCTCCTCGAAGGCCGCAATGGCGCGCTGCAGGAAGCCACCGCGCTGGAAGTCCGTCGCCAACCCCGAGAGCACCTCGTCCCGGCGCTCGGCGGGCAGGTCGGAGCGCAGTAGCAGGTTCTGGTGGATCCGGATCGCCCGCCCGATCTCGCCGCGGCTCCGGTACAGGGCCGCCAGGGAGAGGTAGGCGTCCAGGTCGTCCGAATCCTCGCGCGCGGCATCGGCGAGGAGCTTCTCCGTGCCCGCGAGATCCCGGTCCAGCAGCCGCAAGAGGGCGGCGCGAAACGCGCCATCCGCTTCTCCGCGCGGCACTTCTCCCCGCCAGAAGCTCATGAGGGATCCGGGGCCGGCGCTTCCTCCACGACCGGAGCAGCCTCCGAGCCGGCCAAAGGCAGGTTGCGAAGCTGGTGAATCTCCGACTCCAGACCTGCCACCGTCTTGCGGTAGCGGCGCGCCACCAGGCTCTTGGTCGCGAGCTTGTAGATCAGACCCGCGCTCGCGCAGAGCACTCCGGCGAAGAAGGCCAGCCCCAGGGCCATCCACAAGGGCACGGGGGGGGCCTGCCAGGCAATCAGGTCGACGTTGACCAGGACGGCGTTGTCCTGGGGAAGCCGGTAGGAGACGTAGGCGAAGGCGGCCAGCAGCGCGGTCACGATCAGTCGTCGCAGCCACTTCACGGGACGGACCCCTCCTTCGAGCTTCGATCGTTCGACTCCGGCCGACCGATCCTGGGAGGCGAGCTGGGTCGGGCACCTCCCGACCGGCGATCAGAGATTCGGGTCGTCGGGAGACTCGTCCAAGGGGGCGGAGGAGCTGTCGACCATCTCCTTGAGCTCCTTGCCCACCTTGAAGAACGGCGTCCGCTTGGCGGGGATGTGCACCTCCTCGCCGGTCTTCGGGTTGCGGCCCTCCCGGGCCTCCCGAACCTTGACCTGGAAGCTGCCGAAGCCCCGGATCTCGATGCGCTCGCCCTCCTTGAGTGCATCGGTCATCGAGTCGAAGATCGTGTTCACCACGATCTCCGTATCCTTCTTCGAGATGTGCGGAGTCAGCTCCGCGACCTTCTCGATGAGTCCGCTCTTCGTCATCGATCCCTCCGCCTGGTCCGCGGGGAGCTGGAGAAGCCCGGCCCCCCGCGGACGATCGACAGGTACCGGGCTACTAGCCCTCGTCACCTCCGTCAGACTGCTCCAGCTTCTCCTTGAGGGCCGCCAGAGCTCCCACGTCACCCAGGGTGGCCGTCTGGGTCGCCGACTGCTGGGCCGCCATCTTCTTGAGAGCATCCCGCTGTTCGCGATCGGACAGTGCCCGGATGGACAAGGAGATCTTCTGCTCGGCCGGGTCGACCTTGGTGATGACGGCCGTGACGGAGTCCCCGGTCTTCACCACGTCGGAGGGTTTGTCGACCCGCTCCTGGGCGAGTTCGGAGCTGTAGATCAGCCCCTCGATGCCCTCTTCGAGCTTCACGAAGGCGCCGAAGTCCACGACGTTCGTGACCTCGCCCGTGACCTCGCTGCCCAGTGCGTACCTCTTGAGGATGTCGTCCCAGGGGTTGGCTTCGAGCTGCTTGATCCCCAGGGAGAATTTCTCGTTCTCGCGGTCGATCTTCAGCACCACGGCCTCGACCACGTCTCCCTTCTCGAACTTCTCGCTCGGGTGCTTGATGTTCTCGGTCCACGAGATGTCCGAGACGTGCACCAGACCGTCGATGCCCTCTTCGAGCCCGACGAAGACGCCGAAGTTCGTGATGTTGCGGACCTCGCCGGAAACGCGGGTGTTGATCGGGTACTTCTCCTCGATCACCGCCCACGGGTTCGGCTCGATCTGCTTCATGCCGAGCGAGATCTTGCGGTTGTACTCGTCGACGTCGAGGACCACGGCCTCCACCTGCTCGCCGATCTCGACCACCTTCGAGGGATGCTTGATCCGCTTCGTCCAGGACATCTCCGAGACGTGGACCAGCCCCTCGATGCCCGGCTCCAGCTCGATGAAGGCGCCGTAGTCGGTGAGCGAGACCGCCTTGCCGTTGATCCGCATGCCGATCGGGTAGCGCATGGCGGCGTCCACCCAGGGGTCGGGCTGGATCTGCTTCAGGCCCAGTGAGACCCGCTCGGTCTCCGGATCGAACTTCAGCACCTGCACCTTGATCTCGTCGCCGACCCGGAAGAGCTCGCTCGGGTGGTTGACCCGGCCCCAGGACATGTCGGTGACGTGGAGCAGACCGTCGATGCCACCCAGATCGATGAACGCGCCGTAGTCGGTGATGTTCTTGATGACACCATCGATGATCTGACCTTCCTGGAGGGTCTCCAGGGTGGTCGCGCGCATCTTCTCGCGCTCCTTCTCGAGGAGCGCACGGCGCGAGAGCACGATGTTCCCGCGACGCTGGTTGAACTTGATGATCTTGAACTCGAGGCGCTCGCCGAGCAGATTCTCGAGGTTGCGAACGGGCCGTAGATCCACCTGGCTTCCCGGGAGGAAGGCCTTCACGCCGATGTCGACGCTGAGCCCGCCCTTGACCCGCGAGAGGATCAGGCCCTCGACGGCCCGGTCCGCCTCGTAGGCTTCGTTGATCTCGCCCCAGACCTTGACGCGGTCCGCCTTGTCCTTGGAGAGGACGATGCGACCGTCCTCGTCTTCGGACTCCTCGATCAACACGTCGACCTCGTCGCCGACCTTGATGAGCACCTTGCCCTGCTCGTCCATGAACTCCCAGAGGTCGATGAACCCCTCGGACTTGAAGCCGATGTCGACCTGGACGTGGTCGTCGTCCATGGAGAGGATGCGGCCCTTGACGACCTCCCCCTCCTTCATCTTGGTTTCGCTTTGCGCGAAGAGATCGGCGAAGGACTCGCCGCTGATGGTTTCCTGATTCATGTGAAGTGTCTTCACTCCTTGGTGGCCGCTTCCTGGGCAGCCTGGATTTCCGGGTTTCCGCCCCCGGATCGGGCGTTGCCGCCGTCTTCGACGGCGGAGCTCCCATCGTCCGCGAGAAGCTCGCGGGCGGCAGAAATGGTGGCAGAGACGGCATCGTGGTCTCCGGATTCGATCAGGCGGGCCAGCTCGGCGAGC
>NYZB01000183.1 GCA_002687015.1 Deltaproteobacteria bacterium
CTGGGCGGCACGGCCGGGCGCACCACCCTGGCCGGCGAGGGGCTCCAGCACCAGGACGGGCACAGCCCTCTCCTGGCGTCGACCGTCCCCAACTGCCGCAGCTTCGATCCCGCCTATGCCTACGAGCTCGCCGTGATCCTGCACGACGGGATGCGACGCATGGTCCAGGAAGGCGAGAACTGCTTCTACTACCTGACGGTGATGAACGAGAACTACCCCCAGCCGGCCATGCCCGAGGGCGCCGAAGAGGGGATCCTGCGCGGCCTCTACCGGCTGCGCGAAGGCGGCGACGGAGACGACACCCTGCGCGTCCGCCTGCTCGGCAGCGGCACGATCCTTCGGGAGGTGCTGGCCGCTGCGGAGCTCCTGGAGAGCGACTTCCAGATCCCCGCCGAGGTCTGGAGCGTCACCTCCTGGGGGGAGCTGCGCCGGGAGGGCCTCGAGGCGGAGCACTGGAACGCCCTCCATCCGGGCGATCCCCAGCGAACGCCGATCGTCGCCCAGTGTCTCGAGGGAAGCGATGCGCCGGTGATCGCAGCGACGGACTACATGCGCGCCGTGCCGGACCAGATCCGCAGCTTCGTCCCCGCGCGCTACCGCACGCTCGGCACCGACGGATTCGGCCGCTCGGACACCCGCGAACGCCTCCGCTACTTCTTCGAGGTGAACCGCCACTTCGTGGCCATCGCCGCCTTGAAGGCGCTCTCCGACGAGGGCCATCTGCCGCCCGCGACCGTGCAGGGCGCCATCGAGAAGTTCGGCATCGCCCCGTCCAAGCCGGTCCCCTGGCGGCACTAGGGGACCCCATGGGCGAGCTCCAGGCCTTCCACCTGCCGGACATCGGCGACTTCCAGGACGTCGACGTCGTCGAGCTCCTGGTCTCACCGGGCGATCGCGTCGAGAAGGAGCAGGCCCTGCTCGTCCTCGAGAGCGACAAGGCGACGATGGAGGTGCCCTCCCCCTGTGGTGGCGTCGTGCGCGAGCTGAACGTCGGGGTGGGCGACACGGTGAGCGAAGGCGACCTGATCGCCGTCCTCGAGAGCGAAGAAGGGGGCGCAGCGGCGGCCGAGCCCGCCGCGCAGCCCGAGGAAGACCCGGCCGCCGATCTGGCGACGACGGCACCGGCGCTGGGGACCCCCAACGCCATGGCCGTTCCGACGGAGCTCGACGAAGGCGAGGCCCCGCCCCAGGCGCCGAGCCCGCCCGAAGCCCATGCCAGCCCGTCGGTGCGTCACCTGGCCCGGGAGCTGGGCGTCGATCTCACGCTCGTTCCCGGCAGCGGCCGCAAGGGACGCATCACGAGGGACGACGTGCAGGGCTTCGTGAAGGCCTCGCTCTCCCAGGGCGCGACCCACGGGGTGCCGATCGCCGGCGTGCAGGTCGCAGCCGCACCCCAGATCGACTTCGCGAAGTTCGGCGAGACCGAGCTCCAGCCCCTGAACCGCATCCGCAAGCTCTCGGCGGCGAACCTCCACCGCAGCTGGGTGACGGTCCCCCACGTCACGCAATTCGACGAGGCCGACATCAGCGACCTCGACCGCTTCAGGAAGAGCCAGAAGGCCGAGGCCGAGCGGCGGGGCGTGAAGCTCACCTTCCTGCCCTTCATGGTCAAGGCCGTCACGCGCGCGCTCAGCGAGTTCCCGCACTTCAACGCCTCCCTCGACGCGACGGGAGAGAGCCTGATCCTGAAGCGCTACTTCCACATCGGCGTGGCGGTCGACACCGAGAACGGCCTGGTCGTCCCGGTGATCCGCGACGCCGACCAGAAGGGGCTCTTCGATCTCGCCGCGGAGATGCAGGAGCTCTCGGAGCGGGCGCGCTCGCGCAAGCTGCGCCCCTCGGACATCCAGGGCGGGAGCTTCAGCATCTCCAGCCTGGGCGGGATCGGCGGGACCCTCTTCACCCCGATCGTGAACCACCCCGAGGTGGCAATCCTGGGCGTGTCGCGAATGGAGTGGAAGCCCGTCCACGAGGCCGGCGAGTTCGTGCCGCGCCTGATCCTTCCGCTCTCCCTCTCCTACGATCACCGGGTGATCGACGGCGCCGATGCGGTGCGCTTCACCCGGCGCCTGGCCGAGCTGCTCTCGGACCTGCGGCTGCTCCTGCTCTGATGCCCGAGACCCGAACGGTCGCGGTCCCCGATATCGGGGAGTTCCAGGACGTCGACGTCGTCGAGCTGCTGGTCTCGCCGGGGGATCGGATCGCCCTCGAGGATCCGCTCATCACCCTGGAGAGCGACAAGGCCTCGATGGACGTTCCCTCTCCTTTCGAGGGAGTGGTCCGCGAGCTGGTCGTCTCGGTCGGTGACCAGGTCAGCGAGGGCGACCCGATCTGCGTGCTCGAGGTGACCGAAGGGGCGATGGCGGCCCCCCGCGAAGCGCGATCCTCCGCGCCCCAGGCTCCACGTGGGAACGCGGAGCTGGGCGACGCCCTGCGCACCGAGGTCCTGGTGCTGGGCGCCGGGCCCGGTGGCTACACCGCGGCCTTCCGCGCGGCCGACCTGGGCAAGCAGGTCGTGCTCGTCGAGCGCTACCCGGCCCTCGGTGGCGTGTGCCTGAACGTGGGTTGCATCCCGTCGAAGGCCCTGCTCCACATGGCCGAGGTCATCGAGGAGGCCGCCGCGATCCGCGAGCACGGCATCGACTTCGGCGAGCCCCGCATCGACCTGGAGCGGGTGCGCGCTCGAAAGGACGAGGTCGTGGGCGCCCTGACCAGGGGCCTCGCCTCCCTCGCGCAGCAGCGCCGGGTTCGGGTCCTGACGGGAGAAGGGCGCTTCGTCGGACCCCACGAGATCGAGGTGGAAGGGGAAGACGGAACGCAACGCGTGCGCTTCGAACATGCGATCGTCGCGGCCGGCTCCCGCGCGGTGGAGCTGCCCGGGCTGCCCGAGGACCCGCGCATCCTCGACTCTACGTCGGCGCTCGAGCTGGAAGGCGTCCCCGAGCGCCTGCTCGTGGTCGGCGGCGGCATCGTCGGCCTCGAGATGGCGACGGTCTACGCGGCGTTCGGCGCCAGGGTGAGCGTGGTCGAGCTGCTCGACGGCCTGATGGTCGGGGCCGACCGCGATCTCGTGAGGCCGCTGCAGCGCCGCTTGAAGGAGCGGCTCGAGGCCATCTGGCTGGCCACCCGTGTCGAGGCCGTCGAGGCCCGCGAGGACGCCCTCCACGTCAAGCTCGCTGGAAAGGGCGCGCCCGGGAGCGCCGCCTTCGACCGCGTGCTCGTGGCGGTCGGTCGACGGCCCAATGGCGACCGGATCGGTGCGGAGGCCGCGGGCCTGCAGCTCGACGAGCGGGGCTTCCTCACCGTCGACCACCAGCTGCGCAGCAACGTCGCGCACATCTTTGCGATCGGAGACGTGGTCGGCGAGCCGATGCTCGCCCACAAGGCGACCCACGAGGGCAAGACGGCCGCCGAGGTGATCGCCGGTCTCCCCGCCTCCTTCGACGCCCGCGCGATACCGTCGGTCGCCTACACCGATCCCGAGGTCGCCTGGACGGGCTTGACCGAGGAAGCCGCGGCTCAGCAGGGAACCGCCGTACGCAAGGCCGTCTTCCCCTGGAGCGCAAGCGGCCGGGCGCTGGGCATCGGGCGACCCGAGGGTCTCACCAAGCTGCTCTTCTCCGAGGAGAGCGGCCAGCTGGTGGGCGCCGGCATCGTCGGCCCGGGCGCCGGCGACCTGATCGCCGAGGCCAACCTGGCCCTGGAGATGGGCGCCGACGCCCTCGACCTGGGCATGACCATCCACCCCCACCCGACCCTCTCGGAGACCCTGGGCTTCGCAGCCGAGCTGGCCGCGGGTACCATCACCGACCTGCTGCCCCCCAAGAAGCGCGCCTGAGGGAGGACCCCCGGGCCCGCGAGGAGCCCCCGGGTGAAGTTCAGGTCCCTCGGCACCACCGGTGCCCGTGTCTCCCGCATCTGCCTCGGCTGCATGACCTACGGCAGCCCGACCTGGAGGCCGTGGGTGCTGGACCGGGATGCCGCGAGGCCCATCTTCGAGAGGGCGATCGAAGCGGGCATCAACTTCTTCGACACGGCCGACATCTACTCCCTGGGCGCCAGCGAGGAGATCACCGGCCACTGGCTGCGGGAGCTCGGCGTCCGCGACGAGCTCGTCATCGCCACCAAGGTGTTCTTCCCCCTCAACCGCAATCCCAACATGGGTGGGCTCTCGCGAAAGCACATCGTCCAGGCCTGCGAGGCGAGCCTGCAGCGGCTCGGCGTCGAGACGATCGACCTCTACCAGATCCACCGCCTGGACCGGAACACGCCGATGGAAGAGATGCTCGCGGCCCTCGACCAGCTCGTGACCCAGGGCAAGGTGCACTACCTCGGGGCGAGCTCGATGTACGCCTGGCAATTCCAGAAGGCCCTCGGCATCTCGGAGCGGAATGGCTGGGCTCGCTTCGCCACCATGCAGAACCACTACAACCTGGTGTACCGCGAAGAGGAGCGCGAAATGCTGCCACTCTGCGAGTCGGAGGGCATCGGCGTGATCCCGTGGTCGCCCCTGGCCCGCGGCCTGCTCGCCGGCACGCGCCAGAAGCTCGGCGACAATTCCACGACCCGCTCCGAGACCGACGGGCTCGACCAGATCCTCTACGACCATCCCGCGGACTGGGACGTCGTGGACGCCGTCCGGAAGGTGGCGAGCGAGCGAGGCGATGCCCCGGCCCAGGTCGCGCTGGCCTGGCTGCTCGCCCGGCCAGCCGTCACCGCACCGATCGTGGGCGCGACGAAGCTCCAGCACCTCGACGATGCGATCGCGGCCGTCGACCTCGAGCTCTCACCCGAGGAGATCGCCCTCATGGAGGCACCCTACCAGCCCCACGGCGTGAAGGGCCACTAGGACCGGCGCGACCCGGCCGCTCCTCCTGCACGCCGAGCCCCGGCCTCAGGGGGAGCGCGATTCCGCGTCGACGTAGATCGGGGACGACCAGGCGCGCTCGTGGACCGGCGCCAGGCAGTCGTCGTCAGCCGGGGTGCGATAGCCGCCGTAGCAGGGGCGCACCGCGCTCGCGTTGCCGGCCGCATCGAAGCTGGTGCGCAGGTTCGCTCCGTTGATCGCCGGCGTGGCCTCCTGCAGGACCCGCACGTAGTAGACGGTATCTCGCGCGAAGTCCGGGTCCTCGAAGGTGACCCGACAGCCCGCCGGATCCGGCGAGCAGGGCAGGCGCCGCCAGGGATCGGCGATCAAGTCCGCTACGGGCTCACCCGCGTGGCGCTGGGGCTGGATGCGGACCACCTCGATGGCCTCGATCAGGTGGCGGGTCTCCCCGGGGTGGTTGCACTCGCCGCCGCAGAGGCGCTCCAGGCGCTCGGCGCCCAATGCGCGGAGCGCGGCCTCGGGGCAGCCCGGCTCCTGCCGCAGCGCGCCGGCGGCCCGCACCTCGAAGCGCGGGGTCTCACCCATGCGCACCTGGCTGCCCATCGGGAGCCGGCCCTCCGGCCCGTTCAGGAGGTCGAACCAGAGCAGGATGCGGGGTCCGCTGGTGCCGTAGACCTCGCGCTCCGAGAGGGCCCGCCAGACCGCCGCGCGATCCCGTCCGGTGGCGTGGACGGCCACCGCGCCGCCGGGGTACAGGAAGCTCGAGATCCGCTCGGTGTCGAAGAGCTGGCGGACACGGCTGGGCGCGACGCGGACCGGCCCCGGCTCCCCCCGACGGCCGAGGACGCGATCGTAGACCCGGCGCTCGGTCGCTTCGTCGGCCGGCCCTCGAGAATCGGTCATCGTGCGCCGATCGAACTGCTTGAAGCCCGTCGCGGGCCGCGAGGCGTGGTTGTCCGTCGACGCGATGAAGCCGAAGCGGTAGCGGAGGGGCTGGCCCGCTTCGTCGAGCTCGTCGAAGCGACGGATCGCGGCGCCGTACTGGGCCGTCTGGCCCGGGCGCAGGGCCGCCGCCGGCTTGAAGCAATCGCGGCATTCGTCGCAGTCGAGCCAGGCCTCGTCGCGCACTCGCGGGAGAACCGAGCGCGGCCGCACCCCCGCGTCGAGGGCCAGCTGGCGCGCACGCTCGACCTCGGCCTCGCAGTCCGCCGAGCCGGGCTCCTGGCAGCGCTCCCTCACCAGCTCGCCGGCCCGCCAGCAGCAGGCCAGATGCCCGGGCGTCGGTGCGGGACAGCTCGCGGCGCCGTCGGGCACGGGACGGAACTCCTCGCCGTTGCCGTGGCCGGACATGATCTCGATCAGCCGCTGGCGTGAGGGGTCGTGGTGGGCCCGGGACAGCTGGAGGTCGAGTCGGGCGCCGGGGGGCGCGTGAATCCCCCACGCCAGACCATGGGGGATGACGAGGCTCGGCAGCCCCCACTCGGCGAGCTTCTGGAACAGGAGCTCCGGGGTCTCGGCGCTCTCCCGACAGTCGAGGGGCAGCTCCCGGGTGGGGACCCCGGTCGGGCAATCCTCGGACTCCGCGAGGTCGGCCACGAAGTCGACCAGGTCACCGTAGGGTGCGAGGCCCACGCCGCGCATCAGTGCGGCGCCCGCCCGCATGGCGAAGCCCGGCGGCCGGGCCTGGCCACCCGCCGGCACCGCCGAGATG
Organism: Deltaproteobacteria bacterium; assembly: GCA_002687015.1. Classification (GTDB taxonomy): domain Bacteria; phylum Myxococcota_A; class UBA9160; order UBA9160; family UBA6930. Next base: position 6,540 of record NYZB01000183.1, read on the forward strand.
GGCCGGGCCGGCAGCTCCTCGTCGGCCAGCCCCGGGAAGATCACGTTCTTGTGGCCGAAGTGGGTCTCGGGCCGGCTGCCCGTCTGGGTCCACTCGAAGCCCATGAAGGCGACGAGGTCCGGCGCGGCAGGGTCGCCGGCCCGGGCATTGCACGCCCGCACGCTCTCGATCGTCTTCTGCCAGAGCTCCCGGTTCAAGCCCTCGGCATGGTCGTTCATCGAGAAGAAGTCGAGGCCCGAGCAGTAGCGCGCGAAGTCGCAGGCATCGGCGGGCGGGTGGGCACCCTCCCCCGCGAAGATCGGGAGCGAGTAGAGGAAGGCGTCGATGGAGAAGGTCGAGTGCACGTGGAGATCGCCGAACAGGATCTGCTTCGCCGGCTCGGAGCCGGGCCCGGCCAGCGCTCGGCCGACGGCGTTGCGCCCTTCTTCTCGGCTCGCAACGGTCTGCGGAGGGACAGTGGGGCCGACGAGGACGCCGGCGCTCGGCTCCTGCGAGCCGCAGGCGAGCAGGACGAGCCCGACGAGGACGACAGCACCTGATCGCGGGGCCCGTGCCACGGCGCCATTCTAGGCCTCGACCACCGCCCGGATCCAGTAAGGTCTCGAAGGCCGTCGGAGTTCGGGCGAATCCGCGAGGTGCAGGAATAGGTGCGGATTGCCGAAGAGGAGAGCGCGGGGGCGACCTCGTCCGGGGAGATGGAGGAACATCGGGTGGAGATGCAGGGGCTCCCCTTCGCCCGGGTATTTCGCGGGCTGGGCATCGAGTGGGGCCGGTCGCCGGAGTGAGCACTTCCCTGGGGCAGGCTCGGATCTTCCTGTTCAGCGTCGACCTCGAGGACGTGCGAACGATGATCCCGGACGGCGAGCGCTACGTGGAGCGGGTCCCCGCCAACGTCGAGCGATACCTCGAACTGCTCGAGCGGCGCGGCCAGCGCACGACCTTCTTCACGGTCGGCGATACGGCGCGACGCTATCCCGAGCTCATCCGCGAGATCGCGGATGCCGGCCATGAGCTGGCGTGCCACTCGAGCGAGCACGTCCCGCTGGACCGCCAGGACGCGAACAGCCTACGCGAGGACTTGCTTCGCAACCGCGACGACCTGGTCCGCGCGGGCGCCGACGAGGTCGTCGGCTTTCGAGCCCCCATCTTCTCGCTGACGGAACGGAGCGCCTGGGCTCACGAGGTGCTCGCGGAGCTGGGCTTCCTCTACTCGAGCTCGGTGATTCCGACGCGAAACTTGTTGCACGGCTGGGACGGGTTCGGGGCGCATTGCCGCCGCATGCAGTCGGGCATCTGGGAGATCCCGGTCAGCGTCACCGGCTTCCTGGGGCGCCGGATTCCCTTTGCGGGCGGCTTCTATTTCCGCCTCTTCCCGCTCGCGATCTTGCGACCGCTCTTTCGCCGCCAGGGGCCAGCGCCGGTGGTCGGCTACTTCCACCCCTACGACATAGATGTGGAGCAGGAACGCTTCATGCACCCCGAGCTGGGCGGCAACCGCGCCCTGAATGCACTCATGTACTTGAACCGCAGCAGGGTCCTCGGACGCCTCGAGAACCTGATCGGCCAGGGCCTGAGCGTACTCCCCTACGCAGAGTTCGTGGCGAAGTACCTCGAAGATGATGTCAGCCAGGACGCCGCAGCGGAATCGTGATGGAGCTGCGCCCGATCGATCCGACGCCGAGCGGGCTCGAAACACTCCGCGGATTGCTCGCCAGCTCCTTTCCCGAGGCGACGCACCTGGATGTTCCCTACCTGCGCTGGAGCTACGTCGAGAACCCAGTGGGCCTCGTGGTCGGCTTCAACGCGCAGGACGACGCCAGACTGGCAGCGCACTACGCCACACTGCCAGTCGTCGCCCGCGTCGCGGGACGCGAGGCACGCGGTCTGCTCTCGCTCCACACTGCGACCCATGCCGACTACCGTGGGCGCGGTCTCTTTCCGCAGCTCGCCGAGGCGACCTATAGGGCGGGGGCCGATGGGGGTTTCGAGTTCGTCGTCGGCGTTGCAAACGCGGCCAGCACACCGGGGTTCGTGCGGCGGCTCGGTTTCCAGCTCGTACGCCCCCTCGATGTGCGCCTCGGTTTCGGCGCCGCGCCGGCTCCAGGGGCTGCGACTCATCTGGACTTCGAGCGCGTCTGGGACGAGCCGGCGCTCGGCTGGCGCCTCCGATGTCCAGCGCGCGACTACCGCCGCGCAGAGGACGCGAGGGGCGCGACCCTCTACGCGCCGACGGATCGGCTCGGTATCTGGGTCGAACTCGGCCGCGCAATCGAAGGGAGCTCGATCCAGTCGTTGCGGCCATTCCGGGGGCTACAACCCCTACGCCTCTGGATGGGGCTGGACCCAGCTCGCGACTGGGCACACAGCTCGTACTTCTCGCTGCCGATGCGCCTGCGCCCCTCTCCCCTCAACCTGATCTTCCGGGACCTCACGGGCGCCGGGCGGAGGCTCGATGCCGATCGCGTGAGGTTCGCGGCACTCGACTTCGACGCCTACTAAGAGGTCTCAGGCTCGGCCACCCGATCCACGGTGGTTCACCCGGGCGCCCTTTCGAAGCTCGCGAAGAGGGAGTCGGGCAGATAGAAGGGAATCTGGACGCGATCGAGGAGTCGTGGCGCAGCCAGCCGGCGGCTCCGCAGGAAGTACTGGCCAATGTACGAGATCAGGTATCCAGCGGAGTGGTAGCGCCACGGGCGGTGCATCGAACGCATCAGGAGACCTCGCTCGGACGCAGCCCGCGCCAGGGTCCGGCGGGACCAGAACGCGAGGTGATACCGGTTGTAGAGATGCCAACGCGAACCCATCAGTCTGCAAGGCCAGGTATCGACGTCGACGGTCGCCCCGAAGAGCCAGCCACCGGGAGAGAGCAAGCGCGCCGCGCTCTCGAGGAAGGCCCCCGGGTCGTCGAGGTGCTCGAGCACGTCGAAGGCCGTCACCACATCGAAGCGCCGCCCGGGATGGGCGGCCGCGAAGCGCTCGAGGTCGACGGGGTGGAACTCAGGGGACCCGGCCAGGAAATGCTCGAAGAGGGCAGTCGACGGCTCGACACCCTCCGCTTGGACGCCGCGGGCCCTCAGGTAGCGCACCCACTTTCCGCTTCCAGCGCCAACGTCGAGCAGACGCACTCCCGCGAGCGGAAGGTGTCGCTCCATGCACTCGAAGGCGTAGCGGGAGTTGGCCTCGTCCTCCGGCATATCGCCGAAGTAGCTCAGATAGGTCGGATCGTATTCGTCCAGGGCATCGCAGAAGTTGGGATTCAGCTCGGGCACCGAGAACACGAAGCTGCAGCTCGCGCAGCGGAAATAGGGGACACCCTCCTTCTCGAAGAGCGGCTCCGCGCCCCCGGCCGCGCAGAGGCGGCAAGACGACCCATCGGACGCTTTCTCAACGGACATCGGAATTCCGCGACTGGACCGGTCTCCACACCCTGAGCGCTCCTGGAGTGAGTTCGCGCCCGACCTCCCCCGACTTGGAGTCGAGGGTAGGAGAACGCAGAGCCTCCGAGGAGGCTCCCGGCGCACACGGTATCAGATGGTGCATGGGACCCCGCATCACTGCGGTGGGTCCGAGCGACCGAAGGGCGCGCTCACTTCCACAGCAGGTAGGTCTTGGCGCCGGACCACGGCAGTAGCAGCCGCCCCGACGTGAGCCGCTCTACGATCCGGGCGGTCCCTCCCAGGGTCTGGGCGCCCAGGCGTTCGACGAGATCCGAGGAGCGGCGGACGCGCCCGATGCGGGCCTCGAAGCGCTGGAAGCCCACGTCCCTTGCCAGTCGCCCGAGGCTGCGGGGTGAGAAGTCGTTGAGGTGCATCGGAGCCTGGAGGAGGGGACGACCGAGCAGCCGCGCCATCCCCATGAGAGGCGCGGCATGGGGCACGCGCACGATCGCCAGCCCCTCGTCGACGAGCAGCCGGTGCACCTCCTGGAGGAAGCCCCGCGGATCCGCGACGTGCTCGAGGACGTAGAGAGCGACCACCGCGTCGAAGGCCTCGTCCTGGAGATCCACCTCCTCGAGCAGGCCCTCGAGGATGATCGCTCCGCTGCCCTGCCGCGCGATGCCCGCGGCCACGGGCGAGGGCTCCACCCCGGTCCCGTTCCAGCCGAGCGAGACCATCTCCGCGAGGAGGTGGCCGAAGGAGCAGCCCACGTCCAGGACGCGACCTTCCAGGGCCTGGGCGAGCAGCAGGTCGCGGCACTCGTCGAAGATGCCCGCCATCTCGCCCCGCCAGGCATCCGGGGTCTCGTCGCCGTCGGGGTAGTAGTCCTCGTAGAGCCGCTTCAGCTGACCGGGTGAGGGGCGGGGATTCACGAACACGAAGCCGCAAGCGCTCGACGCGCACCGGACGATGCGAAACCCGTTGTCGAGCCCGATCTCGTTCTCCTCGCGGCCGCCGCACACGGCGCAGGCCACGCGCTCGCGATCGGAGCCCAGGTCGGCATCCAGGCGATAGTGACGGCTCACCCTCGTCGGCTCCCAGGGGCCAGGGGCTCGTGGGAGCGCGCCAGAGAGTCGTTCGCCGTCACCCTCATGATTCGGGTGGATAGCGACTCACCCGATGGGAAGCACACCGGGAGCGCTCCTGCTCCTCGGCCTCGCTGCCGCGGGATTCTTCACGACGTCAAGACGGAGGTAGCGCCCCGCTGGGCCGGCGACGCGCGCGAAGGACGAGACCCCCGTGCCAAAGTGCACCCATGGCCGTCAGCACGAGGAAGACCGGCGTGCGGACGCCGATCAGGCTGAAGGTCGTCCGGGTTGGCCAGGAATGACCCTGCTCGATGAACACGAACTTGAACCGGATCGCCGCGGCGGTCTGCGGATCCGAGAAGATCTAGAGGAAGTCCCGTCGGCTTCGGCAGCGGACGAGTCGCAGCCGCTCCCAGACGGGCGCTCCCTGGTAGTCGATGAAGTTCACCCGGCCGGTCAACCCCGCGACCGGATGGCAGGCCCGCCGCAACAGCAAGAGCAGGGTCGGCCTCGAGTACTCCCGCTCGACCTCGCGGGGATCGGCATCCCTCGGAAATCCCTCGGGCAGGAGCGGTTCGGGGCGCGCGTTCTCCAGATTGACCATGAAGAACTCACCACCATCGTCCCCCTCGGCGAAGGCACGAACCGCCTCCGGCACCTGGGTCCCCGCGAGGCCCTGCGCGAGCAGCCGGCTCTCGTAGACGGCGATCTCCTCGCTGGTGAGCGGCCCCCCCGAGTAGTCGTACCAGCCGAGGAACCCGGCAAAGACCGCGCCCAGAAAGAGCCAGAGCGTCCACGCGCGGGACCGGTACGACATCATCGGCGGGATGCAGGCCGGTGGGACATCCACACCATGGTGACGCGCGGCGAGCGGAGATCAAGAACCCGCCCGCTTGCTCTCTACCCCCCCGTCGATCTCTTCGAGTCGGCATCCTGCAGGCAGCGCGTGACGATGTTCTCGATGACCTCGTCGTCGTCCATTCCGACCAGGGCGTTGTCGGTGACGCTGGAGAGCAGGACCAGGGTGAGGGTGGCGATGCCGTGGGCCTCCCAGTCGGGGAGCTCGAACTCCTTGCGGAAGAGCTCGGCCAGGCGCTCGGCCCGTCCCTGGGGCGATTCCGCGTGGACGCTGAACACGACGCCACGGATCTCGGCGAGGTGGGAGCGCAGGAAGCAGCAGCAGGACCGGAGCACGTGGTCGAAGGCGCCGCCGCGGAGAGAGGCGAAGGTCTCGACCTGGAGGGCCCGACCGTCCACGATCCAGGCGATCCCACTGACGCAGGCCCGCACGACGGTGTTGCTGGAGCGCCCCGGGGTGAAGTGGTCCATCAGGTTCTTGAGAGCGTCGAGGAGCGCGTCGGCGAGAAGGCGGTCGCGCCCGGGCGCCAGGGTGGCGACGTCGTGGTGGGCTTCGGTGGCCAGGTGCGCGACCCAGCTGAGCATCTCGTCGGGAGGCGATCCGAAGATGTCGGTCTCGCCGCCGGGGACGGACGCCGCGAACTCGGAGGGGGCCTCGGGCACAAGGACTCCTGGGTTGGAAGGACGCGCTGCCCAGGTATCGGGTGAGAGGGATCACGCCTTGATGTGTTTTCACCGCGCCCCGAGGGACCCAGCTACACCCCCCTCGGGGCAGAGGTGGCCCCGTGCGCTCTCGGGGCGAGTGCCTAGAATGCGGACATCCCTCGAACCCCCCGTACCATCGAGCTTTCGAGGAACCCGATGCTCCAGCTGCGAGGCGGGCCCGCGCTGACGCCGGCGCGAGCCGCCAAGGTCCTGGCGCAGGTCCGCACCCACGTGCCCGCCGTGCGCCAGCTCTCGGCCGAGTACGTCCATTTCGTCCAGGTCGAAGGGGAGGTCTCGCCCCCGGATCGGGAGCGCCTCGAGCGCCTCCTCCGCTACGGCCCGAGTGGGGCTCACCCGCTCGACGCCGCGGGGGCCCAGACGGCGGAGCTGCTCGTCGTCCCCCGGCTGGGCACACGCTCTCCCTGGTCGTCGAAGGCCACCGACATCGCGCGGATCTGTGGCCTCCGCACGGTGCGACGGATCGAGCGGGGCCTCCGCTACCGCCTGGTCGGCGTCACTCGCGTGGAGGCGAAGCGGGCGGCGCCCGCGCTCCACGATCGCATGACCGAGACCCTGCTCGAGCGGGCCGAGGACGCGGAGCGCCTCTTCGAAGCCCTCGAGCCGCGGGCCCTGCAGTGGATCGGCGTGAGCAGCGACGGCCGGGAGGCGCTCGTCCGGGCCGACCGCGAGCTGGGCCTGGCGCTCGCGAAGGATGAGATCGACTTCCTGGTCGACGCGTTCCGCGAGCTCGGCCGCGATCCGACCGACATCGAGCTGATGATGTTCGCTCAGGCGAACTCGGAGCACTGCCGCCACAAGATCTTCAACGCCGACTGGTTCATCGACGGCGAGCGCCAGGCGAAGTCCCTTTTCGGGATGATCCGCAACACCACCGAGCGATCGCCGGACGGCGTGCTCTCGGCCTACCACGACAACGCGTCGGTGATCATCGGGGCCGAGGCCGGCCGCTTCTTCCCGGACCCCGCGAGCGGAGTCTACGGGCGACACCTCGAACCCGTCCCGATCCTGATGAAGGTCGAGACCCACAATCACCCCACCGCGATCTCTCCCTTCCCCGGTGCGGCCACCGGCTCGGGAGGAGAGATCCGCGACGAGGGAGCCGTGGGCCGGGGCGCCAAGCCGAAGGCCGGTCTCACGGGCTTCTCGGTCTCGAACCTCCGCATCCCCGGCCTCGAGCAGCCCTGGGAGCACGACTTCGGCAAGCCGGAGCGCATCGCGACGGCGCTCGAGATCATGGTCGAAGGGCCGATCGGCGGCGCGGCCTTCAACAACGAGTTCGGCCGCCCGAACCTCTGCGGCTACTTCCGCACCTTCGAGGAGGAGGTGACCGGACCGGCCGGGCGCGAGGTGCGGGGCTACCACAAGCCGATCATGATCGCGGGAGGTCTCGGCAACATCCGGGCGGAGCACGTCGAGAAGCGCGCCATACCGCCGGGGGCACCGATCGTCGTGCTCGGCGGGGCCGCCATGCTGATCGGGCTCGGCGGCGGCGCCGCCTCGTCCATGGCCACGGGCACGAGCCAGGAGGATCTCGACTTCGCCTCGGTGCAACGGGGCAACCCCGAGATGCAACGCCGCTGCCAGGAGGTCATCGACCGCTGCTGGGCGCGAGGTGAGGACAACCCCATCCTGGCGATCCACGACGTCGGCGCAGGGGGCCTCTCCAACGCGCTTCCCGAGCTCGTGCACCAGAGCGAGCGCGGCGCCCACTTCGAGCTGCGCCGGATCCCGAACGAGGATCCCGGCATGTCCCCGCTCGAGATCTGGTGCAACGAAGCCCAGGAGCGCTACGTGCTGGCCCTCGACCCCGGCGCGAGGACCGACTTCGAGGCCTTGTGCGAGCGCGAGCGCTGCCCCTACGCCGTGCTCGGCGAGGCGACCGAGGACGAGCACCTGCGGGTCAGCGACGCCCACTTCGGCAACGCCCCCATCGATCTGCCGCTCTCGATCGTGCTCGGCAAGGCGCCCCGCATGACGCGCCACGCCGAACGCCTGGCCTTCGAGCCCGAGCCCTTCGACGGCTCGGCCATCCCGCTCGGGGAAGCCCTGCACCGGGTCCTCGCCCTGCCGGCCGTCGCCGACAAGACCTTCCTCATCTCGATCGGAGATCGGACCGTGACGGGGCTGGTCGCGCGAGACCCCATGGTGGGCCGGTGGCAGGTCCCGGTAGCCGACGCGGCGGTGACCGCCTCCGACCTCGACAGTGTGGTGGGCGAGGCCATGGCGATGGGCGAGCGCACGCCGATCGCCCTGCTCCACCCGGCCGCCTCGGCGCGCATGGCGGTCGGGGAAGCCCTCACGAACCTGCTCTCCGCGGACATCCCCGGCCTCGGCCATGTGAAGCTCTCCTGCAACTGGATGGCGGCCGCAGGACACGCCGGCGAGGATGCGGGGCTCTTCGACGCCGTGCGCGCGGTGGGTGAAGAGCTGTGCCCGGCTCTCGGAATCGCAGTCCCGGTCGGAAAGGACTCGCTCTCGATGCGCACCGTGTGGGAGCAGGACGGAGCGCCGCGCAGCGTGACCTCCCCTCTCTCGTTGATCGTGACGGGCTTCGCGCCCGTGCGAGACCTGCGGGCGAGCTTGACCCCCGAGCTTCGCCACGACCAGGGCGAGACGGTGCTGCTGGCCGTCGACCTGGCCACGGGGCGCCACCGCATCGGCGCCTCCGCATTGGCCCAGGTGTACCGCCAGGTGGGCGACGAGGCGCCGGACCTCGAGGATCCCGCCCTCCTCCGCGGCTTCGCGACGGGGCTCTCGGAGCTGCGCGCGGCCCACACGGTGCTGGCCTATCACGACCGCTCCGACGGCGGACTGATCGTGACCCTCCTGGAGATGGCCTTCGCCGGCGGCTGTGGCCTCACCATCGACCTGGACGTCGACGAAGGGGAGCTGCTGCCCGCCCTGTTCGCCGAGGAGCTGGGCGCGGTGCTCCAGGTCCGGGCGCAGGGCGCCCAGACCGTCGTGGACGTCTTCGCGCGCCACGGGCTCGGGGAAGCCGTGCTCGAGGTCGCGAAGATCCGGGGCGACGACCGGGTGGTCGTGCAATGCCGCGGCGACGAGGTCTACCAGGCCCCGCGCCACGAGCTGCGGGGCATCTGGTCGAGCACGACCCACGCGATCCAGCGGCTCCGCGACGACCCGGACTGCGCCGACGAGGAGCAGGACGAGCGCGTCGACCCCGCCGCGCCGGGGCTCGTCGTGGAGCTGCCGCAGGGCTTCCCGAAGGGCGCCCCGGCCATCGGCGGGGCGCGGCCCCGCATGGCGATCCTGCGGGAGCAGGGCGTGAACGGCCAGGTCGAGATGGCCGCCGCCTTCGACCGGGCCGGCTTCGAGTGCATCGACGTGCACACCAGCGACCTGCTCTCGGGGCAGGCGAGCCTCGCGGAGTTCCGGGGCCTGGTCGCCTGTGGCGGCTTCTCCTACGGCGACGTCCTGGGCGCGGGCGAGGGCTGGGCGAAGTCCATCCTGTTCCACGACAGGACCCGCGACGCCTTCGAGGCCTTCTTCGCGCGGCCCGAGAGCTTCGGCCTGGGCGTGTGCAATGGCTGCCAGATGCTCTCCAACCTGGCCGAGCTGATCCCCGGCGCCGAGCACTGGCCGCGCTTCGTGCGCAACCGGTCCGAGCAGTTCGAGGCCCGACTGGCCCTTGCCGAGGTGCTGCCGAGCCCCTCGGTGCTCCTGCGAGGCATGGAAGGGGCTCGCCTGCCGATCGCCGTCGCCCATGGAGAGGGCAGAGTGGAGGCCCGGGGCGAGGCCGGGGCTCCCGCGCTGCGCTTCGTCCACGGCGATGGCCGGATCGCCGAGCACTACCCCGCCAACCCGAACGGCTCCCCCGGCGGCCTCACGGGCTTCACCACGACGGATGGCCGCTTCACGATCATGATGCCCCACCCGGAGCGCGTGTTCCGCACGGTGCAGCACTCGTGGCATCCTCCGGAGTGGCGGAACGAGGACGCCCCCTGGATGCAGCTCTTCTACAATGCGCGTCGCTTCGCGGGTTAGGGCGCACCCCGAGGTGCGCTAGGAGGAAGGCCTTGGATCTCTCGAGCCTCACCGCCGTTTCCCCGCTCGATGGCCGCTACGCGGCCAAGACGGCCGCGCTGCGGTCGATCGCGAGCGAGTACGGCCTGATCCGCTATCGGGTCCGCGTCGAGATCGGCTGGCTGCGTGCGCTGGCCGCCCACCCCGGCATCCCGGAGCTCCCGCCCTTCTCCGAGGAAGCGCGGGCACACCTCGAGGGGATCGCCGAGCGTTTCGACGAGGCCGACGCGGCGCGGGTCAAGGAGATCGAGGGCACCACCAACCACGACGTGAAGGCGGTGGAGTACTACCTGAAGGAGCGGCTGGCCGCCTTGCCCGAGCTCGAGAGGGTCTCCGAGTTCGTGCACTTCGCCTGCACCTCCGAGGACATCAACAACCTGGCCTACGGGCTGATGCTGCGGGACCTGCGCGATCAGGCCCTGCTCCCCGAGCTCGACGGGTGGATCGCGGAGCTCCGCCATCTGGCCGAGGAGCTGGCCGACCAGCCGATGCTCGCGCGCACCCACGGCCAGCCCGCCTCGCCGACCACCCTCGGCAAGGAGCTGGCGAACGTCGTCGCGCGCCTCGAGCGGGGACGGCGGCAGCTGCTGGCCACCGAGATCCTCGGCAAGCTCAACGGCGCCGTCGGTAACTACAACGCCCATCTCGCGGCCTACCCGGACCTCGACTGGCAGGCGATCTCGCGGGGCTTCGTCGAGGAGCTGGGACTCTCCTGGAACCCGACGACCACCCAGATCGAGCCCCACGACGGCATGGCCGAGCTCTTCCACGCCCTGGCCCGGGTCTCGACCATCGGCATCGACTTCGCCCGCGACGTGTGGGGCTACATCTCGATCGGCACCTTCCGTCAGCGCGCGGTGGCGGGCGAGGTCGGCTCGTCCACCATGCCCCACAAGGTGAACCCGATCGACTTCGAGAACGCCGAGGGAAACCTGGGCATCGCGGTGGCGGTACTCGGCCACCTGGCCGAGAAGCTGCCGGTCTCGCGATGGCAGCGCGATCTCTCGGACTCGACGGTGCTGCGCAACGTGGGCGCCGCCGCCGGCTACGTCCTCGTCGGGCTCCAGTCGATGCGCAAGGGGCTCCGCAAGCTCGAGGCCGACCCGCAACGCCTTCAGGCCGACTTGGACGCCAACTGGGAGGTCCTCGCCGAGGCGATCCAGACGGTCATGCGGCGTCACGGGATCCCCGAGCCCTACGAGAAGCTCAAGGAGCTGACGCGCGGGCGCCGGGTGGACCAGGCCGCCCTGGTGGCCTTCGTCGACGGCCTCGACCTCCCGGAGGAGGTGAAGGCCCGCCTGCGCTCCCTGCGCCCGGAGACCTACCTGGGCAACGCGGCCAGCCAGGCCCGCAAGCCGGGCCGTGACTAGGGAAGCCCGGCGTGGCCCACGAGCGCGTTCGGCAGGAGTTCACGCGCCAGGCCCCCCACCTGGAGGCGGCCCCGGCCTTTCGGAGCTCTCCGGTGCTCGACTGGCTGCGCAGCGCAGCCGCCGCCGGCCCGGGCGATCGTCTGCTCGATGCGGGCTGTGGGCCGGGCCTCGTCCTCGCGGCCCTCGCCGGCGACGTGCGGGAGGCCGTGGGCCTCGATCTCACGGAGGCGATGTTGCATCTCGCGGAGAGCAACTGCCGACAGGCGGGCCATGGGAACGTGCGGCTCGAATGCAGCCCGATGGAAGAGCTGCCCTTCGACGACGCCAGCTTCGACGTCGTGGTCTCGCGGCTCACCCTGCATCACCTCGAGGATCCGGAGCGCGCGCTCGGCGAAATGGCCCGGGTCCTGCGGCCCGGGGGCCGCCTCGCCCTGGCGGATCTGGCCGCCAGCGAGGTCGCTGAGGAAGCCGCCCTCCACGACGCCCTCGAGACGATCCGGGACCCGAGCCACGTGCGGGTGCTCCCCACCACGGCGGTCCGTACCGCGCTCGAGGCCGCGGGCTTCGCGGCGCTCGCGCGGGACCACCACGCCCAGCCCCGCGACTTCGACGAGTGGGCCGCGATCGTCGGTGATCCCGCCCGCACCGATCCGCTTCGCGTCCTGCTGCTGGCCCTGGCGAGAGCCGGGATCGGCGCGGGCATCGAACTGCACGAGGAGGCGGGCCAACCCGCCTTCACCCATCACTGGCAGCTGTGGCGGGGTCGGCGCGCGTGAAGAGCCACGCGCAGGGGGGAGCCTTGTGAACCAGCCCATTTCACACACCGAGGTCCGCGTCCAGACCGTGAGCCTGGTGATCCTGGCCGTGATCGCCGGCGCCGGGGCGCTGCACTGGCTACGGCCCGTGATGATCCCCTTCGTCCTCGCGCTCTTCATCGCGCTCGGTCTGGGCATGATGGCGGACGTGCTGGTCGCGCGCGCGCGGGTGCCACGCGGACTGGCCCTGCCCGTGACCGTGGTCGGCGGACTCCTGGCAATGGCGGGGCTCGGCGCCCTGATCTCCGCCTCGCTCGGGCAGCTCGCCGACAACGCGGGCGTCTACGGCGACCAGCTGACCAAGCTCATCGAGCAGACCATCGCCTGGCTGCCGGGCCCCCTCCGGGAGATCGCCGAAGCGCAGAACCTGGCCGCCCTGGCGGACATCCCGGTCTCGTCGATCACGGGCCTCCTGGGCCGCACCACGGGCGCCATCGCCAACCTGCTCTCCCAATCGCTGCTGGTCTTCATCTTCGTGATCTTCCTGGTGCTCGGCGGTGCCGAGGCCGCGGTGAGCGAGGGAACCTGGGGTGAGATCCAGGCCCGCGTGCAGAGCTACCTGCTCAGCAAGATCGTCGTCTCCGGCGTGACCGGCGTCCTCGTGGGCCTGACCCTGCTCATCCTGGACGTGCCCCTGGCGATGGTCTTCGGGCTCCTGGCCTTCTTGTTGAACTTCATCCCCAACATCGGGTCGGCGATCGCGACCCTGCTCCCCCTGCCGGTGGTGCTCGTGGACCCGGAGATCTCGGCCCTGGTGGCCGTCCTGGCTCTCGCCATTCCCGGCGCCATCCAGACCGTGATGGGCAACGTCATCGAGCCGCGCATGATGGGCGACTCCCTGGATCTCCACCCGGTCGCGATCCTGATGAGCCTGATCTTCTGGGGCATGCTGTGGGGCGTGGTCGGAATGCTGCTGGCGACGCCGATCACCGCCGTGCTGAAGATCTTCCTCGAGCGCTTCGAGGGCAGCCGACCCCTGGCGGAGCTGATGGCCGGACGGGCCGCGGCCCTTACGGGCGGGGAGTCGCCGGCGTGAGGAGGCCGGTGAGGCCGGAGTACAGGGTGTTCAGGGTGGCCGGTGTCGCGGGCAGGACGATCACCTCGTAGTCGCTCCAGCTCCCGTGAATGCGCGCCACCAGCGGCAGCGCGAGCAGCTCGTTGGCCGTCCCCACCAGGCCCGGCACCAGACCCTCGCCCAGGTTCGAGGCCAGGTCGGGACCGAGGCGCGGATTCACCCTCATGTCCAGGCCCTCGAGCCCCACCTCACCCGTTCCGACCAGATGCACGACGTCACCGTCGAGCCGGAACTCGTCGACGACGACCCGCCCTCCCTCGATGTCGTAGTCGCCGGTCATCTCGTCGAAGGAGATCAAGCCGAAGTCGGCGACCCCGGAGCTCTCGGTCAGCGCGTCGAAGAAGCGGGTCCCGCCGGCCTGCCCGTCGCGGAGCGAGAAGCGCAGGCTTCCGTCCGGCGCAGCCAGCTCGCTCTCGCCCGGCCCGGCATTCCCCCTTGCGCTGCTCTCGAGCTCGAAGAGCCCTTCGAGAACCTGGTCCTCATTCGCACCGAGATTGGCCGCGATCGCTCCCAGGTCGAGCTGCTCGATCGCGACATCCCAACCGAGCTCGGTGCCGCCGCCCCGTCGCTCTCGCCAGGCCGACAGATCGACACGGCCGTCACCCCCCTGGAGATCCCGGAGCTCGATCCGGTCGTTTTCGCCGAGCTGGGCGCGCCCTCGCCCGCCGCGCAGCACCACATCCCGGATCCGGACGACGCCGATCTCGAGCTGCCCCTCGAAGGGCCGTGACGGCTCGGCCCCTTCGACGGGCTCTCCGGGCTCGGGCCCCGAAGGGGCCTCGGGCTCGGGAGTGCCTTCGGATGGCGTTTCCTCCCAGAGCCCCACCCACGGAGTGAGATCGAGGCGCGTCAGGTCGAGGTTCACCTCGACGGGCTCGCTCGCATCGCCAGGGAGGCTCGCCTCCACCCGAAACGCCCCGGGCTCGTCCGAGCCGTCTTCGAGCACAGCCGCAACGGTCAGCTCGCTCCCCTCGGCGTGTCCCGTCGCCGCAGGATGCAGCACGAGCCGGGGCTCCTCGGCTCCACCGCCCGCGAGGCGAAGGCGAAGCTCGCCGCCGAGCTCCCGGTTCTCGTCTTCGCTCTTCCAGCGGAGCTCGCCGTCCAGCGGGAGCCCTTCGACGGCCGAGCCGGGAGTGAGACCGGCAACCCGCAGCCAGGGCAGGAGATCCCAGTCCCGCGGTCGCAGGTCCAGCTCGGCATCGCCCGAGGCGTGGACCCGACCGGTCACGTCGAGCACACCCTCCGCTGCGCCCTCGACTTGCGCGGAGAGCTGCAGCCGATCGAGCATCATCTCCCGCGCCCCGGTCCTCCAACGCAGCTCGCCGTCCAGATCGAAGGCGTGCTCCTCCAGCCCGCCCTCTCGACCTGGAATCGAGAGACCCGCCAGGCGCAGCTGCGTCTCGAGGACGGGCTCCTCCCAGTCGCCGGCGAGGTGCACCCGCCCGTCGAGCTGCGCGCCCTCCGCAAGCCCGGCCCAGCGCGGGTTCGGAATCCAGCGACCCGTGTGTCCCAGACGCTCGGCCCGGACCTCGAGGTCGAGATCGAGCGCCGGGCGCAGCTCGCCCTGGGCGCCGATGCGCAAACGGCGCTCGGCGGCCTCCACGACCGTGAGCTCACCCTCCGCGAGGGAGATGCGACCGGTCTCCTCCGGACCGGTGCCACGACCCCGCAGCGCCAATCCAAGGGCCTCGTGGCCGCGAGCCTGGGAGCCCGCAACGTCGACGTCGAGCTCCAACGAGTAGCTGGCATCCTCCTCGGCGAGCTCGAGGTGGCCGGTCGCGCGCATCTCGAGCTCCGCGGCGCCCGCACCCGTTCGACGGAGCGGAAGGTCGAACTGGATCCGGCCCCGCTCCCCAGGCTCCCAGCCCTCGATCGTCGCCTCGAGGGGCCCGAGCCCGAGCGTGCTCTCCGGCGAGACGAAGTCGATCCGCACCTGGCTGAAGCGCGCCGAAGCGATCGCGGGCCACGGCCCGTCGAGGGAGAGCCCATCCGACTCTCCCGGGTCCTGCGCCCCTCCACCCTCCTGCGTCGCGGTCGTCTCGAAGCGGAGATCCGCACCCTCCACTTCCAGCGATTCCACGACGGGCGCCCAGGCACGCAGCGAGGCCCAGGGAAGCAGGCGCAGGGCGGCGGCCTCCACCGAGGCCCCCAGCCCACCCGACTCCACCTGCAGCCGGTTCACCTCCACGGAACCGAGCAGCGAGACTCGACCCGACTCGGCAAGCCACAGACCGCCGAGGGAGCGGCTCGCGAGCGGCAGCCAGACCCGCTGGAAGGCCGCGTGGCTTCCCAGGGCCGCACCCACGGCCGCGAGCCCCACCGCGAGCACGGCGAGAGCGAGCAGGAGGCGGACCCCGCGGCGGGACCCGGAGCTGGGGGGAAGACCCTCGGACACGGGCGGTCGAGTCTAGCCGACGAGCCCGCCGAAATCGGCGCGTCGGGGCCAGCCCCCGCTCGCATTCCATCGTCGCAGGGGTCCGCCGCCGCACAGCGAGGGGACTCCGCGGTCGGCTAGCATCCCGGGCCTCGGCCCGCCTCCAGGAGTTCTTCATGATCCTCGATCGTTTCCGGCTCACCGATCAGGTCGCCATCGTCACCGGCGCTGGACGCGGTATCGGCCAGGGCATCGCCCTGGCCTACGCCGAGGCCGGGGCCGACATCGTGTGCGCCGCGCGCACACCGGCCCAGATCGAGGAGACCGCCGAGCAGGTGCGCGCCTTCGGCCGCCGTGCCCTCGCCGTTCCCACGGATGTCCTCGAGCGGAGCCAGCTCGAGAGCCTGGTCGCCCGCACCCTGGACGAGTTCGGAAGGGTCGACCTCCTCGTGAACAACGCGGGCGGCTGGCCCCCCAAGCCGGCCCTGCGGACTCGCGAGAAGGAGTTCGAGGAGGCCTTCCGCTTCAACGTCACCACCGCCTTCCTGCTGACGCGCCTCGTCGTGCCGAAGATGGTCGAGACCGCGGGCGCAGGAGCCGTCGTGAACATCTCGTCGGTCGCGGGCCGGGAGATCTCGCCCGGCTTCGTCGCCTACGGCACCGCGAAGGCCGCGCTCTCCTTCATGACCCGCGAGCTGGCCCAGGACTTCGCGCCCAAGGTGCGGGTCAACGCGATCGCCGTGGGCTCGATCGAGACCGAGGCGCTGGGCACCGTGCTGACCGACGAGATCCGCGAGGAGATGATCCGGCTCACCCCGATGGCACGGCTCGGCCAGGTCGAGGACATCGCCGCCTGTGCACTCTACCTGGCCTCGCCGGCCGCGAGCTACGTCACGGGGGAGATCTACGGCGTGAACGGTGGGCTGGTGGCCCTCAACATGAAGATGCCCCGCGCCTTCGAGTAGGGCGTCGGGCGCGCGCCCCACGCCAGGCCCAGATCGGCAGCAGGAGCAGCGCGGGCTCGAAGCCCATCCCGCACCCCGTCCTGTCCTCGCGTGTCGCCGAGGCGTACATGCACTGGGGATCCGGGGCGGTCTGCTGGGCCGGCGGTAGGCCGGCCTGGGCTCCGCCATCGAAGTCGATCAGGCCATCCTGTGCGGGGTCGTTGTTGAGCCCATCCGAGCATTGGGGGTTCTCGAGTCCGGAGTACGCCGAGGCACAGCCGGGATCGCCTCCGCCCGAGAAGAGGAAGTCGACGAAGCCATCTCCATCGTTGTCGAGACCGTCGTCGCAGGCGCGTCCGAGCCCGCGTTCGTCCGCGTCCGCCGCGGAGGCGCATCCCGGATCGACGGGCGCGTCGACCAGACCATCGCCGTCGTCGTCGAGGCCGTTCTCACACACGAGGTCACAGGCGTCGCCCACCCCGTCGCCATCGGCATCGCCCTGGCCCGGGTTGGGGGTGCTCGGGCAGTTGTCGATGCTGTCGGGAACCGCGTCTCCGTCTCCATCGGGCAGGGTCGACAGGATGCGGAACACCTCGCCGTCCGTGAAGTCGAGGACGTAGAGCTCGCCGTAGCCATCCCTCCCGATCGCCGACGGCGTGGAGATCGTGCCAACGTCCGGGATCAACTCGGTGCTGTGGTCGCGCAGATCGATGACCCCCGAAGCTCCGTCCCACTCGAAGCTCTGGATGGCTCCCGTGCACCAATCACCGAAGAAGAAGCGACCGTCGAAGCCGGGAATCAGCCCTCGGTAGAGGGAGCCACCGATCACGGAGCACCCGCCGGTGCTGTGCAGGTAGGTCAGCACCGGATCGGTGAAGCTGCCGTCGCTGCAGGCCGGGGCACCGCTCGGGCACTGGTGCCCTTCCTTCACGTTCCAGCCGTAGTTCTGCCCGCCGAAGGAGGCCGCCGACTCGACGTCGATCTCCTCCTCGACCGCCTGCCCCACGTCGCCGATGTAGAGGTCGCCCAGCAGGGGGTCGATCGAGAACCGGTAGGGGTTGCGGAAGCCCTTGGCCCAGATCTCGTCGAGCGGGTCTCCGGGGCCCACGAAGGGGTTGCTCGGAGGCACCGTGTAGCCGCTGCCCAGCCCTCCACTCACGTCGATGCGCAGCATCTTCCCCCACAGGGTGCTGTCGTCCTGGGCGAACTGGGGGTCGAGCCCGGTCTCGCCGAGCCCGATGTAGAGCAGGCCATTGGGTGCGAACTCCAGGTGGGAGCCCAGGTGGAAGCTGAAGACCGCGGGCGGCACGACCGCCAGGAGCGGCTCCTCGGACGCCACGTCGGCCAGGTCGGGGTTCGCGGGGTCGACCCGGAAGCGCGAGACGGTGGTCGCCAGGTCGCCGGGGCGGGAGTAGAGCACGTAGAAGAGCCCGGAGCTCGCGTAGTCGGGCGCGAAGGCCAGACCCCGCATGCCGTAGTCGCCACCCAGGTCGTTCTGCACACCGACCGGGATCTGCAGGAAGGGCGTCGGCTCGAGGGCTCCATCCTTCAAGAGGAGGATGCGTCCGTTGGGATCGGAGGGGCTGCCCTGGAGCACGATGAAGAGCCGCGGGTCACCCGCGGGCGCGGTGATCCAGGTCGGCTTCACCAACGCGGGGTCCTGGATCACGCGCACGGCCTTGATCGCGCCGGGCTGGGCGACGACGGTGGCCGTGGTGGTGTCGCTGTCCGTACGCGCCTCGTCGTCGGTCACCGTGAGGGTCACGGTGTAGCTGCCCTCGGCCGCGTAGCTGTGAACGGGCGTGACGCCGCTGCCGACGTTGCCGTCCCCGAAGTCCCAGTCCCACTGTACGACCGTGCCGTCCGGATCGAAGGAGCCGCTTCCATCGAAGGCGATGCCACCGCCCAGGACGACGCCGTGAGGACCGTTCGCATCGGCAACGGGGGGTAGCATGCCGGGCAGGGCGCCGTTGACGGTGATCGTGAGGGCGTCGCTCGCCGAGGCGTCGCCCGCCACGGTCTGGCCCAGGTCCACCGAGTTGCCGGAGACGTAGAGGGTCGGGGTTCCGGCCGCGACGGGCGAGGTCCAGTCGAAGGTGAAAGTGCACACGCCGGAGCCGTCGGCGAGGCGCGGAGCGTTGTGGGTCACCTCGCCCACGAAGAGCCGCGTGCCCGCCTCGCTCGCGATCAGCTCCCCATCGCTGGCCGAGACGTCGAAGCCGCAGGCCTGGGCCTGGCCGCCGGCGATCGTCACGGTGTAGGTGTTCGTCTCGTCGCCGAGCACGGTGGTCGGGCCCGAGAGGGTCACGAACGGCGCGACCCCGCCCGTATGACACCCGGAGCAGGTCCCGCCGCCGTTCGTGGCCGGGTCGCCGCTGTACCCGAAGATCCCGCCGTTGTTTGCCCCAGCCGGAGACGCCAGGAGCGCCAGCAGCAGGACGCCGCGCAGGGGGGTGAGAGCTCGGGGGGACATCCACCCATTGTATCCGGACCGGTGCCACAGAGGTGCGGATCTTCTCCGGTGGGCCGACCCGCAGGTCAGCCGCTGCCCCGGGACTTGCCGGTCAACGCTCCCCACAGGAGGTCGACGTGGTCGCGCACGATCTTCCGTTCCCCCATGCGCATCTGCGCCAGGATCTCCTCGAGAGGGCGGTCGTCCGTCTTGTAGACCTGCACCTCGACGCGCCGCCCGCCGTGGTCGAGGACACCCTGCTCGATCAACTTGCGCATCGTGCGCGTCGGGAAGACGTGGCTCGGAAGGACCGGCCGCCACTCGCCGCGATCACCGATGCGCAAGTTGGCGGCGCGGGCGATCAGCTTGCACGCCGAGTGGGAGCAGGTGAGCGTGCGGCGCTCGCGGCCCGCCAGGCGTTCGAGCTCCGCCTCGATCGCGTGGACGGCCCGCGCCGGCAGGCCCACGAAACGGATCGCGATCCCGCGGTAGAGGCTCTCCTTGCGGCGGACCCGGAGGGGGCGGAACACGTCGCCGTCGAAGCGCCGGGAGCCCACGTTCAGGTAGATGTGCGCCGGATCGCGTATCCCGAGCACCAGCTCCCGGGAGCCGGGCCGGCGGAGGCTCTCGAGGGGCACCGCGCCGTGGGGATCGACAGCGTCGTCGGGAAGACGGAAGACGCGAACGCGCTTTCCATGGAAGGGCTCCTCGCACCCACGGATCGGCCCCGTGCCGAGGGTCGGCTCGAGGAGGTCGTCGACGGCCGCGGCCTCGAGGGAACCCCAGTAGCGGGCACCTTCCAGCTCGGCATCGAGCCTCCGTTGGATGCTGGCTACGCGCTCGGTCCCGAGCCACAGGTCATCATCGCTGACCAGGTTCTCGAGCCAGGCATTCCGGACCAGCCGGCCGAGGGCCTCGCCGCCGCAGGCCAGGGCGACCCGGTCGACGGCCTCCGGGAGGAGAGGCGGCGAGACGACGACCCTCCGACGCGTGTCGCCGGGGCCGCGGCCCCGGGCGGGCAGATCCAGGAAGCGCGCATTGTCGAGGTAGGTGACCGGCGTGATCCGAACGCGATGACCGGCCTCGCGCAGCCGCTGGACCAGGCCGCTTCCGAAGCCAGGCCGCGGTGGGCGCGTGGCGCGCAGACCCTCGGAGACGCTGCCTTCGGGGTAGATCAACAGGTTGCGGGAGCGACCTTCGCCCAGCGCGCCAAGCGCCGCCTCCACGGCAGAGCCGCGCCCTCCCCCGACCGGGATCAGGCCCGGCGTCGCCGCAATCCGCTCCTTGAGCCAGGCCGGAAGGAGCGGGAGCTGATCGACGGCGTTGAAGACCAGGTAGTCCGAGCAGCCGAGCGCCGCGAAGGTCGCGTTGTCGGTGACGCCGTGGCGATGGGCCGGCGTGAGCACGTGGACACCGCCCTCTCCCACCGGCGGGTGCAGGTGCTCGGCGCCGCGCACCTCGATCTCCCAGTCCTGGAGCCGGCCCCAGGCGCCGAACACACCATCCACACGCCGCGTGAAGGGCGTGCCGTCGGCCGATGCCCCTCGGGCGAGGACCGCGCCGAGCAGACCCGCGCACTCGGCCACCAGGCGAGCGAGCCACGCGCAGCGGCCTGGCAGCCTGCGCAGCCAGCGGCCGAGCCCCGCCACCCGGTCGGCGACCCCGCGGACCGGCACGGGCGGCGCCGTGGGATCGAGGGCTCGCAGGGCGGCGCAGTGGATGACGGCCTTCGCGTGAAAGCGCTGGAAGCAGGCGATGCGCTGGTGGTCCCGGGGGCTGCCGTAGAGCCCCTCGAGCTCGAGGTAGCGCTCTCCGAGCCGCTCGACGGCCTGGTGCCCGCGGCGCAGCGTGCGGCTCCGGCGCGGCCCATAGAACGACCAGACCTGGTGGATGGCGCGACCGAGATCCGCGCGCACCTGCTGCACATGGGCCAGGTGGAGCGCGCGAAGGTGCTGGTCCAGACCCTCCTGGAACTCCCGCTGGGCCTCGTCGCCAGCTCGCAGCTCGTCGTCGCTCGGGGCTCTTCCAGATCTCTTGGCGAGGCGCCGGCGCACACCCCTGTAGCCCTGACGCGCGGCCAGGAGCGCACTCCACTGCGCTTCGAGCTCCTCTTCCCGGGCGGCCAGCGCACTCCAGTCCGGCGGCGCGACCGGCTCGACCGGGCGGCTCAGGAGGCGCCAGTGGGTCGGACTCACGGCCCGCGCGCACCGCGCCAGGCGCACCGGGAGCCCTCGCCCCTGGGCCTCCGCGATGCCGCGGGCGATCGCGGCGCGCGCCGCCAGCGGCCCGTCGACCCTTCCCGCCCTCTCACCGTAGGCCTCCATGGCGCGCGTCCAGGCCGAGGCCTCGAGCCGTACCGCGGCGTGCTCGCGAAGCGCGACCGTCTCACGACGCGCTCCCGAGATCCAATCGGCCAGGACCTGCTCGGCCCACCGCTCTTGCCGGGCGAGCAGGCCGTAGATCTTGCGCTGGTAGGACCAGTGGATCCAGCGGAGGGACAGGGAGGTGGCCGAGAAGCCGGTTCCGAGCCCTTCGCGCAGGGCGGCGACCAGGCGGTCGCCCGCCGCCACCACCCGGGCAACGGCCAGATCGGTGCCCTGCTCTCCGAGAACCTCGATGAGAACGGCGGCAACCCCCCGCCGCTCGCACTCGGGGACCAGGCGCGCGAGCAAGCGGGCTCGTTCCTGGCGGTGCGCCAGGATGCGTGCCAGGAGGATGCGCTCGTAGAGAGGTGCATTGTTGCGGTACGGGTTCGCGAGGAAGCGGAACACCGGGTCGGCTACGAGACCGCGCAGCTCGCGTTGCAGCAGCGTATTCGGCTCGGGAGAACCGTGCCGCCAGCAGCGCCACGCGTGGCGCGCGGCGCTGCGTCGGATGCGCAAGGTCCATTCCCGGCCGTCGGCCTCGAAGCGGTGGAGGCCCGTGGCGTCCTCGGGCCGCAGGCCGAAGACCCGCGCCCGGTAGGCCAGGAGCTCCTTCAGCGGGCGGCCCGTGCGCCGCCGGCAGCGGATCGACAGCCACTCGCGTCGCAGCAGCAGATAGCCGGCCGTCCAGACCTGGGTGTTGAGGACCGCCACCTCGAGCAGGGGGATCAGCCAGGTCCAACCCGCGAAGAAGAGGGCCGGGTAGACGCCGAAGGCCTTGACCGAGCCGAAGCCCACGTCGAACAGGCCCACGTCCCAGTGGTCCTGAAGGATCTCGCGTCCCTTGCGGAGGATGCCCTGGCGCGCGCTCTCGAAGGCGCGCCGGGCCGCCGTCGTCGCCTCACGGGGAGGCTGCAGGGCCGCGAGCTCGAGCTCCTCGGCGAGGGCCCGGGCCCGCTCGTCCAATCGCTGCCAGTGGTCGGTCAAGGGGCCTCCCGCGAGCCCCTGCTATCGGCCGTTACCCTCGTGCCCATGAAGATCACCCGCATCTACACCGGCGACGACGGAGAGTCCCACTTCGAGGACCAGGAGATGCCGCTGCGAGAACGGGGACCCCTCGGCGCCATCTCCGCCCTCCAGGAGGCCACTGGCATCGTGTTCCGCGAAACGGATGGGGACTACGACCTGGGATTCCACAACGCCCCGCGGCGTCAGTACGTGGTCAACCTCGATGCGGCGGTGGAGATCGAGACCGGCGACGGCACGAGGCGTGTCCTCGGTCCGGGGGAGATCCTCCTGGCCGAGGACCTGACCGGTCGCGGCCACCGGAGCCGTTCGGTGGACGGGCGGCCGCGGAGATCGCTCTTCGTGACGCTCGACTAGACTGGATCGCCGCGGAGAACACGCGCGCGCAACTGGGTGGAAATTCCATCAACGAGAAGCCGGCTGGCTTGGCCTTCGCCTCTTGCTCGGATAGGGTATTCACTTACCAAGGGATAGGTGATTTGCCTTATTCGATAGAAGATCGGCTCGACCAGGTCGTCGCGAGGGCCTGGGGAACACTCTCGGCCGAGGACATCCGGGAGCTGGTCGAGGAGTTCTCCCGCCAGCCCGATCGGCTTCGCATCCCGGCCCTGGTCGACCTGGGAGAGGTCGACGACCACTCGCCGATCTCCTCCGGACTCGTCCGGGAGGTCGCCGGGGCCCGCTGCTGGAGCCTCGCCCGGGCGAGCATGGCGATCGTGGCACGCGCCGACGCGCTCTTCGGCATGGCGAGAATGCTCGAGAACACCCTGCCCATGGAAGCCGCGGCGGAGGACCGCCTGAGGGTGTTTCGGCGGCGGCGGGAGGCCCGCGAGTTCCTGGAGAGCACCCGGGCGGAGGGCTAGGCCGGGCGCCCTTCACGCACCCCAGGCCTGGACCCGGGGTTTTCGAAGCGGTCCCACCGAGATCGCGTCCTCCGGGCAATCCAGCTCACAGGCGAAGCAGGTCTGACAGTCGTCGCGGTAGGCGATCTCCACCAGGCGCTGCGCCGGAACCCGGCGAAAGACGTCGCATGGGCAGACGTTGTAACAGATGTTGCAACCGGTACAGAGGTCCTCGTCGAGGCGGTCGATCACGCGTGCGAGCCCTCGGGCTGCGGCTGGATCGGATAGCTCTCGAGGGGGACCTCCTCCCTCTCGACCTCCATCCCGCCCTCGGAGGAGCGCCAGAGATTCACCCAGGCCAGCCAGCCCTCGTTGTCGGTCTCCGGATACTCGTCGCGGAAGTGAGACCCCCGCGACTCGCAGCGGGCCAATGAAGCCCGCAGGCACATCTCGGCAGACAGCAGCATGCTGCGCGTCTCGTGGATCTTGGCGAGCCCGTGCGCATCTTCCGCCGCGAGCCCGTGAGCGGCTTCGACGCGGATTCCCTCGATCTCCGCGAGGCCCTGCTCGAGGGCCTTTGTGGACTTCAGGATGCTGACGTCGGGACGGAACATCGTGCGATGCATGCGTTCGATCACCTCGTCGGAGCGAAGCCCGCCGGCGCCATCGGGTCGAAGCGCAGCGGTCGCCCGCTCCGCGAGTCCGGCGACCTCGTCGTCTCGAGGTCGCGCGGGACCCGCCTCTCGGAGATAGGCCGCCGCCCCCCGCCCGCTGCGCTCACCGGAGCCCATGGCGCGCATCGTCGACCAGCCGTTGAAGAGCCCGGGATCCAGGGCCTCGGCCATCCCGGCGGCGAAGAGACCGGGCAGGTCGGACTGACCATCGGTCCCGACGCGCACGCCACCCCGCAAGGACTGAACGGCGGGGACCCACTCCTGGGGCCGCGCCAGGTCCACACCCTCGGCCTCCAGCTTGGCCAGGTTGATCGGCATGAAGCCACCGATCCCGGCGAGCGCGGGACGGATCCTCTTCTGCCAGGCCTCTCCCATTTCCGCGTAGAAGGGAGGCCCATGGCCGGCCCGCGTCTCGCGCACCATGGCCTGCACCAGCTCGTGGATCTCGGCGGCGTTCGCATCGGGGTGGTAGTTCTCCATGAAGCTCTCGTGCCGGGCGTTGAGCAGGCGCCCACCCCACTTGAGCGCCACGCCGGTGCCCTCGAATCCGAAGCGGGGCGATCCCGTGTTCGTGCAGAGGAACTCCATGTTCGAGAGGCGCACACCCTGATCGAAGGCCAGCCGGAAACCGTCACCGGTCGTGCTGTCCGTGCAGACGTAGTTGCCGCGAAAGCTGCAGTCGGCAGTGGCCAGCAGGACGGCGCGCGCAGCGAAGAGCCTGGGCTCTGCCGTGTCGCGATCCAGGGCCAGCGCTCCGGCCACGCGACCGTCGCGCTGCAGCAGGTCGGTGACCACCATCCGGGGATGACGACCGATGCCCCCGCGAATCGCGCGGCGTCGCAGGGCATCGGCCACCGCCGAGCCACCCACCCGCTCTCGGAAGCGGGGCATCACCATCATCTTCACGTGGCGGAAGCCGCGAGACGGAATCCTCAGGTAGCCACCCGCCGGATCCTGGGGATAGCGGACACCCCACTCTTCGAGCTTTCGCAGACGGTCACCCGAGGACTCGAGGATCTCCTCCAGCAAGGGCTGGCGTGAGAGGAAGCCATTGGCCTCCACCATGTCGCGCAGCCAGACCTCGGCGTCGTCCTCGGGCAGGCAGTAGATCGTGGCGCCTGCGCACAGCCGCGACTGACTCGACATGGCAATCGACGCCTTGTCGACGAGGACGACGCGTTCGACGCCCTCCTCGCGCGCGCGGATGGCCGCCCAGAGGCCGGCGAAACCGCTGCCCACGATGAGGAGGTCTGCCTCTACCCGATCGATCGTCATCGAGCCGGAGCCCCACTCTCCTTGTGTGGGATCGTTCGAAGCGCCAAGGGGAAGGACGACTCTAGCCCGCCAGGCACCGGGTGCCCCCTGGCCCCCGGCTCCGGCCTCCCGACCGGGACCCCTCCCGCCGAGCCCTCTCCCCCCGCCTCGGGCCCGACGCGCGGAACGGAGGCCTGCGACCGGCAGGTCGGCTTCGTCCACGCTAGCTTCGAGCTGCCATGTCGCTCGGGGCGGAGTGGTCCTTCGGGCCGCCTCATCGATTCCGGTCGCGCCGCCTCGATCGCGCGATGGCGCCGGCGCGCCCCAGGAGAACCCCGTGGTCATGCGAGAGCCCTTCCCCGCCGCGCATTCGTCCCGCCTGCCCGAAGGCGTGAGCATCCAACCGCGGCAGTTCGAGTTCCGCGAGCTCGAGCAGGTGCCCCAGTACTGGTTCGCCGGCAACCCGATCATCACCCACGTGGAGAACGCCTTCTCCATCCTGATTCCGCCCGGCGAGCGCTTCTTCATCCGCTCGGTTCGGGCCTACGAGGACCGCGTCGGCGATCCGGAGGAGCAGGCACTGATCCGGGCCTTCATCCAGCAAGAGGGCTTGCACACGCGGGCCCACAATGAGTTCAATCGCTCCTTCGCTCGCTTCGGTGTCGACGTCGAGCGAGAGGTCGCCTATGCGGATGCCTACATCACGTGGCTGGGAAGCTGGCTGCCGAAGAAGGTGCAGCTCGGAATGACGGTCTTCCTCGAGCACCTGACGGCGACCGGCGCGCACATGCTCTTCGCGAAGCCGGAGATCGCCGCCCTCATGCACCTCGAGGCCCTGCGTTTCTGGCGCTGGCATGCCGTCGAGGAGCTCGAGCACAAGGCCGTCGCTTTCGACCTCTTCCGCTCCGTCGGCGGCGGCTACCTGCTGCGGATCTTCTCGGCGATCGCGGCCCTGCTGCTGCTCGCGCGCCCCTTCGACAAGATCGCCCGCCGCATGCTGAAGAACGATCCCACGGAGATCACTCCCGAGATTCGCGAGCGCGCACGAGAGCTGAACCGGGAAATGATGGGGCCCCAGCTGCGCATGATCGCCCGCTACTTCAGGCCGGGCTTCCACCCCTGGCAGGGTGAGGACGAGAAGTACCTGGAAGGGTGGTACGACTCGGCCGAGGCCACGTAGCGCCGATCGACCGCTCAGCCGGGCCGGCCGAGCATGCGATCGACCAGGGTGTCGGCGCGGGCGCGGTCTCCTGCCAGGTGGGCCAATCCGATGTGGCGCGCGCCCGAGCCGAAGTAGTAGCGCTCGTAGAGCTCGTTGCGGCTCCCCAGCTCGGAGCCGACGAAGTCCCAGGCCAGGCGGAACACGGCGGCCCTCTCCTCGGCGTCGACCTCATGGGCGCCGTGCAGGTAGCGGTCGAGCAGCGGCCGCATCGTGGGGTCGTCCAGCTGGGCCCGGGACGGCGCGGCCAGCAGGTTGTGGCTGCCGATGAGATGGAAGATCTCGTTCACGCGCGGGAACCACTGTGGCACGAGGGCTCGCAGGGGGACGAAGGGACGCCCGTCCGGGAACCAGGCCCCCTCGCCGTAGTCGAAGGCCTCGGCCTCGGCCAGCCGGAGGGCGCTGTACACGAGCTCGGAGTAGCAGCGGATCTCGCCCAGCAGCATCTGGGTCGGCGGTCCCGTGTCGTTGACGATCTCGGCCATGCGCGCCGCCAGCCCCCAGGCGAACTCGAGCTTGGTCTGCGCTCGAATCATGGTCTGCTGCATGACGTTGGGCGCCCAGGTTCCGAAGAGCACCGAGTTGTAGACCTCGAGATTGCCGTCGGCGAAGACCCGCTCGCGCGGAACCTCCACGTCGTCGAAGATCGCGAAGGCGTCCTGCTCGTCGAAGCGGCTGGACAGGGGCCGGTCGAAGCGCTCCGCATGGACGGCCGATGCGCTGTCGCGGCACAGGAAGACCAGGCCGGGCGTGTTCATCGGAATCGAGAATGCGAGCGCATAGGCCTCGGCGCCCTCGGGGGCCGGGTGGCTCGGGTAGACGGCCAGCTCATCGGCGAAGGGCGCCAGGGTTGCCAGGATGCGGGCTCCGCGCACGACGATGCCGTGCTCGGTCTCGCCAACCTTGTGGAGGGGCACCGGGTCCCCCGGAGCGGCGAAGTCGCGATCGCGCACCTTGTCGATGGTCGGATGCACGATCGTGTGCGTGAGGGAGAGGTCCCGGCGGGCGATCTCGCGCTGGTAGCGGATCACGTTCTCGGCGCCCTCGTCGTTCCCACCTGCAGCCCAGCGCTCGCGACCCCCGGCGAAGCCCGCGAAGGTGACGTTGATGTAGTCGGGGCTGCGCCCCATCAGGCCGACCGAGGCCTCGGCGAAGGTCTCGAGGCATCGCCGCCGCCGCTGGAGGTCCTCCTTCGAGCGGGGAATCATGTGGCTCACGTTGACCAGCTCGCCCGTCTCCGAATCGGGCTCGAGGCAGAGATCGGCGTGCTCGTGCTGGAGGTCGAAGAGGGCCGCCACGGCTCCCGCGGCTCCGACCAGCTCCGGGTGCTGTGTCACGTCGTCGACGCGCTCGTTCCGCAGCCACAGCACGCGGTCGTCCTTCAGGCCCTCGAGGAATTCCCTGCCGGTTCGGGCACCCATCTCTGGCTCTCCTATGGCTTGCGTCCGGGCGCCGCGCCAGCATCCGAGCCGAGCGCCACACCCCGCACCGCGGGCGTGTCCGTGGGCTGGTGCCCCACCCCGTGGGCCGGCGCAGGAATCTCGGCCACGGTGTTGCGGATCCTGCCCAGGCCGCTCACCTCGACCTCGACCACGTCACCGATCTGCATGGGCCTGGAGAAGGCCGGCGTTCCGGTCAGGATCACGTCGCCGGGCAGCAGCGTGATGTGGCGACACAGATCCGCGAGCAGGTAGTCGATGCCGAAGGCCATCTCCGAGACCTTGCCCTCCTGCACCACCCGGCCATTCAGCCAGGTGCGCAGCGTCGACTCGCGCACGTCGACGCCTCGCACCACACCGGGCCCCACCGGGCAGAAGCCGTCCATGCCCTTGACCCGCGTCATGCCCCCGCGGTCGGTGTCGCGGTAGTCGTGACAACCGACGTCGTTGGCGGGCGCGAAGCCCGCGAGGTGCGCCCACGTATCGTCGGGGGCCACGTTGCGCATGGGCTTGCCGACGATCGCCGCGACCTCGCCCTCGTAGTTCAGGTACTGGCAGTCCGCCGGACGGTGCAGCTGGCCGCGGTGGGCGTTCATGGCCGTCGTGGGCTTCTGGAAGTAGGTGGGCGTGTCGAGCGGCCCTCCGCCGAACTCGACCACCCGCGACTCGTAGTTGAGGTGCACGCAGAGGATCTTGGTGGGGACGCACGGAGCGAGGTAGTGGGCCTCGGCCTCGGCGATCCTGCGGCCGTCGCCCAGGACCAGCTCCTCTGCGTCCGGTCTCACCCACTGGACCGCACCGTCGTGGAGGATCCGACGCCACTCCTCGCGCTCGCCCTGGAGCGCACTCCCGCTCTTCGGCTCCGCCATCCGCCGCTCCTCCTAGGCCGGAAGATCGAACCAGACGTGGACCTGTCCGGTTCCCAGTGCGTTCTCGTACTCCGACATGCGCCGGCCCTTGGCATCGAAGCCGCGGCCGCCCAGCGCTCCGGCGATCGCCAGGTAGTGCCCGAAGAAGCCTTCCGGCTTGAAGGCGCTGTATTCGGGGTACAGGTCGATGACGGCAGCGTGGTCGCCGCGACTCCAGAGATCCAGGATCCGCTCGTCGATGGCGCGGGCTTCCTCCGAGATCACCTGCTCCGCCCCGAAGGCCATGTGCTTGGCGCTCTCGTCCATCACGGGGAAGCGATGGCTCATGCCCCCCGCCCCGAGCAGCGCCACACGAGAGCTGCTGCGGGCCGTCGCTTCGGCCAGGACCTCGCCCAGCTCGAGGAAGTTGTGCCGCTCCGCCTGCTGGCAGGTCCCGACCCGCAGCACACCCTCACCCCGGTGCAGGAAGTGCAGCAGGTTGAGCGGGGGGTACTGCATGGCGATGTGCGGGTTCTCGGCGTTGAGCAGCCGCACCCCCCGTTCGGACGCGACCTCGGCGGCCAGGGCGCCCAGCTCGGGCGCTCCGGGGAAGTCGTACTCGACGTCGGCGAGGATCCGGGGGAGCTCGTCGGAGGTGTAGGTGCCGCGGTAGCGCTCCGCCCCTGCGACGACGTGCTCGAGCGTCGTGAACCAATGGGTGTCGAAGATGACCAGCGTGTCGGGGCGGGCGGCATCCAGCCCTTCACGAAGGTCGGCGAAGCCTGGGACCAGGGTCGTGTCGACGCCGTTCGACATCGCCTTGCGAGCGGCCTCGGGCGCCATGATCCCGGGTTGGTGACTGACCACCGCGGCGGCCACGATTTGTCCCATGCTCTGTCTCCTCAGTCGAATGAGCCCTTGCGGACGGCGACGTTCTTCAGGTCGCAGAAGAAGTCGAAGCTCCAGCTGCCCCCTTCCCTTCCGATCCCCGAGTTCCGGGATCCGCCGAAGGGAGCGGCGAGCTCGCGGATGAAGTAGCAGTTCACCCACACCGTCCCCGCGACGACGCGGTCGGCGACGCGGCGCGCTCGCTCCTCGCTCTTGCTGAAGAGCGTCGCGGCGAGACCGTACTCCTGGTCGTTGGCGAGCTCGACCGCCTCGTCTTCGTCCGAGAAGGTGTGCCAGCTCAGCACCGGGCCGAAGACCTCCTTGCGAAAGAGCTCGGAGTCGCGCTCGACGCCGTCGAGCAGCGTGGGCTCGAAGTAGAGCTCCCCTGCCTCGTGGCGTCCGCCACCCCAGGCCGCCCGCGCTCCGGCCGCACGAGCCCGCTCGACGAAGCCCGAGACCCGCGCGAAATGCTCCGGGTGGATGAGGGGCCCCATGCGGGTTCCGGGCTCCCGGGGGTCGCCGACCCGCAGGGCGGCCACCGCGGCGGCGAGCTTCTGGCGCAGCGCTTCCGCGATCTCCGCCTCCACCAGGATGCGCGTCCCCGCTAGGCAGACCTGGCCCGCGTTCATGTACTGTGCGGCCA
The DNA here is from genome assembly GCA_002687015.1 of Deltaproteobacteria bacterium. Classification (GTDB taxonomy): domain Bacteria; phylum Myxococcota_A; class UBA9160; order UBA9160; family UBA6930. The sequence continues at coordinate 36,856 of NYZB01000183.1, forward strand.
CGGTCTGCGCCGCTGCATCGAGGTCCGCATCCGCGAAGACCAGGAGCGGCGACTTCCCGCCGAGCTCGAAGCTGACGGGGCAGAGGTTCAGGGCGGCCGACCTGCCCACCGATCGCGCCGTGTCGGTCGAGCCGGTGAAGCTGATCCGCGCCACGTCGGGGTGTCGGGCGAGCGCGGCACCCGCGTCCTCGCCGATGCCCTGCACCAGGTTCAGCACACCCGGGGGCAGCCCGGCCCCGGCCGCGATGTCGGCGAGAAGCGAGCAGGAGAGCGGCGCCCATTCGGGCGGCTTGAGCACGACGCTCGAACCCGCGGCGAGCGCGGGGCCGAGCTTCCACGTGGTCAGCATGAAGGGCGCGTTCCAGGGCGTGATGAGCGCTGCCACGCCGCTCGGGTCGTAGCGCACCTCGTTCAGCGCCTGCTCCGAATCGATGACCTCGCCGAGCTCCAGGGCTCGCTCCGCGAAGAACGCGATGTTGTGCGCCGCGCGTGGCACGACGGCCATGCGGTTGCCGACGAGGAGCGAGCCGACGTCGGCCGTCTCCACGGGGGCGATCTCGTCCGCCCGATCGCGGATGGCCTCTGCGAAGCGTCGCAGGATGGGCGCACGCCCCTCGGGTCCGAGCCCGGCCCAGGCCGGAAAGGCGCTTCGGGCCGCGGCGACGGCCGCGTCCACCTCTCCGGCGCCGCCTGCCGACACCTCGGCCAGATGGGTCCCATCGATGGGAGAGCGCACGGCGAAGCGCTCTGCCGAAGCGACGCGTTCCCCCCCGATCCAGTGGTCGGTAGACAGCTCGACGCCTTCGACCTCGACTGTGTGGGGGGGCATCGAGACTCCTTCAGCTGCGCCGCCGCGGGACCCCGTGGCGCTTGCGCCCGGGAGGCGGGCTGCCCCGCTGCGTGGCATGGGCCTGGTCGACGAGCTGCCGGGCAGCCGCCCGGATGGCAACCCCCATCAGCTCGATCAGGGCTTCGACGTGGGTCGTCTGCGGATGGAGCTGCGACGCAATGAAGACCCCGTCGACCTGGGCGATGAGGAGCTCGGAGAGGAGCCCCGCGGCCCCGTTGCGCTCTTCGGGGCTCTCGATCTCGATCAGCAGCTGCTCGAGGGCTGCACTCCAGGCCTGCTTCGCGCGCTGCCGGATGCGTTCGACGGCGCTGCGCACCTCGTCCGCCGGGTCGCGTCGCTCGAGCGCGAGCAACAGGAGCAGCCGCAGGAACTCGGGCCGTTCGTGGAACAAGACGCTGAGGGCGCCCGTTTGTGCGGCCTCGCGGATGTCTTCGCCCGGGATGAACTCTTCGAACCAACGCTCGGCCGCGCGCTCCATGACCGCCGCGACCAGACCCTCCTTGTCGCCGAAATGCCAGTAGAGGGTCGGCGGCATGACCTCGGCCTGCTTGCAGATCGCCGCGATCGTCGCGCCGGCGAAGCCCCGCTCGCTCATGAGCGTCGAGGCGGCATCCAGGATCCGCTCCCGGTTTCGCTGACCGTTCTCGAGGTGTGCGGCAAGCGTCGCCACATCCTTTAGGTATCACTAAAGGCCGAGCAAAGCAACCAGGAATCGGGCCAGGGGGCCCTGGCGGCTGGCGCCCGAAGGAGTCTTGCGCCGGGTGCGCTGCTAGGCGCCCTCGCCCTCGACCCGAAAGCCCCCGGCGAGGTCGATCTCGAAGCCGTGCTGGCGCAGCAGGTCCTTCGCGATGGTCAGCTGCTGGATCTCGTTGGTCCCTCCCCCCACGGTCCAGAGCTTGATATCGCGAAACATCCTCTCGGGGGCGTGCTCGCGCAGATACCCGGCGCCGCCCATGATCTGCATGGCATCGAGAGCGGCGCTGGCGGCGGCCTCGGTCGCATACCACTTGGCCGCACTGACCTGCCGCTCACTCACCGTGCGGGTCTCCTGCGCGTGGATCAACGCGAACATCGAGTTGCGAACGTTCTCCTGGGCGACGTAGATGCGAGCGAGCTTCTGTTGGGTGAGCTGGAAGGCCGCAATCGGCTTGCCGAACTGCACGCGCTCCCTGGCATGGACGATCGCCTCGTCCAGGCATCGCTCGATCACACCGAGGCACATGGCCACGATCACGATTCGCTCGCTCGCGAGGGTCTGCTCCGCCGTCCCCCGCGCGGGTCGATCCGGATCCCCCAGCAGGTTCTCTCGCGGAACCCGCACGTCGTCCAGGAAGATGTCCCCGGTCGGCGAAGCGTGCATTCCGAACTTCTCGAGCGGCGGCCCGGTCTCGAGACCGGGCGTGCCGCGCTCCACCACGACAGGGAAGATCCGGCGCTTGTCGCCCGCCTCGCCGCCGGCGAGCCGCGCGTAGATCAGCAGCACCTCCGCCTCGGGTGCATTCGAGGAGAAGGCCTTGCTGCCGTTCAGCACGACCTCATCACCCTCGATGCGAGCGGTGGTCTTGAGCGCAAACGCGTCGGAACCGGATTCGGGCTCGGTCAGCGCCCAGCAGCCCACCTTCTTGAGCGAGAGCACGGGCAGCCCACAGCGCGCAACCAGGTCGGCACTTCCCCGGGTCGCGATCGTCGCCCCGCACCCGAGATTGGAGATGACCGAGAGGCACAGCCCCGGACTCACCCGGGCGAGCTGCTTGGCCAGGATCGCGGGCACCACCGGATCGGCGATCGCGCCCGATGTGATCAGACCGCCCATGTCGAGGGCATCCGACATGCTCCGCATGATCTCGAAGGGCGAGACCCGGCCCGACTCGAGATCGTCGATGCGAGGCTCGATCTCGCGTTGGCAGAAGGCCTGGACCACGTCCTCCATGGCCTGGTGTGTCTCGTCGAGTTCCATGTCGCCTCCCGTGCCGCCATTTCAGGCCACGGCCGCAACCCGCGCGCTACACTCGTGACTCCAACGACGTGATGGACGAGGAGGTGGAGCATGACGGGTGATGGAGGTCGCGCAAGAGTCGCCGTTCTGCTGTCGGGCTGTGGCTATCTGGATGGCGCAGAGATCCACGAGAGCGTGATCACCTTGCTGGCGCTGGATCGGGCTGGCGCCGAGGTTCAGTGCTTCGCACCCGACAAGCCCCAGATGCACGTCGTCGACCACCGCAGCGGCGAGGAGGTTCCCGGCGAGAGCCGAAACGTCCTCGCGGAATCCTCACGCATCGCACGCGGTGAGATCTCCGACCTGGCCGAGGCCGACGCGGCCGACTTCGACGCCGTCATCCTGCCTGGTGGATATGGTGCGGCGAAGAACCTCTCCTCCTTCGCCACCGAGGGCGCGGACTGCAGCGTGGACCCCGGGGTCGAAGAGCTGCTGCGAGCGGCGCACGAGGCCGGAAAGCCCGTCGGCCTGATCTGCATCGCGCCGGCGGTCGGCGCCCGACTCTTCCCCGACGTCGAGCTGACGGTCGGCAGCGACCCCGACACGGCCGGCGCCCTCGAGCAGATGGGCGCCCACCACAAGGCCTGCCCGGTCGAGAGCTTCGTCTGTGACGAGAAGGCGAAGGTCGTGAGCTGCCCCGCCTACATGCTCGGACCCGGAATCAAGGACGTGGCCGCCGGAATCGAGAAGCTCGTGGGCGAGGTGCTTCGGCTGGCTTGAGCGCCCGTCAGGCGCTAAGCTCCTGGGTGACCTCGGTGACGATGCCGAAGATCCCGTAGCTCCCGATGAACAGGCCCGTCAGGTCGGGACCGACCGCGGCGCGGAAGAACATCTTGGCGTGCTTGTTGGTCCTGGAGCCCGTCTCCACGATGTCGCCGTTCGGCAGCACGGCCTTCACGCCGACGATCGTCGGCCAGTTCGATGCCAGCGTGGCAAACTTCGCCCCACCCCCTCCGAACACACCGCACAGCGCACCGCCCACCGTCACGGAGTCGGGCGGGCTGAAGGTGGTGTGCGCGTAGAGCCCCCGGCGCAGGAGCCGCTCTTCCAGCTCGGCCCCGGTGATGCCGGCCTCCACGGTGACGGTGCTGTTGAGCTCGTTGACCTCGAGGAGGCGACGCATCCGCGTCATGTCGATGCAGATGCTCCGACCCGGATCGCCGGGCGGCCAGCCCCCATACTGGGTTCCCCCACCCCGGGGAACGATCGGGATCTCGTGCACATTGGCCAGCTTGACGATCGCCGAGACCTCTTCGGTCGTATCCGGGCGAACGACGATGCCCGGCGGCCGGGCGGGGTACGCACTGGCATCTCGGGCGTAGGCCCAGACTGCGAAGTCGCTGTCCGCGACGTAGGCGGGGCCGACGATCTCGCAGAGAGGCTCGTGCAGCTCGTGATGTGCCATCTCGTTCCTCGTGCGGGCTAGAAGGACAATCCCATCGACCTGGCGAGTGCCACGGCCAGGTCGTAGACCTTCATGCCTTCTCCCGCCTTCGAGAGGCCCCGCGCGCACCGAGGGCAGGCGGTGACGAGCGCCTCGGCCCCACTCTCCCGCGCCTCGTCCATGCGATCCGCCGCGATCCGCGTGGCGAGGTCGGGACTCATGCTGCTCACCATGTCCGCTCCGTAGCCGCAGCACCACTCCAGCTCCCCCAGGTAGGCGGGTTCGAACCCGACGTGGCGGAGGATGGCCACCGTGGCCCGGGCGATCTCCGTCTGCGTGTAGGACGCGTAGCAGCCGGCGAAGTAGAGGAGCTCACCCTCTCGCGGGAGCCCGAGAGCGCGCGCCCACTTCGCCCGCTCGGCCTTCGCGCCAAAGGTGTTGCGGGTCGTCTGGATCCGCCGGTCCTGCTCGCGAAGGGGCTCCGGCAGCTGGTCCGAGGCCGCGATGTCCCGCTTCATGGCCCTCCACACCGCCACCGGATCCAGCAGCGGCAGGCTGTCGCACACCCAGGTGCAGAGCCCACAGTCCGGATCGGTGTAGATCGACTCGATCAACTCGGGTGAGTAGGTGATCTCACCCTCGAGGAGGGCCTGGGCGATCGTCAGCCTTCCGCGGGCGCACTGGTGCTCGAAGCCACCGTCGTGCTCTCGAATGGGGCAGACGCGAAAGGCCGGCTTCTCCGTCATGTCGGCAGAGAACTTCTCCCGGCAGGCCCCGCAGCGATTGCAGATGAAGGCCATCTCCCGCAGCTTCTCGAGCTCCGGGTACTCGCTCATCCTTCGGCCCTCCCGTCGGAGCTCATGGAAAGCTCAGCTCCTGTGCAGGCCGCGCCCGGTGATGAGGGGAAGATCGAGCATCGACAGCAGGCCGGCCCGCGCCTCGCAAACCGTGGGAATCGCATTCACGATGCGGGTGGCCGTGATCAGCACGCCGCCCACGGTGTGGTCCCCCCGCTCGTCCTCGAACTCGAACTGGACCTGCATGCGCGGCGTGCCCTCGATGGTCACCCGGTAGCCACCCCTGCCGCTGGGCCAATCGGGGGCGAGGTCGTCGTCGAGGCGCGTCACGTGTTCGACGACGAGGGCAGGCTGGCCCCCGACGATCCCCTGCACCTCGAAGCGAAGCGCGCCGCTCGTGCCGGGCTCGAGGGTGTGTTCGCCGATGGTGAAGGGCTTCTCGAAGGGAACCCGCTCGTGCACCTCGCGGATCTCGTCCAGCTCGATGCCGAGCCCATCGGCCATCAGCCGCAGCGCTCCTCCCCAGGCGAAGCTCAGCGTGCCCGGCTGCAGCACCGGCGGCGTGTGATCGAGCGGCTTGCCGAAGCCGAAGGCCTCGAAGAGCAGCTCGGGCTGGTCGTAGGTGGCGTAGTTGATGATCTCCTGGACGCGGATCGACTCCCAGCGCTCGCACAGACCGGAGAGGGTCAGCGGCAGCGTGTCGCTGGCGAAGCCCGGCTCGATCCCCGAAACGTAGAGCGAGGAGCCGGCCTCGAGGCAGGCCTTCTGGAGCGGCTCGACCATCTGTGGGGGCAGGACGCCTGGATGGACGAGCGGGGCGACCGAGCAGGAGACCACGTTTGCGCCCGTCTCGAGGATGCGGCCCAGATCCTCGATGGCCTCGATGGGCCGGTTGTTGGAGGTCGCCGTGTAGCACACGCAGTCCGGACGGAGGGCGAGCAGCGCCTCGGCGTCGTGGCTGGCGGCGATGCCTACCGGCCCGAGTCCGCACAGCTCGCCCGCATCGCGGCCGACCTTCTCCTCGCTGCTCACCCACACGCCGGCGAGCTCGAGCTCCGGGTGCTGCAGGATCGCACGCAGCGCGAAGGCACCCACGTTCCCGGTACTCCACTGGACCACGCGGTACGTCATCGTCTTCTCCCAGGGAGTGGGCGCCCCCCTCGAGGCAGCTGGTGATGCGGCAGGTGAGGAAGCCCCGGCCGGTCCACCTGGAAGACCGCGGGTGGATCCAGACAGCGACTAGAATATGGATTTCAATGGTCTGATACTTGTATTCTAGTCAGCATGACCTCCCCACGACAAGCCGGAAATCGCCAGCTTCGGAGGCCCCGCTCCGGGAGCCGGCGAAGACCAACCCGGAGCGGTGGGACAAGGAGACGGGATGCTGCTGAGAGACAAGACAGCCATCGTGACGGGAATCGGGCCGGGCATGGGACGCGCGATCGCGCTGGCTTTCGCCCGCGAAGGCGCAAGGCTCGCCATCGGCGCCCGGAATGAGGAACGCCTCGCGGCCGTCGCCGCCGAGATCGAGGCCGCGGGGGGGGAGGTGATCGCGGTGCCGACGGACATCTCCGACCGGCCGCAGTGCCAGCGCCTCGTCGAAGAGACCGTCAAGCACTTCGGTGCCCTCGACGTCCTCGTGCAGAATGCGGCCCACGGTGGCGATTTCACGCCCGCCGCGACCGCCGACCCGGATCGCTGGCGCGAGATCATGGACTGCAACTTCTTCGGCGCCCTCCACCTCACGCAGTTCTGTGTTCCCTACATGAAGGATCGGGGCGAGGGCCGGATCATCTTGATCAACTCGGGTGCCGCCCTGGGCCCCCCGCCCGCCTTCGGCGCCTACGCCGCCTCCAAGTCGGCACTCAGCTCCCTGGTGCGCTCCCTGGCCGTCGAGCTGGGAGCCGACGGCATCCGCGTCAACGGTGTGGCCCTGGGATTGGTCGATGGCGACAGCTTCGGCGCCTACGCGACGATGCTGGCCCGGAGCTCTGGACGGAGCCAGGAGGAAGTTCTCGCGGAGGTCGGCGAATCGCTGCCTCTGGGGGCCATTCCCTCGCCCGAAGACTGCGCCGGATCGATCGTGTTCCTGGCCTCCGACCTCGCCCGGCCGATCACCGGCCAGAACCTGCGTGTCAACGGAGGCCTATTGCGCCGTGTACCCACGCGGGCAGTCAGCGGGGCGAACACCGTGGAACGCGGCTCGCTTCCGACCGCTGCTCCCCTACGCGCTGATCGCGTTGGTGTACTTCGCAACCTATCGCGTGCTTGGGTACGGCGTGCACGGCTCGGGGCAGTACCTCGACCCGCTCGATCAGCCCGCGACCTACCTGCTCCAAGCTCTGCCGCGAGCGGTCCTGCTCCTCGCCGGCCAGTTCGCCACGCTACCGCTCGTGCTCGAGCTGTCTCACTACAGGGATGAAGTGAGCCGCGCAGCCCTCACCGCAGTCGCCGCGCTCGGAGTGTGGGCCGTCGTCCGCATCCTGATTGCGCCCCGCTGGTGCCGTCCGGAGGTGCGATTCTGGGTCCTCGGCATGCTGCTCAGCCTTCCTCCGGCATTGATCCTGGGCCCCGCCTTCCGGTGACTCCCGCGCCGGGCCTCTGGCCAGCACCGGTATCATGCCGGAACGCTGCCGTGCAGGCGAGAGAAGCCTGCAGGTCCGTACACCGCGGCTTCGGTCGAGCGTGGCGTTGCCCCACTCCCAGGAGATCCAGAGAATGACCAGGGCTCTCGTGAAGAACGCGCTTTGGTTCGTCGCCGGGATCGTGCTGGCCCTGGCGGCCTCCTTCCTGATCGAGATGCAGCCGGAGTCGGCCCGGAGCGTGTCGAAGGACATGGACCTCGAGCAGGGTCTCGACGCGCTGGCGGATGCGATCCGCGACGCGGGCTCCTTCGTGCGCGGCCACGCGTGGTACGGCTCCGAGCAGGAGCAGGCCGAGGCCCACCGCCACGTCGTGCGGGTCCTGATCGGGGCGCTCGAGGGCAAGGCGATGATGGATCCGGACTTCCCCTACTTCCGCGAGATCAACACGCGGACCAAGGCGGGGATGGACAACCCGGACCAGCGGTACCTGATCGCGATGCTTCGGGGAGAGGGCTCCTACCGGGTCTGGGGCACCCGGGGCTCGAGCCGGCGCCTCGACTTCACGCTCTACGGCGAGGACGATCTCGCGCCATCCATCGCCACCTTGGAGACTGACGATCTACAGGTCGATACCCAGGGATCCTTCGAGGTGACGATCGGAGGGCCGGAGAAGGCGACGAACTGGCTCCCTTCCCGGCCCGGGCCGGTTCGGTTGCTGGTTCGGCAGATCCACTCGGATTGGGAGCATGAGGAGCCGGGCCAGCTCCACATCGATCGGGTCGATTCCGGAAGGCCCGCCTACCCGACCCTCTCTCGGGAGGAGATGGCCAGACGACTCAGGGTCGCAACCGACCAGTTCGCGCTGAGCGTCCGTCGCTGGCCCGAGATGAGTCGAACCCGGATCGAAGCGCTTCTTCCTGCCAACCAGCTGATGGCGCCTCGCGATACCGGCTCGGAGGGAGGCCTCTCCGGCCGCCTCATGGTGGTGGGCCACTACCAGCTCGCCGACGACGAGGCGCTCATCGTCAGCACCTGGCCCAGTCCGGCGGCCTATCAGGGAATCCAGCTGGGGCATCACTGGTGGGAATCCATGGACTACGCGAACCGACAGTCGAGCCTGACGACCGATCAAGCCCGTCTCAGCGACGACGGCGCCTACCACTTCGTCATCTCGTCTCGCGACCCGGGCTTCCACAACTGGCTGGACACCGAGGGGTTCGAGCGCGGCGTCATCATGCTCCGCTACGACGGCATGCCGGTTCCCGAGCTTCCCGAGGCGGAGCACCCGGTCGCTCGACTCGTCCGCTTCGACGAGATCGGAAAGAAGCTCCCGGCCGGAGAGCCACGCATCGGGCGCAGCGAACGCGAAGCCGCCGTCGCGCGGCGGCGACGGCACGTTCAGAGGCGCTTTGGCTTCTAGAACCCTGGGCGGCGCACTCACACCCGAACGAGTTGACCCGCGCTGCTGCGCCCCGAGACGGCCCACCGGGCCCCTCTCACGGGCTGCGGCCAAGAAACGAAAACGCCCCCGGCGTAACCAGCCAGGGGCGTTCAAGAAACCTGGAGCGCGAGACCGGATTCGAACCGGCGACATCCACGTTGGCAACGTGGTGCTCTACCAGCTGAGCTACTCGCGCTCGGAGCCGGGGAGATTACCCAGCGATTTCGGGGCTGTCGAGCGGCCGGCCTAGAGCTTGCGGACCTTCTCGAGCCCTTCCGAGACGTCCCGGGTGGCGTTCCGAGTGTCGTAGACCCGGCCGGCCTTGGCGACGACGCGGGCGTAGTCGACCGCGGCGTGGTCGGTGATGATCACGACCAGGTCGGCGCTCTGGAGCTCTTCGTCGGTCAGCTCCTGGCTCTTCAGGGTCCGGTCGTCGAGGGCCAACTCCGGGACGTGGGGGTCGTGGTAGCGGATCACCGCGCCCTTGGTCTCGAGCAGCTGGATGATGTCGATGGCCGGGGTCTCGCGCATGTCGCCAACGTTCGGCTTGTAGGCCACGCCCAGCATCAGGACGCGCGCGCCGTTGACCGCGAGGCGATCCTCGTTCAGCAGGTCGGCGACCGTGTCGGCCACGTGCTCGGGCATGTGGCCGTTGATGTCGGTGGCCAGCTCGATGAAGCGCGCGTTGAAGTTGAGCGACTTCATCTTCCAGGCCAGATAGGTCGGATCGACGGGGATGCAGTGGCCGCCCAGGCCCGGGCCGGGCAGGAACTTCATGAAGCCGTAGGGCTTGGTGGCCGCGGCGTCGATCACCTCCCAGACGTCGAGGCCCAGGCGGTCGCACATCAGCGCCACCTCGTTGGCCAGACCGATGTTGATGGCGCGGAAGGTGTTCTCGAGCAGCTTCACCATCTCGGCGCTCTGGGTCGAGGAGACGGGCACCACCGTGTCGAAGATCGTCTCGTAGATCTTCACGCCCAGCTCGGTGCAGGCGGGGGTCTCCCCGCCGACGACCTTGGGGACGCTGCGCACCTCGAACTGCGTGTTGGCGGGGTCGATGCGCTCGGGGGCGAAGGCCACGGCGAAGTCGACGCCACACTCGAGGCCGGATTCCTCCAGCAGGGGTACGAAGAGATCGTGGGTGGTTCCCGGGTAGGTGGTGCTGCCCAGGATCACGAGCTGGCCGCTGCGCAGGCGCTTCCGGATATCCTCGACCGCGCGAACGATGTGGGAGACGTCGGGGTCCTTGGTCTTGGTGAGGGGCGTCGGCACGCACACGTTGATCACGTCGGCGGCGGAGAGCGCGGCGAAATCCGTCGATGCGGTGAGCCTGCCCGCGTCGACCTCGCGTGCCACGTCCTCGGCCGGCACGTCCTCGATGTAGGAGCCGCCCTCCTTCAGGACGCGGACCTTCTCGCCGTCGAGGTCGAAGCCGGTCACGCGGAAGCCGGCCTTGGCGAACTCGAGGGCCAGGGGCAGGCCCACATAGCCGAGACCCACCACGCCGATGCGGGCCTCGCGCGAGTCGATGTTCGCGCTCAGCGATTGGAGACGGTTCATGCCAGGCTCCGGGGCCCAGGGGGAGGAGGAGGGCCCCATGAAAGGGGGGGTCAGCTGGTCTGGGCGGGATCGTGCCCGAAGTAGTCCGCAAAGTACACGTAACCGGACCACAGGGTGAGTGCCGTCGCGAGCACCAGAAGTGCCACGCCGATGTCGTGATTGGGGAGCCCGAGAGTCCCCTGGGGGAACAGGAGGGCTCCCACGGCCACGTTCTGGGCCACCGTCTTGATCTTGCCCCCGGTGCCCGCGGCCACCACCTGCCCTCCGGCCGAGGCAATGCCGCGCAGCCCCGTCACGGCCAGCTCGCGGCCGATGATCACCACCACCAGGACCAGCCCGAAATCGGGGATCCGGCCCATGACCAGCAGGACGATCAAGGCGGTCGTGATCGTGATCTTGTCGGCGAGGGGATCGAGCAGCTTGCCGATCTTGGTGACCTGCTGGCCCCGCCGCGCCGCCCAGCCGTCCACCAGGTCGCCCAGGGCGGCCACGATGAAGAGCCACGCGACGATGCGCGAGCTCACCGGATCGGGAAACCAGGGAAGGGCCAGGAGCACCGGAATCACGACGAGGCGCACCATCGTGATGGTGTTCGGGAGATTCCAGAAGCGCTCGCGCTCGGGCACCAGTTCCGTCGGCTCCACCTGGGTGGCGCCGGCCGGCAGCTCACCGAGTGAAGTCGCCATGGTAACGACGATAGAAGGAAAGGACCCGCCGGACGTAGTTGCGGGTCTCATCGTAGGGCGGCACGCCGCGGTAGCGATCCACCGCGGTGGGTCCTGCGTTGTAGGCGGCCAGCGTGTAGGTCCAGCTGCCGTAGCGATCGTGGAGTCGGCGCAGGTAGCGGATCCCGCCCTCGATGTTGTCCTCGGCGCGGAAGGGCTGGGCGACCCCGAGCATCTGGGCCGTATCGGGCATCAGCTGCATGAGCCCCATGGCTCCCTTGTGCGAGACGGCTCGCGGGTCGAAGGCCGATTCGGCGTGGATCACCGCCTTGACGAGCGCCGGAGGCACGCCCTGGGCGTGGGAGTGGTGGGCGATCACGGGATCGTAGGTCCGCACCTTGGAGGGGGCGCCGCTCCTCGTGGCCTCACGGGCGACGCTGCGGCTCGCCCTCGTGATCCCGCGGGAGGGTTGCACCTGCTTGAAGCGGCCGTCGCGGGGCACGTTGGTGAAGTGGACGACGCCCCGGGCATCGACGTACCGATACAGCCCCTCGGCTCCCGCGGCGCTTGCGAGGGAGAACGACCCTAGCGAGAGCGCACAAGCCAGCCCGAGCGCCC
>NYZB01000184.1 GCA_002687015.1 Deltaproteobacteria bacterium
CCGAGGGGAGCCCGACCGGCTCGGATGCCGGAACCGAGGGGAGCCCGACCGGCTCGGATGCCGGAACCGAGGGGAGCCCGACCGGCTCGGATGCCGGAACCGAGGGGAGCCCGACGAGCGGCTTCGAGCTCGAGGGGCTCGCCTGGAAGTCCAGCGAGGACGGCGAGAGCCTGCATCTCGCTGCGACGGCCGATCGGGCGCGCTGGAACGCGACCGGGCTCGAGGAGCTGCGTCTCGATCTCGACTGGCCGAAGGACCCCGACGCGGCCAGCCGCGAGGAGCCCGCCCCCCACTGGTCCGGCGAGCTGGGCTTCCAGCCCGAGCTCACGATCGGGACCTTCGAGGGACACCTCGCCGAGGGCCCGTTCTACGTCTCCGGCCAGCTGAGCTTCGACCCGCCGGTCGGAGCACCGGCTGGGGCCCCGGAGATCCTCCCCGACGACGTCCGGGCGACGCTCGAGATTCGCGTCCCCGAGCCCTGGATGCGCCGCATCCTGGGAGAGGGGGACGACCGATTGACGGCCTGGCTGGACGCGGGCCACCTCGGGCGCGATCGAGGCTCTCTCGCCACCCGATTGCAATGGACCGGTCGCACCCTCCTGGCCAACGGCCTTCCCTTCGAGGCCCTGGACCTGGTGGGCCAGCTGCTGCCCGAAATGCAGACCAGCGCAGAGGTCGCGAGCCGCGAGGAGCCGGCCGCCGGCGGCGAGGCCACTCCTGCCGATCCGAGTGCCGTGACCGACGGCGCTGCCGTCGCACCCGCGCCCGAGACGGTCGCCGAAGCCCCGCAACCTTCCGCGGCGGCGCAGCCACCGCCGGCGGCGCCCGCACCCTGACGGCAGGGCCCACTGGGGGCCCAGCGTTGCAGGGCGGCCGCGATCAGGGTCGCATGGTGTACTGGCGTGGCCCGCGCAGCGTTTCGAGCAGGGGCGCGCACATCTCCAGCCACTGGCAGAGGGCGGGGCGGGTCTCGCGCGGGTCGAGGAGGTCATGGACGCCGAAGTTCTCGGCCCGGGCGTAGGGATCGCGGCGCGCGGCGAACTGCTCCTCGAGCTCGGCCCGCCTTGCGGCGGGGTCTTCCGCCGCGGCGATCTCTCGTCGGAAGGCCACGGCCACGCCGCCCTCGATGGGCAGCGCGCCCCCTTCGGCCGAGGGCCAGGCGAAGACCGTGCCCTCGGGCCCGAAGTGCGCCGCAGCGGCCACGCCATAGGTCTTGCGTACGATCACCGAAGCCATGGGCACCGAGGCCTGCTGGACGGCGAAGAGCGCCGCGGCGCCGTAGCGGATGGTCCCGGCGCGCTCGGCCTGGGAGCCGATCATGAAGCCGGGCTCGTCGACGAACGCGACGATCGGCAGATGGAAGGTGTCGCACAGGTCCACGAAGCGGCGGACCTTCTGGGCCGCGTCGGCCGTCATCGCACCGGCGTAGAAACGCGGATCGTTGGCCCACACCCCGACCGGGCGGCCGCCCAGCCGCGCCAACCCCGTGATCTGGGAGCGGCCATAGCCGGCGGTCATCTCGAAGAAGGAGCCCTGGTCCACGACCCACTCGATGAGCTTGCGGGCCTTGTAGACCTGGCGGCGCTCGCGGGGGATCAGGTCCAGGAGCCCCTCTTCGCAGCGCCCCGGGACGTCGTCGCAGGTCGCGGTGGGAGGCAGCTCCCAGACGTTGGTGGGCAGGTAGGAGAGGAAGCGCGCGATCTGCGAGAACGCCTCGTCCTCGTCCTCGACGACGTTGTCGACCACGCCGCTGCGCGCGTGTAGCTTGGCCCCACCCAGCTCGTCCTTGCTCAGGTCCTCGCCCAGGGCCCTCTGCACCAGGGCCGGACCACCGATCAGCACCTGGGCGGTGTGACGAGTCATCAGCGAGAAGTGCGAGGCGACCAGGCGCGCCGCTGGAAAGCCCGCCACCGCGCCGAGGGCCGCCGACGCCACGGGTGCCGTGGCCATCACCTCCATGATCGAGCGGAAGCGCGGAGGGGAGAAGACCGCGTCGCCCATCGGACGGCTGCCCTTCTTGCCGCCACTTCCGGTGACGCTGCCGCCGCCGCCCTCGAGAAAGCGCACCAGAGGCAGGCGGGGCTTCACCGCCAGGGTCTCGGAATAGACGCTCTTGCGAAGCCCCGCCGGTGATGGCGAGCCGCCGCGTTGGGTGAAGTCCTCGCCCCCGATCACGACCGGTCGGCCGTCGATGGTCGCGACGCCCAGCACGTAGTTCGCCGGCCGGAAGTCGGTGAGCCGTCCCTGCTCGTCGGTCTCGCCGTAGCCGGCGATGGGTCCCTGCTCGCGGAAGCTGCCCGGGTCGGCCATCCGGTCGATCCGCTCGCGAATCGTGAGCCGCCCCTTGTCGTGATGGGCGGCGACGGCTTCTTCGCCCCCCATCGACAGGGCGCGTCGCTTGCGTTCCTCGATCCCCTCGACTTCCGACTTCCAGCTCACGGGCTCTCCTCGGCGAGCCCGTATCCTATCGCGGCCGGCGGCTCGGGTCCGGACGGCTGGGCAGTGCTTCGAGGGCGCCGACGTAGCTGTCGGGGAGGCCGTGGGCGCGGGCGCCCTCGACGATCAGCGCCCGGTACCAATCGAAGGGCACCCGGTTCTCGGTGATGCGGTGGCTCTGGTAGGTCACAGCGAGGAGGCTCGCTCCGTCGTCACGGGTGACCGAGACCTGGATGCGCTCGTAGCCGCCTTCGAAGCGATCGAGGATCTGGAGCTCGGCCTCCACCAGCTCGTAGAGCACGCCCCATACGAGTGCCTCCCCGCTCGCTTCGAGGTTGGCCTTCGCTGAGCCGTCCCTGCCGAGCTTGTTGCAGACGACGTCATAGCCATCGAGGCGGGCGATCCCGGCGGGTCGAGATGAGGGGATGCGCTCGGCCATGCGCGCGTGGGCCAGGTTCGAGCCGTAGGCGAAATACGGCCTCAACGGCCCCGCCCGTTCCGCGCTTCTCACTTCGCTTGCAGGGCCTGCACGCTGAAGAGCCGCTCCGGGTCCGTCCACACCTGCAGGGTGTCGAAGCCCGCGTCGTCGGCGATCGAGGAGAAGCCGGCCAGGGTGTGCTTGTGGGAGTACTCGGTGCAGATCGTCTCCTTCTCCTCGAAGCAGAGGACCTCGTCGCCGAGGCGGACGCCCTGCCGGGCCAGGCTGACGAGGTGCATCTCGATTCGGCCCGGGTCGGGGACCCAGACGGCCCGGTGCGCGAAGAGATCCAGGTCGAAGTCCGCGCCCAGCTCCTCGTTGAGACGGACCAGCACGTTCTTGTTGAAGGCCGCGGTTACGCCCGCCGCGTCGTCGTAGGCGCTCTCGAGAAGGGCCGGCTCCTTGACGAGATCGACCCCGATCAGAAGGATGCCACCGGGCCCGACCTCTCCATGGACGGCAGCGAGCAGCTCCCGTGCGGCGTCGTGCGTGAAGTTGCCGATCGTCGAGCCAGGGAAGTAGACGGCTGTGCGGTCGGCGGAGGCCTTGGTTCTCGGCACGCGGATGGGTCGCGTGAAGTCCGCGCACACCGGGAGGATCTCGATCTCCGGGTAGTCGCGAGCCAGGTCCGCCGCCGCGCGGAGCAGGTGCTCCCGGGAGATGTCCACGGGCACGTAGCCCGCAGGCGATTCGAGCTGATCGAGGAGCAGCCGGGTCTTCTCACTGGAGCCGCTGCCGAACTCGACCAGCCGGCATCGCGGACCCAGTACGGCGGCCATCTCGTGCCCGTGACTTCGCATGATCCCGAGCTCCGTGCGGGTCGGGTAGTACTCGGGTAGCTCGCAGATCTCCTCGAAGAGCCGCGAGCCCCGCTCGTCGTAGAAGTACTTGCAGGGGAACTCCTTGCGGGGCTTCCGCAGGCCGGCCAGCGCTTCGGCCAGGAACTGGGCCCGTTCGGGCTCCAGATCGGTGAGGGTCATCTCGTCGGGAGCGGACATGGAAACCTCCGGCCAGCGGGAAAGCGCGGTTCTCGCGATCAGAAACGGAGCAGCTCCACGTCGAGACTCGTCAGGTCGACGACGCCGATCGTGTTGTGCCCCTCCATCATGCCCGCGCACTCGCCCGGATTGAAGGCCAGCACGCCGCTCTGCTGCCACTCCGAGGTGGTGCGGTGGGTGTGGCCGTGCAAGGCCAGTGCGCCCGCCTCGAGGGGCATCGTCTCGAGGTCGCGAGGGTCGTGGACCACGACCACCTCGCGCTGCGCCAGGCGGAGGTGCAGGGGCGGATCCACCAGGCAGAAGCCCAGCTCGCTGCAGTGGGTCTCCAGTGCGTCGCGCTCGAGATCGTTGTTGCCGAAGACCCCCACGAGGGGCGCCTCCAGCGCGCTGAGTGCGCGCAGCGTCTTTGCCTGCGTGATGTCACCCGTGTGGACCACACGCTCCACGCCGCTCGCATTGAAGATCTCGACGATCCGGCGGACGTTGCGCAGATGATTGTGGGTGTCGCTGACGACTCCGATGCGCATCGAGCGTGGGCTACTCCAGCGGGGGCGACGGGCCCCGACGGTACTCCTTGGCGTAGCTTGGTGCCTCCTCCACCGCCGGGAGCCGCGGATCGGTGACCGGATCTCCCGCCGCGAGGGAGAGGGGGATCACGCCGGCCCAGATGGGATGCCCGAGATCCTCTTCGTCGTCGCGGGGCGGGCCCGTGCGGACCTTGGCCGTGGCCTCTTCGATGGTCAGTGCCAGGACCCGGGTGAACTTGAGCTCGGTCTCGTTCGGCTCCCGGGCCTCGGCGGCTCGGCCCGGCACGACGTGCTCGACCAGCGCCTCCAAGACGCGCTTCTTCTCCTCGAGGTCATCGACAGGTCGCGCGCTGCCGAAGATCACCACCGACCGGTAGTTCATCGAGTGGTGCAAGGCGGATCGGCCCAGCACCAGCCCGTCGACGTGGGTCACGGTCACGCAGACAGGGATCCCCTTGCCGAGCTGTCGCATCTTCCGGCCAGCCGGTGAGCCGTGCAGGTACAACACGTCGCCGATCCGCACGTAGGCCGACGGGATGACGAAGGGCTGCGGGCCGGTGGCGAAGCCGACGTGGGCCACGAGCCCCTCGTCGAGGATCGCGTGCACCGTGGCCCGGTCGGTGCGACCTCGCTCCGGCGCGCGCTTCAGCTCGCTCCGGGGAGAGGTGGGGTAGGCGTCGGGGATCGGCTTGGACATTTTGTACCACTACATAATAGATTTCAGTGCGATACAATAGATCGTAGCAGCCTTCTCTTCGATCGCTCCCCGACCCTCTCCGGGGACTGGAAACCGAGCCCCCGGTCGCGGGCTCTAGCCGAGGTCGGCGCCCAATCGGCTGCGCGGCCGGGCGGCGGGCAGGGTGACGAGCATGCGGGTTCCGCTCGAACTGCTCTGGGCCTCGATGCGACCGCCGTACCGCTCGACCACCTGCCGGCTCATCGCGAGGCCGAGGCCGGTGCCGCGACCCTCTTCCTTGGTCGTGAAGAAGGGATCGAAGATGCGGTCGCGCAGGTCATCCGGAATGCCACAGCCGTCGTCGGCGACCTCGAGCTCGACCTGGTCGCCGCGGTCGTAGAGACGCACCGTCACGAGGCCACCCCCCGGTCGCTCGGCCGGAATCGCGTGGATGGCATTGACCAGGAGGTTGAGCACGACCTGGCCGAGCAGTGGAGCGTCGCCACGTACCGCGGGTACATCGGCGAGCTCCGCTACGACACTGATCCCTTCGTGCGCCTGGTGGCGCGCCAGGGGGAGGGCGGCCTCGACGACCCGCTCGAGGCGCACGCATCCACTGTCGCTCTCCCGTTGCGACATCGCCGTCAGGCCCTCGGCCGTCGCGGCGATGCGGGTCAGGCCTTCGCGGGTCTCGTCGAGGATCTCGTCGAAGAGCCCCCGCTCCTTCTCGGCTTCCGGGTCCCTGGCGATCTCCTCGAGCTGGTTGAGATTGGCCGACACGAAGGCCAGGGGGTTGTTGATCTCGTGCGCGACACCGGCCGCAAGGGTGCCCACCGTCGCCATCCGGTCGCCGTGGACGAGCTGCAGCTCCCGCTGGTGGATCTCCTCCAGCCGGGCTTCGGCGAGCCCGGAGAGTCGCCCGGCGCCTTCCTCGACCCGAAGCCTGGAGGCCACGAGCCGACGCACGAGCAGCGCCGTGAAGGACACCGCAAAGGCGTCGCACCCGACGGCCTGCAGGAAGGGAGCATCCAGGAGGGAAGCTCCGACGGCCACGTCCGAAGCCGCGCAGGCCGCCCAGACGAAGCCCATCACCAGGAGCAGGGGCCGCCCCGGCTCGTCCGGGGCGAGGTGGATCTTGTAGTGGCGGTAGGTGAGCGCGACGGCTCCGAACACCACGACTCCCATCGCGGCGTGCGCCGGCGCGATGGCCGTATCGATGTAGGCGTGGGCGAAGGGAGCGACGTTGCGCACCACCGGCTCGAGGGTGAAGCCCAGGCTGGGGAGCCACGAGACGGGAATCATGGCGGCGACCCCCGCAACCAGGGCGGTGCGCACCCAGCCCAGAGGCGCGCCGAGGAAGGTCTCGGTGAAGCGCGCGGCACCGAGCGCCAACACCGTCGAGCCCGCCAGGATGCCCTGACGGAGCACCGCCGCATCCCACGCGCTCTGCGAGTCATAGAGCAACGCCGTGAACAGGGCCGTCACTGCCGCTCCGACCGCCGCAACGGCGAGCCAGAGGTGCGCGTCCTCACGGGGTCGGAGGAGGTAGAAGAGCAGGTTGAAGGCGGCGGCACAGAGGGCCACCACGCCGCACAGCAGGGTCAGGACGGCGACGGCGCTCACGATGCCGACCCGGGCGAGGGGTCCAATGCCGGGAGCTCGACGCGGAAGGTGGTGCCGCGTTCGTCGCTCGAGAGCTCGATGCTCCCCCGGTGCTGCTCGACCAGCTGGCGGGTGACGGGCAGGCCGAGGCCCATGCCCTCGCCCGGCTCCCGGGTCGTGAAGAAGGGCTCGAAGACGTGGGCGCGCAGCTCTTCGGGGATTCCGTTGCCCGTGTCCCGCACGATCAGCTGGACCCGGTCGTCACGGATCCCCGTCGAGACGGTCACCTGGTTCTCATCCTCTCGCCCGACCGGCACGGAGTGAAGGGCGTTCAGCACCAGGTTGAGCAGGATCTGGCCCAGCAGGCGCTCGTCCCCCTCGACCTCCGGGATCTCCCCCAGCTCGGTCGTCAACCGGGCCCGGTCCCGGGCCTCGTGGCGGACGATCAGGAGCAGCTCCTCGACGACCCGGTTCAGATCGACGCGCCCGAACTCGCCACCCTCCTGTCTCGCCACGTGGAGCAGCCTGGAGACGATCTCACGGATGCGCTCGATGCCGCGGCGGGCCTCTCCGATGCGCTCGTCCAGCATCGCGGTCGCGTCCGGCTCGGCGAAGTGGAGGGCCACGTCGTCGATCCGGCGCATCACCTCGCCCAGCGGCTCCTGGATCTCCTCCGCGAGGCCCGCGGCGAGCGTGCCCAGGGTGGCCATGCGCGAACCGTGAGCGACCTGCAGGTCCTTCTCCCGGAGCGCCGCGGTGCGCTCGTCGACGACGTGTTGAAGCTCTTCCGCACTCTCCTCGAGCCGGTCCAGCGAGTCGACGTAGCGTCGCACCAGCTCCACGGTGAAGGCCATGAGGAAGACGAGGTAGCCGGCGACCAGAAGGTAGGGGGCCGAATAGACGCCGAAGCCGACGAGGGTGTCGGAGAGGGCCGTTCCCATCCAGAGCAGCGCGCTGGCCACCATGATTCGGGGGTACAGGAACAGGCGCCGGTCGATCCAGAAGATGCCCACCACGACTGCGAAGGCGATGAAGAAGGGGACGAAGCTCACCCCGGCCAGGATGGTCATCTCGGTCCCGACGTGCCGATGGCCCAGCCACTCGACGCGGGCCTCGACCAACTGCTCTCCGAACATCAGCCCGGGGGCGACCAGCGTGATGCCCGTTGCGACGAGCGCGCTGACCCCGGCCGGAATCTCGATCCAGAGCAGTCTGCGGCCGGTGAAGAGCGCCGTGAAGCGCAGGAAGCCGATCAGCAGGGGCGTGCAGCACACGAGGCAGAGCGTCTGGGCGTAGTGGGCCTCCTCCACCGACTCCGCCGCGTAGGCCATGGAGTAGCCGACCGAGAGCTGGACGACGCCCAGGGCCGCGACCGCCAGCCAGAAGTGCTCGCGCCCGCGCCCGCTCAGCTGGTGGAGACCGCAGTGCAGCAGCGCTGCGCAGAGCGCGGCGACACCCAGGGCTGCGGAGATGACGGAGGCGGGATCCATCGCAGGGTGCATCGGCTCTGCACGATTTCCCCTTGAGGAGCGTGGGTTATCCTGCCCCGATGCCGGTTTCCTGGAGCGCGATCGGAACGCTGGCGGCGGTCGCGTTGGGTGCCTGGGCCGTCCGGCGCGTCTGGTGGGGCTACCCGCCGGCGCCTCCGGACGCGAAGGTCCTCTCCCGCAGGGAGATCGCCTTCCTGGCGGCTGCGGCCGACGCGACCTATCCGAGCGGCGGCCCCGTGCCGCCCTCGGGAAGCGAGGCGGGCGTTCCGTCCTACGCGGATCGCTACGTCGCCGCGGTTCCGCCCGGGACCGGCCTGCTGATGCGCCTTCTCTTCTTTCTCGTCGAGCATGCCACCCTGGCCTTTCCGGCTCCGGGCCGGGGAGGGCGCCGCCGCTTCTCCTCTCTCTCTCCCGACCAGCGCGGCGCCGTACTCGAGGCCTGGGGAACCAGCTCCTGGTTTCCCCGCCGCCTCGTCTTCTCGAGCCTGCGCGCGATCCTGACCATGGGCTACTTCGCGGATCCGGTGGTGCTGCGGGCCCTCGACCTGGCGCCCAGGGCGATCGAGACGCCGGTGGTCGAGGCGGACCTGCTCTATCCACCGATCGGCGCTCCCCGTGATGCCATTCGCCACCGCCCCGGGGACCTGTCCCCGATCGGTGGAGCTCCCGTCGGCCCGGGCGCACCGCTCCACCCCGCCTACCGGGAGCCCGCTTCGTGAGCGCGAAGGGCCAGGTCCGCGTCTTCAGCGACTACCAACGCGACTTCGTCGAGAGCGCCGACGTCGTCGTCGTCGGCTCGGGGCCGAGCGGGGCGGTCGTGGCCTACGAGCTGGCGGCCCTCGGGCGCCAGGTCGTGCTTCTCGAAGAGGGGCCGCCCTTCACGCCGGACGACTTCGAGCTGGATGGCGCGTTCTCGATGGCGCGCACGATGCGAGAAGCCGGGCTGCGGACCACACGCGGCACGGTCATTCCGACCATGCAGGCCATCGCCCTGGGCGGCGGATCCCTGGTGAACTCGGCCATCTGCGTGCGGCCGCCCGAGTTCGTGTTCGAGGGCTGGCGGGAGCACTTCGAGCTCCGCCAGACCGGGCGCAAGGAGCTGGACCCCCACTTCGACGCGGTCGAGGCCTTCCTCGGGATTGCGCCCACCCCGGACGAGGTGCAGGGGCAGCGCAACCTGCTCTTCCGCGATGGCTGCGACGCGCTCGGCATCGACAGCGAGCCGATCGCCCGCAACGTCAAGGGCTGCCGCGGCAGCGGCGAGTGCTTCACCGGCTGCCGGGCGCGCGCGAAGCAATCGATGGACATCTCCTACGTGCCCGCGGCCATCCGGTCGGGAGCGAAGGTGCTGACCTCCGTGCAGGTGCAGGAAGTGCGGGCCGAGAACGGCCGCGCGACCGGCGTGCAGGGCCAGGTGGTGGAGCCCTTCACGGGACGCCGCAGCCATCGTTTCCGTATCGATGCACGGGCGGTGGTCCTGGCCGCCGGCTGCATGGCGACGCCCG
This sequence comes from Deltaproteobacteria bacterium, assembly GCA_002687015.1. Lineage (GTDB taxonomy): Bacteria > Myxococcota_A > UBA9160 > UBA9160 > UBA6930. The sequence continues at coordinate 9,713 of NYZB01000184.1, forward strand.
TGATCCTCCAGAAGAGCGGGAACCTGGCCAATCGCTCGGGGCAGGTCGGTCAGAACCTGCAGTTCCATCCGGGGCTGGCGGTTCTGGGCGTCTTCCCCGACCGCGTCCATCCCGGGTTCGGGGCGACCCAGGGCTACCAGAGCCTCCACTTCCTTCGCGAGGGCTTCAAGCTCGAAACCCTCTGGGCGCCCGCCGCCGTGCTGGCCGTGCGCTTTCCGGGCTTCGGGCAGGACCTGAAGCGACGCCTGGCGGACGTGCCCTATTCCGCCAACTGGGATGCCATCGCCAGCTGTCACCGATCGCTCGGGAGGGTTCGCGCCCGCCGCGGCCCGTCCATGGACCCGATTCTCAGCTGGCACTTCCACCCCGAGGACGTTCCCACCGTCGGTCGGGCTCTCTGGGAGATCGCGCGCATCTTCTTCGCGGCCGGCGCCCGCAAGATCCTGCCGGGCGTGCACGGCGTGGCCGAGGAGATGCACTCCCTCGAGGAGGCCGAGGTGCTGCGCACCCGCGCCTTCAAGGCGACCGACTTCGTCACCGCGTCCAACCACGCCTTCTGCTCGACGCGTATGCACGGCGACCCGGCCCGGGGTGTCGTCGACGAGCTGGGGCGCAGCCACGACCTGCCCAACCTCTATGTGGTCGATACGGGCATCTTCCCGCGCTGCAGCTCGGTGAACCCGATGCTCACCGCCATGGCCCTGGCCCATCGGAGCTCGGGGGTGATCGCCGACCAGGTCTGAGGCCTTGGGTCCCCGCGGGGCAGCCGGGGACGGGCCGAGAGTGTCCGGGCGCACTTCATTGTGCGCGCCGGAGTGCCGAAGAGCCCCCTGGCTCTCCTGGGGGTTTGCCTTGAAGAAGCTCGTCCTCGTCGCCCTCGTCTTCGGGTGTGCGGCTGCGCCGGCCTGGGGCCAGCAGCGGCAGACCCGGGAATGCCACCAGCTCACGCAGCAGATCACCCGCTATCAGCGCGATGCCGGCTGGGCCGAGGAACGGGGGAATGCACTCTGGCAGCAGGCGAGCCTGGACCAGGTCGAACGCCTCGCCACGCGTCGCGCCAAGCGCTGCCCCCAGTACGCCGAACAGGAGAACGTCCTGGCCCAGATCGCGGCGCTGATCGCGGTCGCTGGCAAGCTGGCCGCCCGCTACTTCTTGATGGGGCTCTAGCCCGAGCGTCTGCTCGCAGTGCCGCGTCCAGGTCGGGGACGCGTGCGCGTTCCGTTGCCGGGTGGTTTCCTTCTGCGATGGGTCCCTTCCTCCTTCGCCCCGTCTGCCTTCTCTTCCTCGTCCTCCTGGCCTTCCTGAACCTGGTCGGAGCCGAGCCGGTGATGGCCCAATCGGCGGCCGAACGCGTGGCGGTGACCTGGGTGAGCCAGATCAAGCGCGGTGAGTTCGCAGCGGCGGGTGCGCAGGTGGCCCCGCTCGCCGAGCCCGCCCTTGGCGCGAAGGCGCTTCCGGGCATCTGGAAGGGCATCGAGGGCAAGCTCGGCCAGCTGGTCGGGCTCGGTCCGGGAACGGTGACCCGCCAGGGTGAGCTTCGTCTCGTGGATCTGCGAGGCGACTTCCAGCGCGGGCGATTCACCGTGCGCGTCGTCCTCAACCGCGAGGACCGCGTCGCCGGCTTCTTCGTGCAGCCCTGGACCCAGAGCGAGATCTGGAAGGCCGCTGCCTACGTGGACCCGGAGGCCTTCGTCGAGCACGAGCTCGAGGTGGGTGCACCCGGCTGGCCCCTTCCGGCGACCCTGACGGTGCCGAAAGGGGAGGGCCCCTTTCCGGGCGCGCTCCTGGTGCACGGCTCCGGGCCCCACGATCGCGACGAGAGCCTCGGGCCGAGCCGGCCCTTTCGCGATCTCGCCTGGGGCCTGGCCAGCCGCGGCATCGCGGTCCTGCGCTACGAGAAACGCACCCTCGAGCACGGTCGCCGGATCGGGACCTCCCCGACCCTGGACGAAGAGGTGATCGACGACGCGGTGGCGGCGCTGGCGACGCTCAGGGCACGGCCCGAGACCGTGCCCGGGCGGCTGGTCGTCGTCGGCCATTCCCTGGGTGGCATGCTGGGCCCGCGAATCGCCGCACGCGATGGCCAGCTCGCGGGCCTGGTCGCGCTGGCAGCCCCCGCTCGTCCCTATACGACGATCTTCCGGGAGCAACTCGCCTACCTGTCTTCACTCGGTCAGCCCCAGGCGGCCGATGCGCTCGAAGTGGTCGACGCCTGGTCGAGGGGTGAGGGAAATCTGGAGAGCCTCGGCCTGCCCGATGCCTACCTCGCCGAGGTCGATGCCGTTCGGGCGGCGACCGAGGCACGCGGCTTCGACTCGCGTCTGCTGGTCCTCCAGGGCGGCCGGGACTACCAGGTGACACGAGAGGACTTCGCCCTCTGGAAGGCGGCCCACGAGGATCGCGAGCAGGCCACCCTCAGGCTCTTCCCCGACCTCGACCATCGATTCGTCGCGGGCCAGGGCAAGGGGCGTCCGGAGGAATACCAGACCCTCGGCCACGTCGACGCTCGGGTGATCGAGGCGATCGCCAGCTGGCTGGCGGAGACCGGCAAGTAGCCAGGCTGCGAGTCCGCGCGGAAGAGAAGAGATCCACGACCTAGAGGCGGATCCTCGCTCGCGTGGGCGTGAGGCGAAGAAGGCCTGCGCGTCCGTTGAGCAAAGGCTCGATGGACTCGCAGCCTCGCGAACGGCGTGATTGCCGGAGGGTTGGTGAGGGCAGGGGTCGTGGGGTGTCAAAGGCGCCGACCCCAGGTTTCCTTCGCGCTGGATCTGCGAGGTCGCCGGACGCGGCTCCGTTGGTCAGCCCGGGCACTCCGCTGGATCGAGTAGCCCCCCACCTTTGCGCCACCCCTCCTGGAGCAGCCAGGTATGCGGCCACGCCACCGCATGCACCCGCCCCC
>NYZB01000185.1 GCA_002687015.1 Deltaproteobacteria bacterium
CCTCCACCTTGATGACCTCTGCGCCGAGGTCGGCAAAGAGGCGGGCGCAGTAGGGGGCGGACACCTCGCTGCCCAGCTCCACCACGCGAAGGTCTTCGAGAGCTCCCATGGGATCAGCTCCCCGCCTTCGACGGCAGCTCGACCGTCATCTCGCCATCGGTGGTCCGCTGGCCCCGCGGATGGCTCATCGTCCAGATGTCGAGGTCCACGAGGTGCTCGTCCCCTTCGATCCGCTTGCCCGTCACCTTCGCATAGAGACGGCATGCGTCTCCCTGCCAGTGGAAGCCCCGGAACTGGCAGTCGAGCTTGCGGAGCTTGCCGTGGTCTCCCATCCAGCCGTTGATCATCTGGGTGAACCAGCTCAAGCGCTCGAAGCCCGCCTCGTAGGCTCCGGGCATGCCAAGGTACTTCTGGCAGCGCTCGTTGGTCCAGTGGATGGCGACCGGCGGCTCCGGGACGTTCTCCTCGTTGCGGATCGGCAGGCGCGGCGACTTCTCCCACAGGGCCAGGGCCAGCTCGTGCCCGACGAACCAGCCGATGGCTCCGAAGGCGAGCTCGAAGGCCAGCTTGCTCGTCAGGGTGACGGGGCCCTTGATGATGTAGGGAACCTCGTCCCCCTCCTTCACGTCCTCGTAGTAGAGAGGCTCCTTGCCTTGCCGGTTCGTGAGGTTCTGGTCGTGGTACTCCTGCCAGACCCCCTCGAGCTCCGCGTCGGTCCACATGTGGCGCTCGATGCCTGCGTACTTGCTCTCCTTCTTGGCGCCGCTGCGGGAGAAGCGGTGCCAGGAGGTGCGATAGGTGCCGATATAGTCGTCGTCGAGCGTCTCGACCCGGGTCGCGTAGTCCTGCACGGCGGCGCGACCGCCGGCGAACTTGCTGTCCTCGATGATGTAGACGTCCTCGAGCACCGTGGTCGACTTGACCACCTCGTCGGCGAAGATAGGCCGCTTCCAGTCGTATTGGACGCCTCGCCAGATCGTGTGGCAGCCCGGAAATCCGTCCGAAGCGCCGTTCACCGTCTCCGCGTAGCAGAGCACGGTGGGCGGAGTGATGATCCGTCCCCAGGGCGAGGCCTCTGCGTAGGCCTTCTTGTGGTAGAGCGGGTTCATGTCCGCGAAGCCCCGGGCGTAGCGGCCCACGGTCTCGGCACTCATCGCAAAGAACGCGAGCTTCGGGGGCGGCTCCTCCTTCTCGCCCTTCTCCTTGCTCTGGGCGAGCGACTGCATCGTGCCCCGCTTGTGACGCGCCACTCCCTTGCGCTCGAGCAGCCGTTCGAGGCTCGCATCCGTGATCTCTCCCCAGACTTCGCCTTCTCTCAGGTCGGCCATCTTCTTCCCTTCCTTGTCTTCGTTCTTCCTAGGCTTCGAGCTTCAAGAAGCGGGCCACGTTGTCGTAGAGGACGGCCCGCTTGGTGTCTTCGCCGATCTCCAGCTCCAGGAACTCCCGCTTGCAGCGCTCGAGGCCCAGGCCGTTGGTACCGAAGAGCACCTTCTCCCGGCCCCGGCCGGAATCCATGAACTTGACCAGCCGGTCGTCCAGGCTCTTCGCGTAGTAGGCGGAGATGTCGCCGTAGACGTTCGGGTGGCGCCACAGCATCGAGCACCACTCGTCCACCCAGGGCCAGCCCGTATGGGAGAGGTTCATGCGGAGCTCCGGAAAGTCGATGGCCACGTCGTCGGCCAACATCGGCCGGCCGCAGTCCGAGGGCAGCACCTCGGCCGAGTGCCCCACCTGGAAGCCGACGGCGATGTCGAGCTCCACGCACTTCTGGTAGAGGGGGTAGAAGCGCCGGTCGTTGGGCGGGAGACCGAAGGAGAGGGGATGGAACCAGACGTACTTGAAGCCCAGCTCCTTCACCGCGCGTTCGATGTCCGCGATGCTCTGGCTGATGTGGAAGGGGCTGTAGCTGGCCGCGCCCACGATGCGACCGCCCGTCTCCGCCACGGCTTCGCCGACCGGATCGATCGGGTAGTCCATGATGAAGTCGTGGTGGTAGTGGTAGGACCACATCTTGGTCGCGCACACGGCGACGTGGGTGTATCCGAGCTCATCCATGTCGGCGATGCACTCGGCGGGGGAGCCGTGGCCGCTGAGCATGCCCGCGCCGCCTCCACCACCCGGCTTCTTCTCCGACTTGGGCTTGCCTTCCTCCCCGCCTGCGGCCCGCTTCTTCGGGGGCTTCGCGGTCAGCTTCTTGAAGGTGGTCTGCAGCATGATCTGGAATTCCTTGAAGGCAAAGGGATTGCCAGCCAGATCACGGCGGATCTCCAGGATGTGGTTCATGATGTCGATGGACGGGTAGTCCTTCAACTGGTCGCTCATCAGATCTCCATTCCAACACGGGCACCATGCTGCGTCGCCTCCGCGAGGAAACGTGGCACCCAGGCCGACCCGACCAGGAAGAGCCGTGCGGCCGAACCCGCCTCCTTGAGGTCGTAGTAGAGGTGGGCGTCGGGTACGGACCCGTAGACGAGCACGACGCTGTCGAAGCCCTCGAAGCTGTGGGTGCGCCCACCGAAGGCGGAACGGAATTCGAGCTTGCCATCCGCCACCGAAGCGAGGCGCATTCCGGGGTGGATCTGCACGTCCCGGGCGACGAGACGGCTCATCACCGCACCGATCGAGTAGCGGTCGATCTCGGAGCCGATCCCCATCCAGTGGTGGAAGATCTCGACCTGCTTGCCGCGCTCGGCGAGGTAGTCCGCCACGTTGGGTGTCTCGAAGTAGTCCTCCTGGGAGACGACGGCGACCCGCTCGCCCACCTCGGCGCGGCCGGCCAGCACGTCCCAACCCTGGACCACGCTCGCGCTCAGGGCGCCGGGCGTGTCGGGCAGTCTGGGCACGGAGCCGGTGGCGCAGGCCACGGCGTCGGGCTCCAGGGCCAGCACGGAGACGGCATCGACCTCGGTCTCGAGGCGCAGGTCGACGCCGTAGAGCTCGAGCTGGTTCTCCTGGAAGATCCGGAAGTCGTCGAAGGAATCGCGGCCCGGCGCGGCCGACGCGAGATTCACCTGGCCCCCCAGCCTGGCGCTGCGTTCCAGGAGGATGACCTCGTGCCCGCGCTTGGCAGCCACCCGCGCCGCCTCGCAGCCCGCAGCACCTCCGCCCACGACCACGAAGCGTTTCCTCTCCTCGGCCGGCTTCCACTGCATGGCGAAGAAGAGCTCGTTGCCGATCTCGGGGTTCACCGAGCAGGTGGGCCTCTGGAGCATGTCCGGCGTGTCGTCGTGGACCGACTTCGCGATGCAGCGGTTGCAGCCGATGCAGCGCCGCATCTCCCGGAGCCTTCCCTCCTTCGCCTTGTTGGCGAACTCGGGATCGGCGATGCCGGCCCGGGTCATCCCGACGAGATCGCAGCAGCCCTGCTCGAGGAGCTGCTCGGCGATTCCGGGATCGTTCACCCGCCCGGAGAAGAGCACCGGGATTCCCTCGAGGTCGACCTTGAGAGCCTTCCCCGCCTCGCGGTGGACGGCGTGATCGTAGTAGGAGGGCTGCACGTAGGGGGGATCGCCCCAGCAGTGCCCGACGTCGACGTTCACGAAGTCGAGGGTTCCGGTCTCGGCGACGTGGCTGATCATCTCCCGCAGGGTGAGGAGATCGTATCCCCCTTCCCGGCTCTCCTGGCCGTTGACCCGGATGCCCAGGGCGATGCGATCACCGATTCGCTCCTTCACCCCCAGCAACACCTCGCGCAGGAACTTCGTGCGGTCGCGGGCGTCGCCACCCCATTCGTCCCGGCGACGGTTCAAGGCCGGGGAGAGGAAGGTCTGGGGGAGGGTCTCGTGGGCGCAGTGGATCTCGACGCCGTCCACCCCGGCCTGGACGAACTTCTCGGCGGCATCTGCGTAGGTGCGGATGAGTTGCGCGATCTCCCCGGAATCGAGCTCGTGGGGAACCCACTCGTAGGCCTCGACGACCGGAACGGAGGAGGCGGCCATGGTGAAGTTCAGCTGGGTGAGCTGGCAGACCGTCACCGAGCCGGTCTCGCGCACCGCCTCGGCGAAGCGGCCCACGCTCTCCGGGAAGCCCGGCATGGCGTAGATCGGAACGCGTACCGAACCCGTGCCCTGGAAGAACTCGTCCGCGGCCTCGTTCGGCATGGGTGAGTTCAAGAGGAAGGTCTCACTGCCGATCCAGCCCGTGCCCCCCTTCGCCTTGGCGAGATGGTGGGCGATGAAGGGATCGTCGACGAAGCCCGGCATCTGGGCGGCGCGAATCGTGTTCGTGGTCTCGCAGATGCGATTGGGGACGGTCATGGGACCGACCTTCAGGGGCTCGAAGAGGCGTTCGAACTGGTTCTGCGAGGGGGGGGGCGTGCTCATGCGTCTCTCATCTCGGTTCAGGCCTTCACCAGCGGCACCCAGGACTGCTCCATGTAGGCCGCGACCCGGTCGCGGTGATGGTCGGCGTCCCCGAGCAAGGCCGCGTTGCATCGCGAGCGGCGGAGGTGGAGGTGCACGTCGTACTCCCAGGTGAAGCCGACGCCACCGTGGATCTGCAGCGCGGCTTCCGCGGCCGCGACCGCCGTCTCACTCAGCCAGGCCTTCGCCGCCGAGACCAGAGGCGCCGCGTTGTCGCGCCCCTCGTCCAGGGCCAGGCAAGCGCCATAGAGCAGGCTGCGGCCGATCTCCACGTCGACCAGGGTGTCGGCCAGCCGATGGCTCACGGCCTGGAAGCTGCCGATGGGCCTGCCGAACTGCACGCGTTCGGTCGCGTAGCTGCGGGTGAGCTCGAGAGAGGCCTCGGCGCTGCCCAGCAGGTCTGCGGCCACCAGCGCCGTCCAGATGTCGTAGACCTCCCTCAGCAAGGCCTCGCCGCGGTCGGCGCCTCCCAGCAGCGCTCCAGCCTCGGCCTTCGCATCTTCGAAGACGAGCGCCGCGCAGGATTGCCCGTCCATGCGATCCATCCGGGTGGTCGTCGCGCCCTCGGCATCCGCAGCCACGCGCACCAGGCCGAGGCCATCGGGGGTGCGCGCCGCGACGAGCAGATGCTCGGCCTCGTTTCCCTCGGGTACCAGGATCTTGTTGCCCGTGAGCAGCCAGTCCTCACCCGCAGCGCGTGCCTCGGTCCGAACCGCATCGGGGCCGTAGAGCCCTCCCGGCTCTTCGATCGCCACGCTGACCCGCCGCTTGCCCTCGATCAGGCCCGGGAGGAGCCCGCTGCACAGGTCCTTGTCTCCGCTGCGTTCGATCGCGATCGCCGCAACCAGCGAGGACTGGAAGGGACCGGGCAACACGCCTCGACCGGCCTCTTGGCAGAGCACCGCCGCGGTCATCACGTCCCCGCCGATGCCCCCGGCCTCCTCGGAGGCCGCCACCCCGAGCCAGCCCATCTCGACGATCTCCTTCCACACGTCGTCGTCGATCAGGACCGGCCGGGCATCCAGCAGCTCGCGTACCCGCTCCGCGGGCCAGCGCTCGGACAGGAAGCCGCGTGCCATCTCCTGGAGGGCTTCCTGCTCTTCGCTGAGATTGAAATCCACCGGGCGGCTCTCCTCAGTCGTCCTTGGCGTGGGGCAGGCCGAGGACCTTCTCGGCGATGACGTTGCGCATGATCTCGCTGGTCCCGCCCCCGATCGAGTGGGCGAGGGCATCGAAGTAGGCGGCGTGCCAGCGTCCCCGATCGACGACGTGGGGCGAGCGCTTCGCGACGGGTCCGAGCGGCCCCTCGACTCGCAGCGCCGTGCGCGTCATCTCCTGCCGGAGCTCCGAGGCGAAGAGCTTCCCCACCGAGGCACCCGCCCCGGGCGGCTTCCCCGCGATCTGATCGCTCAGCGTGCGATAGCCGAGGTGGCGAAGGCCCTCGATCTCGATCCAGTGTTGGGCCAGGGCGCGGCTCGTGGCCTGGTCTCCCAGCGCTTCGGCGTCGCCTCGTTGGACCTTTCCGGCCATGCGCCAGAGCCGCCCCAGGGTCTCCTCCAGGGCGACCACTCCCGAGAGACCGCTGCGCTCGTGGTCGAGAGAGCTGCGCGCGATCGACCAGCCGCCGTTCAGCTCGCCCACCAGGTTCTCGCGGGGGATGCGGACCCCGTCGAGGAAGACCTCGCTGAAGTGCTGGCCTCCGGCGGCGTTTCGAAGGGGGCGCACGGTGATGCCGGGCGTCTTCATGTCCAGGAGCAGGTAGCTGATGCCCTCTCGCTTGGGCGCATCGGGATCCGTGCGCACCAGCAGGAACATCCAGTCGGAGAGGAAGGCCAGGCTGGTCCACACCTTCTGGCCGTTGACGACGAACTCGTCGCCGTCGAGCTCGGCGCGGCAGCGCAGGGAAGCGAGGTCGCTTCCCGCCTCGGGCTCGCTGAAGCCCTGGCACCAGAGATCGTCGGCCCGCAGGATGCGGGGCAGGAAGCGCTGCTTCTGCTCCTCCGTACCGTGCTGCACCAGGGTGGGGCCGATGATCGAGAGACCGATGGTGTTGATCAGCGGCGGCGTGCGCGCCCGCGCCATCTCGTCGGCGCAGATGACCTGCTGCGTGAACGAGGCCTCCTGGCCGCCGTACTTCTTGGGCCATGCGAGGCCGACGTAGCCGGCTTCCTGAAGCTTGCGCGGCCAGGCCCGGGCACCCGCGAGGGGATCGCTCTTGCCCCCGGAACCCTCCTCGGCCCGCTTCATGGCCGCATTCGCAGAGCCGCCGGCACCGGTAGCGGCGCCGAGATTCTCCTTCAGCCAGTCTCGCAAACGCTGCCGGTAGGCTTCGTCTTCTGCCGAGAACCTGAGATCCATGGTCGCTGTCGTGCGCCTCGCCTAGAGCTGGGAGTCCTTGAGGAGAGAGTCATCCGGGCGTCGCTGACGCCCTACTTGAACTCGGGGAGAACCTCTTTCGCGATCAGCTCGTGTTGCTGAGAGGGCAGGAAGACCATCTCCATCCCGAGCGCCTCGTAGCGCTTCAGCTCCTCGACCACCATCTCGATGGTGCCGCAATAGAGGCTCTGGATGAAGCGCTGGTAGAGTGGGTGCTCCTGCGGCGGGTTGTAGAGGTTCTTCCCATCCTCGTCGACCAGATAGCCGTAGCCGAGGATGTGCTCGTCGTAGAAGCTCTCGATCAGCATCTTTCGCAGGCCTTCGGCCTCTTCGATGGTGCTGCCGATGCAGACGTCCTTGAAGGCGGCCACGCGCAGCTGCGACTCGTCGAAGCCCGCCTCCTTGCCCGCCTGGCGGTACTCCTTGACGATGTTCTCCGTGTGGTCGAAGGGAGAGTTGGCCAGCCAGTAACCCAGCCCCGCATGGCCCGCCCGGCGCGCGCCCTGGAGCGAGGTGCCGCCGCAGAACCACTGGTCGATGGGCTGCTGGATCGGACGGGGGATGAGGGTCTCGTTCTCGTACTGGTAGTGCTTGCCTTCGTAGGAGAAGCGCTCCTGGCTCGTCGCCAGGCGGATCACCTCCATCGCCTCCCGCAGGCGCGCGCCGCGGGTGCGTTTCGAGGTGCCGAGCCCGTCGAACTCGTAGGGGCGGTAGCCCATGCCGAGGCCCAGGCTGACCCTGCCACCCGAGAGCACGTCGAGGCTGGCGGCCATCTCGGCGGCCTCCATCGGGTCGTAGAGGGGCAGCAGCATGGCGTTGGTGCTGAGCCGGATCCTGCTGGTCGCCGCCGCGACGGCTGCGGCCGCCTGCAGGGGGAGCGGCATGAACTCGTCGTACATGAAGTGGTGCTCGCCACTTCCGAAGCCGTCGAAGCCCAGCGCCTCGGCCTGGACGGCGTCCCTGACGAAGTTCTCGTAGCCGGCGCCCAGGGCGCTCGGCATGGGCCGCATCTTTGCCACACCGATACTCGTGGTCCAGAATTCCATTGGGCTCACCTTCTCTCGCTGCACGAGGCCTCTCAGGCCTGGAGCAGCACCTGGACTTCCGAGGCGAATCGATAGAGATCCATCGGGGTCGCTTCACCGCGACGCCAGACGAAATGGGAGATGCCGGTGCTCCCGCGAAGGCTGCGGATCGCGTTCAGGATGTCGCGCGGGGAGCCGCCCAGCCTGCGCTCGTCCGCCTCTCCATCCAACGCGATTCGCCGCTCCAGAACCGCTTCGACCTCGCGGCGCGTCCGGCCCGCCTTGTCGGCGACCTCGCGGTAGCGCGCCAACCGGTCGGCCGCCTCGGCCGTGGGCATGTCGGCGCCCACCATCGGCGAGATGCCCTGCTGCGCCGCCCACTCGAGGGTCTCGTCGTCGTCGATCTCGACGGCCACGGGCGTGTGGGAGCCGTAGGGCTTCGGCGTGATGGAGAGGAAGTCGGGCGTCTCCGGCCCCCATTCCCACTGGGGCCGGTAGTCGCCCTCGACCTCCGGCACGCTCGCACCGGGCGGCGCATCGTCGGGCGTGTGCGTGGGAAAGCGAAGGTGCTCGCCCCGGTAGCGCATCTCGTCGACTGCCCAGGACGAGGTGACGAAGTCGATCATCTCGTGAACGTGTGCGGGCGCGACACCCTGGCGCGAGGCCGGCGCGAAGGCGAGCCCTGCCCTGCCCCGCGAGAAGGTGTCGAGAACGGAGACCTCCTCGGCGATGTGAGCCGGGAGCGCTCGAGTGACACGCCGGCCCGCGATGCGGAGCTGTCCACTCTTCGTCTTCTGCGAGAGGTAGGTGAGGAAGGTCGCCGGCTCGGGGCAATCGGCGGCCCGCTCGCGAGCTTCGTGGATCCAGAAGCTGTGGAAGCCCATCTGCTCCGCCTGGGCCACCTCGGCGAGGAGATCCTGCCAGCCCGCGCCGGCCTCTTCGAAGCGATCCATGTCCCAGCTCAGACCCACCCTCACGATGCACCGCCTTCCTTCTCGGCCCGGGCGCGCGCCTCGGCGTCCTCTTGCAGGCTGGCCTTGCGCACCTTGCCCGTGGGCGTCATCGGGAACTCGTCCATGAAGACCAGGTGCTGGGGAACCATGTACTTCGTGACCTTCTGGGAATCCAGGAAGCCCCGGAGCTCGTCGAGGCTGAACTCGCCACCCCTGGGCACGACGTAGGCGCAGACGGTCTCGCCCAGGCGCTCGTCGGGCCAGCCGACCACGGCCACGTCGCTCACCCGCTCGTAGCTGCTCAGCAGGTCCTCGATCTCCTTGGGGTAGATCTTGGAACCACCGCGGTTGATGACCTCCTTGGCGCGCCCGGCGAAGCAGAGATATCCGTCTTCGTCGGTGAAGCCGAGGTCTCCCGTGTAGAACCAGCCCTCGTCGTCGCGGGTGGCGGCCGTGAGTTCGGGCTGCTTGTGATAGCCGACGAAGAGGGTCGGCCCCCGGAAGCAGATCTCTCCCACCTCGTTGGCAGGCAGCTCCCGCGAGCGGTCCTTCGGGTCGACGATCTTGAGCTCGGCGCCGAACATGGGCTTGCCCACGGTGTCGCGCTGTTTCTCCTCGGGATCCCACCCCATCGTCCGGGTGTGCATGATCGTCTCGCCCATCCCGTAGGTATTGCCGGAGCTGCAGCCCCAGGCCTCCTTGATCCGGTCGATCAGCTCGGGCGAGCTGCGCGCGCCGCCCACACCCGCGCTCTTGATGCTCGAGGTGTCGTACTGGTCGAAGTCCGGGTGGTCCAGGATGCCGATCATGTGGGCAGGCGTGCCCGAGATGGCGGTGACCTTCTCGCTCTCGATCAGCTTCAGCACCTCCAGCGGCCGATAGCGATCCACCAGCGCCATCGGGATGCGCCCCAGGGCGCACTGGTAGGTGCTGAAGTGCCCGTAGCTGTGGGTCATGGGCGAGCAGGCCAGATTCACCATGTCCGGATCCATGCTCTTCATGGCGGTGGCGGCCATCTTGAACAGCGAGACCAGCGTGTTGTGCGTGTGCAGGAAGCCCTTGGGGTTGCCCTCGGTCCCGGACGTGAAGTTGAGGTAGAAGACGTCGTCCGGGGCGGGATCGACTTCGTCGAGGCGGCTCTTGTGGGAGCGGCCCTCTTCGATCAACGCATCGAGGGAGAACTCGCCGTCCCCCCCGGCTTCACCCCTGGCGACGATCAGGCTTCGCAGACGCGGCAGGTCGCCGCGGAGCCCGCGCATCACCTCGGCATAGGGGTAGTCACCGAAGGACTCCGGCACGACGGCGTGGTCGGTCTCGCAGAACTCGAGGAGCGAGCGCATCTCGCGCTCGCGAAAGACCAGGTGGAGGGGCTGGATCACCGCCCCGATGCGAGACAGGGCGATCTGCAGGAAGCACATCTCCGGCCAGTTGGGGAGCTGGACGCTGACCAGGTCTCCCGGATTCACGCCGCAGCCCCGCAGCCCGGCAGCCAGGGAGTCGGAGATCTCCTTGAACTCGCCAAAGGTGTAGCGGCGCTGGGGCGTGGTGATCGCGATGTCGTCGGGTCCTTCGGCGACGACCTCGTCGAAGAGCTCGTGCAGGGTCTTGTCCGTCCAGCTGCCCGCGGCCACCCAGCGCTGGCGGTACTCGTCCGAGAACCGGGGGTAGCGATCGGACGCCGGGCCCTTCGCGTCGGACCGAGGAGGATGATCCGTCATACAGTCCCCCAGGGGATTGAAATGGACTTTATTTTTAACGAGTTAACTATATTGCATCTGTTAAAATCCGTCGAGGAAATCTACCCCCCTGAGGAATCCCCCGCCGGACGGGCGCGGCCTCCTGGGGCACCGGAATGGAGCCCTCATGATCCTATGGTCGAAGGGACTGGGAAAGCTGGTCCTGCGAATGAGCCTGGCCGAGCGATCGTCCACCGGCGCCGAGGAGGGCCGCCTGGTCATCGGCGGCACCATGGGATCGCCCACCCATTGGGACTACTCGGTCACGATGAACGAAGAGGACGTGCTCGAGTTCGTCGAGCTCCTCAAGCAGCCGGCGGCCGTGAGCTTCGCGGTCGAGTCGGGCTCGACGGGCCTCCTGGTGCGAACCGCCCTGGTGAGCGGGCTCGTGTTCGCATGGAATACCATCCGCAGCTTCCTCGGGATGGCGCCGGCCCCGCGTCAGGTGAGCGACGCGGCCGCGGCCAACCCGACGGAAAGAGACCGGAGCTAGCACGATATGGCAGGCCCTGAGAGGGAGTACGACGTCGTCGTCGTCGGCGGCGGGATCAACGGCCTCACGACGGCCATCTACCTGCAGAGGTCCGGGCTCCAGGTTGCGTGCTTCGAGCGCAAGCTCGAGGCGGGCTCGGGCTGCTGCACCGAAGAGGTGATGCAGCCCGGCGTGAAGGTGAACCTCTGCGCCTGCAACATGGTGACCTTGTGGTCGCCACCCTATGGCGACCTCCAGCTCGAGAAGTTCGGTCTCGAGATGCTCACGTCGAGCGAGTGGGGGATGTTCCATCCCTTCAAGGACCGCACGGCAGTGATGTTCAACTCCTTCCATGCCCAGAAGACCTACGAGCACTTCAAGAGCCGGAACGTGCACGACGCCGAGCTCTTCAAGACGGCCTTCAACGTCATGGGGCCCATGCTGGGCGACAGCTTGATGAGCTCGATGTTCAGCCAGGCGACGAATGGACCGGACGAGGTCGTGGCGGCCGATGGCCTGGGCTCGATGCTGCGGATGCTCATCCCCGAGATTCCGGAGAACGTGCACGAGCTGAACGGGATCGAGCTCGCCGAGGCGGTCTACCACGACGAGAAGATCCGCACGGCGATCCTGGGCAACTGCATCATGGCGGGCTCCCATCCCTGGGACGGCGGCATGGCGACCCTGATGCCCATCATCTTCCCCATCATGCAGGCGCTGCAGAGCGTCACCTGGACCTGTCGCGGCGGGAGCCATGCCCTGGTGCACGCCCTCGCCTCCTGCTTCGCCTACCACGGCGGTCGCCTCTTCACGGGCTGCCCGGTGGACAAGATGATCCTGGAGGGGGACGAGGTGAAGGGCGTCGTCCTGTCGAAGGATGCCGTCTTCGGCGAGGCCGAGGTCAAGGCCCGGCGCGCCGTGGTGAGCAACCTCTCCTGCCATCCCACCTTCCGGGACCTGATCGGCGAGGAGAAGCTCCCCGGCTGGGTCAAGGAAGGCGTCGATGCCTACAAGAACGACGAGACCGTCCTCTTCACGAACTACTGGGTCCTCGACCAACCCCCCCGCTGGGAGGGCTACCCCGAGGAGCTCAACGAGGCCTACGGCTTCAACTTCGGCATGGAGAGCACGGAGGACATCCGGCGCCTCGCGCACTGCCTCGAGAACGACGAGCTGCCCGACCCGCCCATCGTCGCGGGGCTCTCGGTGCAGGGCTTCGCGCTGGCGGATCCCAGCCAGGCGCCGAAGGGCCGCTACACGATGATGGCCTGGTCCAACGTGCCCTACAAGCTCCCGCAACACGGCGGCGCCGAGAAGTGGGACGAGATCCGCGAGAGCTACGGCGACAAGGTCGATGCCCTGCTCCGGGAGTACAACCCGGGGATAATGGACACGGTGGTCGACCGCTACTGCAACTCGCCGCTCGACTACTACCGGAAGAACCCGAGCCAGGTCATGGGCAGCACGACGAGCGGGCCCACCAGCCTGAAGTGGTACGGCACCGCCCGACCCTTCCCCGGCTGCGGTGCACCGCGGACGCCCTTCGGGAACCTCTACCTCTCGAACTCGATCTGGCCCTTCGGCACCACGAACCTGGGGGCCGGCTACGTCGCCGCCAGCATCGTCGCCGAGGACCTCGGCGTCCGAAAAGACCAGCAGGACTGGTGGAATCACGACGGCATCGCGGCCGGCCAGGAGCTGCTGAAGAGACGCGGCATCGAGCTGGATCTCAACATCACCTGAAGCTGGACCTTGCGACCTTCATCGGAGTGCGTGGGTGGCGAATCTCGACAAGAACTATGACGTGATCATCATTGGTGGCGGCCCCAACGGTTTGACGGCGGCCGGCTACCTGGCGAGATCGGGCGCGAAGACGCTGCTGCTCGAGCGGCACCACGAGGGCGGCGGCGGCCTCGTCACCGAGGAGTTCTCGGGCTTCCGCTTCAACACCCACGCGAAGCTCATGCTGATGATGGACTGCATGCCCCCCTACACGGACATGAAGCTCGAAGACTGGGGCTGCCGCTACGTCATTCCCGAGGCGGCCGTCTCCCTCCTCACCCGGGACGGCAGGGCCCTCACCCTCTTCAGCGACATCCAGCGCTCCGCAAAGAGCATCGCGAAGTTCTCGACGGACGACGCCGAGCGCTACATCGGCCTCATGGAGGACTGGTACACCATCGTCAACGAGGCGCTGATCCCGGCCACCTACTCCCTCCCCCTACCCATGCTCGACATGGTCGCGAGCTACCAGGAGAGCGAGCTGGGCCGGGTGGTGAACGAGATGGCCGAGGAGACCTTCCTCGAGACCCTGGACGCGGCGGGCTTCGAGAACGAGATCGTCAGCACCGCCCTCCTCTACATGGGCACGATGTTCGGGGTCGACCCCGAGGATGGGCTCGGTTTCCTCCTGCCCCTCTTCGTGAACCGGGTGCTGCACTCGGCGGTGGTGCTCTCCGGCTCCCACCAGCTGGCCGCCTCGCTCTCGCGCTTCGCG
>NYZB01000186.1 GCA_002687015.1 Deltaproteobacteria bacterium
AGCGCGAGCCGGGTGCGCGCGTCGAGCTTGCCGCGTCCGGTCATCAGCCGTTCGACCCGCTCCGCGCCACCCATGGCCCGGGCGACGCCCCGCCGGCGCTCCAGCTCGTCCAGGATCGGCTTCCAGTCCTCTCGCGACGTCATCGGTGGCTCCTGCCTCGGGTCGGGCGGGGCCATGGTGATGCAGTGCGCGCGGGAAAGCCAGCGACCCGGCGAATGGGTCAGCCGATCTTCCCGAGTGCAGCGAGGCCACCTTCCATCTCGCGAATCAGGTGCCCGCACACGTCCAGGGGAAGGCCGAGCGGCTCGAGAAGCGCAACGACCCGGGCATCGAGCTCCTCCGAGCTCCCGGGCTCCCAGCCCCGTTGCCTCAGATGGGCGAGGGTGTCCGCCGCGTAGAGGGACCAGACGAGGTCGACATCGGGCTCGACCGCATCGTCGGGCTCGTGGTGCAGCCGAAGGGCCTGGACGAAGGCCTCGGGGAAGTTCCACGAACCCACCGCGACCGCGCCGAGCTCGGCGTGCAGGATGTCCTCCGCCGCACGGCGGGCGTCGGCGTCGAGGCGACGCAGACGACGGGATCGCCGGCCGGACTCCTCGATGAAGCTCATGACCGCGATGCGGCCGATGTCGTGCACCAGGCCCAGGAGAAAGCCCGCATCCTGCCAGGGCGGCCGCTCTGCAAGCAGACTCTGGCAGCAGAGGGCGCTCGCCACCGAGTGCTCCCACAGCTCTTGAACCCGCTCGGCGGAGCCCGGCACTTCGAACACTCCGGACCTCATCGCGACCGCCACCACCAGGTTGCGCGCCTCCCGCAAGCCCATACGCATCAGCGCTTCGTGCACGGAGGTCACGGCCTCACCGCCCCGCAAGGCGGCCGTGTTGGCGAGGCCCACGACCTTGGCGGCCAGCGGGGGGTCCATTTCCACCGCATAGGTGAGCTCTCCGATGTCCGCATCCTCGGAGCCTGTCAGCTCCATCACCCGGGTCAGCGTTCCGGAGATCACCGGCAGCCGCAGACGGCCCTCGTCCACCTGGGGAAGCAGATGCTCGAGCACCGGCCGCTCGGGGCCGTCTTCCTCGATGTGGTGACGCATCTTCGCGAGCAGATGGTCGGCACGGCCCTCCTCGAGGACGACCACGCCGCTCGCATCGTCCTGGCTCTTGTTCGTCCCCATTCGGCTCGATACGGCGTGCCGGCCCCTGGTCTTGATCCTTCGAAGATCCCATTCGCTTCTGGGTCCTTTCCAGGTCGGGGCAACCGTGGATCGGCGGACCCGGTGCGATGGGCGTAGAGCCCGACGACGGGGATGGCGCCCGGGCTCGGGGCGGCGGACAATCTCCCGACATGGACTACGAGCAGATCCGCTACGAGGTCCGGGAAGACATCGCCTGGATCACCCTCGATCGCCCCGACAAGCTCAACGCATGGACACCGCAGATGAGTGTCGAGGAGGCCGACGCCCTCGCGCGTGCCAACGCCGACGACGCGGTCGGCTCCATCGTGCTCACCGGAGCGGGCCGGGGCTTCTGCGCAGGTGCCGACATGGAGGAGACCTTCCAGAAGCGCATCGACGGCACGGATCCCGGCGCGGGCACCGATCGGGGCTCGGGCGGCCTGCCCGAGGGCCTGGACTGGGTGGCCCTGGTACGCGCTTCGAAGCCGATCGTCGCCGCCGTCAACGGAGCGGCGGTGGGCATCGGCCTCACCCGCATCCTGCCCTTCGACGTGATCGTCGCCTCGGAGAAGGCGCGCTTCGGCATGATGTTCATCAAGGTGGGGCTGGTGCCGGAGCTGGCGAGCACCCACTACCTGGTACAACGGGTGGGCTTCGGGCGCGCCAGCGAGCTCTCGCTCTCGGGCCGCCTGGTCGGCGCCGAGGAGGCGGGGCGCATCGGCCTGGCCGATTTCGTGGTCCCCGCCGAGGAGCTGCTCGAGCGCGCCGGGGAGCTGGCGCGCTCGATGGGCGCCAACCCGCCGCCCCAGCTCCTGATGACCAAGAAGCTGCTCACCGAGAACGCCGCCGACACCGACCTGACGGCGATCCAGGAGCGCGAGTCGGCCCTGCTCCGCGAATGCTGGAAGACCCCTGAGCACGCGGAGGCCGTGGCCGCCTTCCAGGAGAAGCGCACCCCGCGCTTCCGCTAGGAGCCCCAAGCATGTTCGAGGAGATCCTGTACGAGCGTCGCGGTGACGTGGCGCTCCTGACCCTGAACCGGCCCGAGGCCCGCAACGCCCTCACCTTCAAGACCTACTCCGAGCTCACGGAGGCCGTGCGCGAGACCGAGGCGCGCTGCCTGGTGATCACCGGCAGCGACCCCGCCTTCTGCTCCGGCGACGACGTCAAGAAGGTGATGGCGGGCGGCGAGCGCCCACCCGAGGCCTTCTCCCAGGGCCCGGCCCTCACGCCCGCAGCCGATGCCCTCCTGCACTGCGACGTCCCCATCGTGGCCGCCGTGAACGGAGCCGCGGTCGGCTGGGGGATGGAGCTCGCCATCATGGCGGACCTCCGGGTCGCCTCGGAGCGGGCGCGCTTCGGCGAGCTCTTCGTCCTGCGCGGCCTCTGCTGCGACGCTCCCGGCCTGGGCCGCCTGGCCGGTCTGGTGGGACGGGAGAAGGCGGCCGAGCTCCTGTTCACGGGCGACCTGATCGACGCCGAGGAGGCGCTGCGCATCGGCCTGGTCGGCCGGGTGGTGCCCCACGAGGCGCTGCTGGACGAGGCGCTGGGCCTGGCGGAGCGCATCGCGGGCAACCCTCCCCTGGCCGTGCGACGCATCAAGGCCGGCTTGCGCGAGGCCCTGGACCCGGATTGGAAGAGCCTCGGGGCCTGGGCGAGCACTGCGATCCAGGAGCTCTTCCGCACCGAAGACCACAAGGAGGGCGTGCGCTCCTTCCTGGAGAAGCGGCCGGCGAAGTACCAGGGTCGCTAGGGAGCCGCGGGTACCAGGTAAGAGGGGCGGCGGGCCGAAGCCCACCGCCCCTCCAGATCGGCTCTGGGCGGTCCCCTACGGAACGATGATCGGCAGCTCGTTGCTGAGCAGCCCGCCCGGGTTCTGCAGCTGCAGGACATGCACCCCCGTACCGGTCGGCGGGGAAGTCAGGGTGACTCTCACCCTGTCGGTGTCGCAGGTGGGCGAGAAGGTCCCACCGATGCAGGACACCGAGCCCGCTGCCAGCTGTCCGTCCACGAAGATCGTGGGGCCGGACTCGATGTGCAGCCCGTCCAGGTCCATCGGGTTGTCGCCGGGTAGCTGCGGGAGATCGGGCCGCCCGTCGAAGAGCGGAGTGATCGTCCCGACCGGCGGAACCCCGAGTGCCGGCTGGCGCGCACTGCTGCTGACACCGGACGGCAGACGAGCCGTGATCGTCACGACCGTGGTCCCCGCCTGCGCCTCGGCAATCAGCGCCGCGCGAGAGAGGGTCACAACGTTGTTGCTGTAGTTCGCGCCGTTCCAGCTGAGCACGAGCAAACCACCTGATTGGCGTCCTCGCGCGTTCAGCACGACCTTGCCGTCGTCGTCTGCAGCCTCGAGGACGTCGAGGCTCGCCTCGATCGCGGCGAGCAGGGGTACATCGTTCGCCGTCCGCATGTTCAGGGTCACCTGGCGCCCGAGCGCGCCCGAGTGCCCGGTCCCCGCCTCCTCGGTCATCTGGAAGACGTCGAAGGTGTCTGCGTTGTAGAAGTCCCGGAAGGCTCCCGGCTCGGCGGTGGTACCAAAGGCCTGGGCCCAGGAGGTGAGCTCGTCGTAGCCGACGCTGTCGGGCAGCCAATCGACGTCGGACAAGTGGGGGTCGTAGAAGACGTTGGAGGGATCGGAGAGGCTCAGCTGCTCCTCGACCAGGGTGACCCCCGCCGAGAAGAGCAGGAAGCGGTCGGTGATCCCCCGCATGGTCGGTGCGTCCATGCCCCCCACGAAGACCGAGCTGTCCCCCGTGCCATGGGGCAGGGCGTGACAGCCGCCGGGTGCGTCGGCGCAGGTTTCGGGTCCGCCGACCAGGCTGCCGCCCACATCCGTGAAGAACTGCTCGAAGCCGTCCACGGCGGACCCGCTCAGCACGTCGTCCGGGCGCCGCGAGCGAGCGGGCGGATAGCTCACGCTCTTCAGGAACTCGGCCATGCCCTCCCGATCCACCTCGAGGAGCTCGCCCTTGAGACCGAGCTCGTTGACGCTGGTCGTGCAGCTGCCCCCCTGGACGCACATGACTCCCGAGATCGCGGCGTCCACCAGGTGCCGGAAACAGCTGTGCTCGTCCGTACAGGTCGCGGGTGCCGACTCCGTGCAGGGGAACCCGGGGTTCGGGGGGACGATGCAGCCGACCTCGCCGTTGGCCCCGCCGATGGGATCGCCGAGCACGCCGTCCCAGTGCAGCGGCAGGGTGTCCTCCAGGCCGCGCGCGGGCATGGTGGAGCGGGGCTCCTGCTGGTTGCACCCTGCGAAGGTGCACTGCGCGCCGATCACCCAGAGGAGCTGGTCCACGTTCCCTTCGGGGTGGCAGCTGGCACAGGAGAAGGTGCCCGTGGTGGACGCGTCGGCGCTGTTGAAGGCAATGCGGCCCGTCTGGATCGCAGCCGAGTTGGGATCGTGCAGGAGATCCAAGCGAGCGCTCTCCGTGGGATTCGCGGGGTCGCTCACGTCCACGACCGAGACCGTGCTCTCCAGCGTGTTCAGCACGTAGGCCGTCTGCGGCGCCCCGCCGCCGTCGGAGACCAGGGCCAGACCGCGGGGGATCGCCCCGACGTCCAGGCGCCCGAGCACCGCATTCGTGGCGGTGTCCATCGTGAAGATCCGGCTCGAGGCAGCCGCCGTGGCCACCAGCACGTTTCCGTTTCCGCTCAGCTGCACGCCATAGGGCGTGGCGAGCTGGTCACCCGCTGCGGGTTGACTGGGGGGCAGCGGCTCGAGCTCGACCACGGTAGGTGCGGCACAAGGCAGGCTCCCGCAGTCCACGCGACCGATCTGGTTCAGGAAGATGCGGTTGTCCAGATCCTCGAGCACGTGCCCCGCGGTACCGGCCTGGCCGTTGTCGACGTTGCGGGCATCGGTCATCGCGATGAAGACCTCGTCGGAGGCGTCCACGGCGACGCCGTAGAGAAGCGTGCCAATGCCCGATACCACGTCGACCTGTGCGTCGGTCGTCGTGTCGTAGACGAAGAGATCCCGGTCCGGAAGGTCTTCGTCCTTGACGATGTCGACGTCGAAGCCGACCAGCTGCGGGTTGTTGGCGAAGTTCGCATCGACGAGGTCGAAGGTGCATTGAGAGCTGGTCCCGAAGGGCGGGTCCGGGCAGGAGGAGAGCTCGGATTGGTTGCCCGACTCGAGCACCGGCACGTAGAGCCGGCCGTTCGCCACGCGCATGGCCCGCGGCTCCTGCGCGCTGACCTGGATCGTGCCCGTGACCGCGTACGTGGCCACGTCGACGATCGCGATCTGGTTGCGCGAGGAGAGGCTCACGTAGGCCTTGCTGTTGCTGGCGAAGGCCACGTCGACGGGCTCGTCGAACTGGGTGACGAGGGAGGCGCCGAGCTGCTGGACGGTCTCGATGACCTCGAGATAGGTGGCGTTGGCGGGATTGGTATCGATCACCGACACGCTGTCGGAGATGTGGTTGGTGACCCAGACCTCCAGGCCGTCGGGCCGAACGCCCAGCCCCGAAGGCCCGATGCCGACCGCCGGAGAGGCGATCCGGGTTCCCGTCGAGGTCACGAACACGTCGAGGGTGTTGGCCTGGGAATTCACGACGTACAGGTGGCTCCCCGTGGGCGAGAGGGCGATCGGATCCGCCTGCGGGACCGCGAAGAGCTCGCTGCCCTCGACTTCGGTCTTGGCGCAGGTCGCCGCCGTGATGAAAGGCAAGCCACAGAGCAGCAGCACTGCGAGCGCGAGGCACAGGTTCCGCTGGCGCATGGGTCCCCCAGACGTTGAATTCGAACGGGCGTTAGAGGAGTCTACCCCGACTGGGGTAGACCGTGGGGTCGAACACTCACGACGAGGGCGCATTTCTCCCAACTGGGGGTGGTCCCCCTGGGGGTCAAGATCGAATCCCCACGAGTCGCGGGACGCTCAAGGGGCAGCCGGACCGGGCGGACCGGCCGCATCGGCGTGCCGGGCCATCCAGTCCCGGGCCAGGTCCTCGGCGTTGTTCCGGTCGCGGACCGCCAGGCTCGGGCGCAAGGCCTGCAGCGAACGCAGGGCGCCGGGGGAGCCGCTCTGGGCGGCGATGAAGAACCACTTGTAGGCCTCGATTGGATCGTGCTGAAGGCCCTGGGCCTCGGCATAGAGCGACCCCAACGCGAACTGCGCATCGACCAGCCCTTGCTCGGCCGCCCGCCTGTACCAGCGCTCCGCTTCGAAGCCGTCGCGGGCGACGCCGGAGCCCTGTTCGTAGCTGAACCCGAGGTTGTATTGGTCCATGGCGCTGCCCTGCTTTGCCGCGGCCGCATACCAATGCACCGCCTCGACCGGATCGGTGCCGACGCCGTCTCCGAGGGCGTACTTGTTGGCCAGCGCGGACTGGGCGGCCAGGTCCCCCTGCTCCGCCGCGGCGCGATACCAGCGGACGGCCAGCTCGGCCTGGTGGGGTACGCCGCGCCCCAGGTCCAGCATCGAGGCCAGCTGGCTCTGCGCCTTCAGGTGCCCGGCCTCGGCGGCCCGCCCGTACCAGGCGGCGGCTCGGGGCGCATCCTTGGTGGCCCCTACGCCGTAGTCGAAGACCAGGCCGAGGCGGTACGCCGCCTCGGCGTTTCCGGCCTCGGCCGCGCGCTCGTACCAGCGGGCCGCTTCGGCGTGGTCGACGTCGACGCCGCGCCCCGTGAAGTAGGTCTGGGCGACGGCGAGCATCGCCTCGGCATCGCCCGCCTCCGCCGCGGCCAGGCTCCCCGCGAGCTCCGCGCGGTAGGCGGCCGTGACGCGCTCGCGCCGGGCGAGCTCGGTCTGGAGAGCGGCCGCATTGGGATCCCCCGCGCCACAGCCGGGAGCCGTGGCCAGGAGCGGCAGCAGGAGCCCCGTGCCGACCAGTGAGCGGAGACACCGAATGGTCACGCGGCGGCCAACATAGCCGACCGGCGGCGATGCAGAGCGCTGCGGAAGCCGGCCGCGCGAACCCGCCTACCAGCTCCCACCACCGCCACCGCCGAAGCCCCCGCCGCTGAAGCCGCCCCCGCCGAGGCCACTCGAGCCCGAGCCGCTACTGCTCGGCTGCGAGCTCAGGGTCTGCCCGATCGAGTCGAGGGAGCCGCCGAGATCGCTCACGAAGACCCGCGGCCGGAACGTCGCATTGGAATCCGCCGAGCTGTACCACTGCGGCGGCTCGGTGTAGAGATCGGCAAAGGCGTCCGCCCATTGGTCGGCCACTCCGAGCACGATCGCGAAGGGCAGCGCCTTCTCGAAGAGACCGGGCTCGAGGCGACCCATGCGCTCCAGGCGGTCCCGGTCGACGCGGCCCACGAACTCCTTGAAGCCCAGGATCTCCTCGTAGACGCGCCGCCCCCGGCGGGTGCGCCGAGGCATCACCTTCGCGAAGCCGAGCACGACCAGGCCGGACAGGCCGAGTGGGATGGCTGCCGCCGGAACGAGGTCCGCGAAGAAGGAGAACACTCCGGCCCCGAGCAGGACGAGGCCCCCGCCTGCCCAGAGCCTGCGCACCTTCCGGGGCGAAGTCGGGAAGAAGCGGCCCTCCCGACTCACCTCGTCGTAGAGGGCTTGCTGCAGCTCCGCCAGATGCTCGTAGAAGACGTCCTTCAGCGAGGAGATCAGGACCTGGTCTCTGCCGGCGAAGAGGTGTTGCAGGAGCAGGGTCTCGTGATGGCGGAGGCCCTCCGGCTCGCGGAGCTTCACCAGTCGCACGTCTCGCTCCTTCAGGAAGAGAAAGCCATCGCCCTCGATCTCTTCGATGCGCAGGAAGCCCCGGATGGCCAGGTCGAGAATGCTCGACGTGATGTCGATCAGGTCGACGTCTTCGTCGACCACCGTGCCGACCTCTGCCGGGGTGAGACCCTCGGGCGGTTCATACCGCACGGGGATCGCGGCTCCACCGCGGGGGTCCCGACCGCGGGTTCGCCAGGCGTGGCTCATGCCGAAGAGGGCGAGTAGCGGCAGCACGGCCCAGACGTTCAGGTAGTCGCTCGCCCTGGAGAGAAGGCGCGCGAGCTTGGAGGGCTCCGCGAGCACACCCTTCGGCAGAGCCACCACCACGGTGAGACCCTCGCGCGCGCCGAGCGACCCGTGGGTGGTGAAACGCAACGAACCGGGCGTCGCAGTGACGGAGCAGGGGCCCGCAAAGGCCCCTCGGGCACCCACGTGGCAGGCGTGATCGAGCCCCGCGGCCTCGACTCCCTCCGGAAGGTAGATGGCGGCCGTGGCCCTTCCCATCGGAACGTCCCAGAGGTCGCCCGTCGCATTCCAGTAGAACTCGTCGTGGCCCTCCAGATAGAGGTAGGCGCGCTCGACCCGGTACCGGATCCAGTAGTCCTGGACGCCGCTGAGCGTGCGATCCGGGTCGCCGATGCGGACGCGCACCGTCCGGCCCGAGCGCATCAGCTTGAAGGGCCACGCGTTGCCCTGGGCGTCGCTCACCTCCTCCACCTCGAGCCGGATGCGGTAGTCAGCCGCGCTCCCCCGCCCGTAGGCAACGGGGACGTCGCGATAGATCCCGCGGCGCCGCTCCGTCCCGAAGTCGTAACGGATCTTCTCGACCACCGAGAAGCCGTCATCGGTCCCGAGATACACCTCCGTCTCGAACCGCTCGATGCGCTCGCCATGTGCCGCGCACGCAACACCGACCAGGAGCACAGCGATCGCAGCACGACGCAGCCAGAGCGGTGCCTGCGGACTCCCCCCCACGATCGACCTCCACCTACGAGAAGGATACTTCTGGAGCGGTGCGCTCGGCCTCGGCATCGAGCTCGAAGTACTCCTTCTTCCCGATCGAGAAGAGGTTCGCGACGATGTTGCTCGGGAAGACGTCGCAGGAGGTGTTCAGGTCCCGTACGACGGCGTTGTAGTAGCGCCGTGCGTTCTGGATGGCGTCCTCGAGGCCCGAGAGCTCGCCCTGCAGGGAGAGGAAGTTCTCGTTCGCCTTGAGCTCCGGGTAGGCCTCGGCGACGGCGAAGAGGCTCTTCAAGACCTGGGTCAGGTTGCCCTCGGCGGCGCCCTTCTCACCGGGTGTGGTCGCCTGCATCGCCTGGCTGCGCGCCTGGGTCACCTTCTCGAAGGTGCCCTGCTCGTGCTGGGCGTAGCCCTTCACGGTCTCGACGAGATTCGGGATCAGCTCGTAGCGGCGCTTGAGCTGGACGTCGATGTCACTCCAGGCGTTCTCCCCGGAATTGCGCAAGGTGACCAGCTTGTTGTAGGCGGAAACCGCGTACAGGCCCGCCGCCACGATCACACCCAGGATGATCCAGGACATGGCGCCCTCCCCTTCTCTCGTTCAGGGAAGCTAGCGGGATCGCCAGGGCGGGCGAGCAGCCCCGCCCCCTCACCGTGTCGACACCCTGCGGCCTCCGCTCGTGGGGTTCGACGCCGGCGGGACCTATTCCCAGGCCGGCTCCGCGATCCCGTCCCTCCCCACGCGCCAGGGCGCCCACACCAGGGCGACGCGGTCGATCGTGGTGTCGGACTTCCGGGACCGGACGGGGACCTCCACGATCTCGAGCTCGCTCTCGTCGACTTCGTCGCGAACGCGCTCGAGCTCGGCCGAGAGCTCCCCCTCCAGCTCGGTGAGTTGCTCCTGAAGGGCGACCTGTTCCTCTTCGGCCCGCGCAATGTCGCCTCGCTCGCGAACCGCGCGGCTGGCACCCCGCACGGCGGTGGTCGCACGGCCGACGCTTCGGGCGCTGCCCAGCTTGCGCCCGAAGAGCGCCCCCAGCACGGTGGCGCCCATCGAGATGACCGTGCTGCGCTTGGAGGCCTCGTACTGCTCCTCCTCGCGCTCGACCCGGGCCTCCGCCTTGCGAATCCGCGTCTGCATGCGGGCGATCCGGGTCGCGTACCTCTTGCGCAGCTTCTCCAGCGCGAGGTCCCGCTTCTCGTGGAGCCTGGTGCGCAGCTCTGCCCTGAAGTCCCCCTCGCTCGCGCCGGGCTTCGAAACCGCCTTGAGCTGGCGGCACCGGTACACCGTGAGAGCGCAGGAACGGTACACGTGGGTCTGGAGCATCTTCCCCCACCTGGGGTAGCTCTTGGCCCGCACGGCCGCTGAGAGGAGCGGTGCCCACTCGGCGCCTTCCAGCGGCTCGTCGTCCAACGGGGGCCCTGCCGGATCGATCGCCTCCGCGTCGGGCCACGGCGAGCCGCGCAGGCCCTCCCGGAGCGCGACCCGGAAGCCCAGGCTCTCCCACTGGTCGACCCGGGCCCGGGCGTTGGCGTAGTGGACGGTCGCGATCCCCAGCAGCGTCGGGCGGTAGACCACGCGCACCCCCTCACCGAGGGGAGCCACGACCGGCAGGAAGGCCTCGTCGACCTCGGGTGCGACCACGGGCCGCTCGGTCTCCCGTTCCGCGTCGGCCGGCGCAACCACTGGCGCAGCAGCGGGAGCCGCGATGGCCCCCGGCGCCGGAGGGGCCGGAGGCGGCACGGCATCCGCCGGCGTGAGTCGCGCGATCTGCTCGCGGGTCAGGGGACCACGCAGGTAGGAGAGCGCCCAGCGCGTCTGGAACAGCACGGGCCCGTCTTCGTGGACGTTGTTGATGAGGAAGGTCCGGTTGCCGAGGCCCGCGAGCTGGCGCTCCATCTCGCCGCGATCGAAGCTCGCACCCGTCGTGGCCGAGGCGCCTTCCAGACCTTCGATCACGCGGGCCTTGTCCCGCTCGGTCTGGAGCCGACCCAGCAGCCAGGTACCCGTGTTGGAGAGGCCCTTGTAGTCCAGGTCGACGGGGTTCTGGGTCGCCAACACGCAACCCAGCCCGTAGGCACGGGCCTGCTTCAGCAAGGTGAGCATCGGGATCTTCGAGGGCGGGTTCGCGGTCGGCGGGAAGTAGCCGAACACCTCGTCCATGTAGAGGATGGCGCGCAGGCTGTTCGTGCCCGGCTGGCTGCGCATCCAGGCCACCAACTCGTTGAGCAGCAAGGTGACGAAGAACATCCGCTCGCTCTCGGAGAGATGGGCGATCGACAGGATCGAGAGCCGCGGCTTGCCTTCGGGCGTGGTGAGCAGGCGCTGGATGTCGAGGGGCTCGCCCTCCATCCACGCCGAGAAGCCCGGCGAGGCGAGCAGGTTGTTCAGGGTCATCGCCAGACCCAGGCGCTCGGCGGCGGGGAAGAAGGTCTCGAGGTCGAAGACCCCGACGCGGTCGAAGGGCGGGCTCTGGATCTCGCGGATCAGGCTCGCCAGGTCGAGATCGCGGCCCGCCGACCAGGCGCGGTCGATCACGCTCGACATCAGGATGTGCTCGCGGCTCTTGATCGGATCGGGGTCGATCCCCAGCAATGCGAGGAGACCGGAGACCGTGGCCTGGATCCGCTCCCGATGGGCGTCGGCGTCTCCTCGCAGCGCTTCCGGCGGCGCCGCCAGGGACTTCAGGACGCGCAGCGGCCGACCGGAGCTGCTGCCGGGTGTGTAGATCGCCATGTCGACGGCCTCGCGGAAGGCCCGGATCCGCTTTCCGTCCTGGCCCCACTCGGCGAGACCCGATCGCCAACGGTCGGCGACGGCCCTGGCGTGCTCGGCCACCGAGTGCCCTTCCCGCTGGGCTTCGCCCGGATCGACCCAGGGCTCGAAGTCCGCGGGCGCGAGATCGGGGAAGGTGAGCAGCAGGTTCCCCAGGTCTCCCTTGGGGTCGATGGCGATCGCGGGAATCCCGTCGATCGCCGCCTCCTCCAGCAGGGTGACGCAGAGGCCGGTCTTGCCCGAGCCGGTCATGCCGACGCAGACCGCGTGGGTCGTCAGGTCTCTCGCATCGTAGAGAAATGCCTCGCCGCTGCGCGTCCCGTCCGGACCGACGGTGGAGCCGAGGAAGAAAGCACCCAGCTTCTCGTAGCGGCCCGCGTCCGGGCGCTGCTCTCTTCGACCTGCCACGCCACCGTGGTACACCGCGACGAAGCGCGCATCAATGGCGTTTCACAGAGAACAGGTGAAAGCGATTGGATCCCGGTGCAGAATCATGGTAGGAACCCGACCCCGCGCGTCCGGGGACGTCTCCTCGACGTCCACCGCCCCAACCACCGCAGAACAACCCCACTGGAGGGAGCCATGGACCCCGTCTTTTCTTCCAGGTCTCGGAGCCGGAATCGGCTCACGACTCGCAGTTTCCTTGCCCCGGTCGCGCTCGCCGCCTTCCTCCTTCTGGGGTGCGGGGAGAAATCCGCGGAGGAGATGCTCGAGGATGCCAACCAGGAGCTCTCGGGCGCGACGGCCGCCAAGGATGCGGCCAAGGTGACACTGGACCAGCTCGAGAAGAGGCTGGCCGATGCGCAGGGCCATCGCGACGAGGCCGCCCTGGCCTACGAGGAGGCCCGCCAGCGCTGGCTTGCGGCCAAGGATGCCGTGGGTGAGTTCGCCACCGACGAGGTTCTGCACCGGCAGGTGAACCGCGCGCTCCTCGAAGCCCCCGAGCTCGTGGGCTCGACGGTGACCGCCCAGGTCGAGGATCGCCTGGTGAGCCTCGTGGGCACCGCCGCCAGCGCCGAGGCGGCGGCTCGCGCCGAGGAGCTCGCCGAGGAGGTGCCGGGAGTGGCCGAGGTCATCAGCAGGCTCACGATCGGCGAGGCCCCGGTGGCGAGCCCCGGCGACGCGAGCGAAGACCCGCCGAGCGAAGACCCGGAAGCCGGGACCGAGGAGGAAGAGCCCAGCCCGGTGCCGGAGCTGGATCTGGGACCGGACCTGGAGCTCGAGGGCGACGAGGAGCCCGCCGTGTCTGAGAGGCAGATCTAGGCTTCGTGCCATGATACCGCTCCCCGCCCCTCGCCAACCGGCGAAGGACGGCACACACTCGCCCGCGCCATGCACCCCACCCCGAGCTTCACATTCGCGCTCGCGCTCGGACTGGGCGTGGTCAGCCAGCTGGTGGCTCGACACACCCGGGTGCCGAGCATCGTGCTGCTGCTGGGGGCGGGGGTCGTCTGCGGCCCCGACGGGTTGGGCTGGGTGGACCCGCGCAGCCTCGGGGACGAGGGGTTGTTCGCCCTCGTCTCCCTGGCGGTCGCCGTCATCCTCTTCGAGGGTGGGCTCAACCTCGACCTGAATGCCCTGCGGCAGGCGGCGGCGCCCATCCGCCGGCTCGTGACCCTGGGTGCGCTCGTCACGGCCGCTGGCGGCGCCCTGGCGGCCCACCTCTTCATGGGCTGGCAGGACTTCCGGCTGGCCCTGCTCTTCGGCACCCTGGTGATCGTCACGGGGCCCACCGTGATCCGCCCCCTCCTGCGCAACGTCCCCCTGCGCACGAAGCTGGGCACGGTGCTCGAGGCCGAGGGCCTGCTGATCGATCCGGTCGGCGCGATCGTGGCCGCCGTCACCCTGCAGCTCGTGGTCCTCGAGCCCGGTCTCGGCACCTTCACGTCCGGTGCCCTGGGCCTCTTCGCGCGCACCGCCTACGGCACGGCGGGCGGCCTGGTCTTCGGCTTCGCCCTGGTCGGCCTGCTGCGCTTCCGAAGGGCGGTGCCCGAGGGCCTGGAGAACCTGGTGGCCCTGGGTGGAGCCCTGGTGGCCTTCGAGCTCTGCGAGACGCTGGTCACCGAGAGCGGGATCCTGGCCGTCACGGTCGCGGGCGTGGTCGTGGGCAACATGGAGCATCGGGTCGCGCGCGAGCTGGGCGAGTTCCAGGAGCACCTGACGGTGGCGCTGATCGGGCTGCTCTTCGTGCTGCTCGCCGCCGACGTGCGCCTGGCCGCCGTGTTCGGGCTGGGCCTTCCCGGGCTGTTCACGGTCGCGGCCCTGGCCTTCCTGGTGCGGCCGCTGAACGTGTGGCTGTGCACGACCGGCTCGGACTTCTCCTGGCGGGAGCGGGCCTTCCTCTCGTGGGTGGCCCCGCGCGGAGTGGTCGCCGCAGCCATCGCCTCGCTCGCCGCCGCGTTCCTCGAGGAGCGGGGCGTCGGAGCCGCGGACTCGATCCGGGCACTCGTGTTCCTCACCATCGCGGCCACGGTCGTGGTCCAGGGCGGCACGGCGCCCCTCGTGGCTCGCCTGCTGAAGGTGCGCGCGCCGGGTCGTGAGAACATCGTGATCCTGGGCGCCGAGGAGCTGGGCTTCGCATTCGCAGAGGCGCTCGCGCGGCCGAAGGAGCAGCTTCTCTTCTGCGACGCGAACCCCTTGCACTGCAGGCAGGCCGAGGCGCGCGGCTATCGGGTCGTGTGGGGCAACGCGCTCCAGGAGCGCACCCTGGCCCGGCTGCGCCTCGAGCGCGCGCGGGCCGTCGTCGGTCTCACGCCGAACAACGAGGTCAATCATCACTTCGTGGGCGAAGCGCGCGACGAGTACCACGTCCCCGATCGCTTCGCCGCCGTTGGGCGCCAGGGCAGCGAGGCCGCCACCCGCATCGTGCGGAAGCAGGAGAGCCGCGTCCTCTTCGACGCCCCGAAGGATGTCGAGCGCTGGAACGTCCGGGTGCGCCACCACCAGGCGGACGCCGTCGAGCTCCTCTTCGGCGAAGTCCCGAGTGAGCCGACGAGCCGCACCGAGCCCTCGCCCGTCGACGAGGATCCCGATCCCTTCCTCCTGCTCGCCGTCGATCGCGGCAGCGAGACCCGCGTGATGTTCGAGGACTACGAGCCGCAGGCGGGGGACCGGGCCAAGGCCCTGATCCACCGCCCGGAGCGCGCCGAGGCCCTGGCCGAACTGGCCAGCCTGGGCTGGATCCCGGCTCCTCGGGCGGAGGGCGAAGAGGCCGAATCGAACGGCGGTTGAAGCCCGGCGGGGGCTTCGCCAGCCCGGACTCCTTGTCAAGGTTTGGAAACGGCGCCGAGTTGAACTACACCCGTTTCTCTTCGGTTGCGAAAGAGGGACCGGGTTGCCCGACCGCATCGTCGACGACGAGCTCAGTCTGCTCGCGAGTGTGCGCGACGCGATGGAGGAGTCTCCGGCTCCGAAGGCCCCCTCTGAGTCCAACCTTGTCGACGATCTCGAGCGCATCCGCGAGCAGCTGGTGCGGGGCGAGATGGACTTCTTCGAGCGCTCCGCCCTCAACACCCGCTGGAACAACCAGAGCGCGCTGCTCCAGCAGCTCCGCAAGTCCCGCGGTGCCCCGCAGGTGGACCCGGAGTCACCCTACTTCGCGCACATGCGAATCCGAGAGGGGGGTCGGATCCGGGACCTCTGCCTCGGGCGCGCCACGCGCCTGGACCACGGGCTCCGGATCGTCGATTGGCGCCACGCGCCGATCGCCCAGCTCTTCTACCGCTACCAGCAGGGGGACGACTTCGAAGAGGAGATGAGCGGGCGCACCCAGGAGGGCGTGATCGAGGCGCGCCGCACCGTCACGATCCGGCAGGGCCAGCTCGAGCGGATCGACGCCCCCGAGGGCGTCTTCCAGGCCGACGCCGATCATCCCGAAGGTTGGCGGATGACGGCCAGGGAAGCACCGAAGCTCCGCGGCGGGGAGGGCAGCGCGCTGCGCGTGCACGGCGCCGGGCAGGGAGAGAACCGCCGGCTGGGCACGGATGCCGACGGCAGCACCCGGCGCGCCGACAAGCACCTGCCCGACATCGCAGCCCTGATCGACCCGGAGCAGTTCGCCTTGATTGCCAAGCCCTCGTCGGGCCCGGTCGTGATCCGCGGTGCCGCCGGCTCGGGCAAGACCACGGTCGCCCTGCACCGGATCGCCTACCTGGCCTACGAGGATCCGTCCATCGACTCGCCCGGGACCCTCTTCGTGGTGTTCTCGCGCGGCCTGCGCGACTACGTCAGCCACGTGTTACCCGCCCTGGGCGTCTCTCGCGTGCGGGTGCTGACCTTCCGCGAGTGGGCAGCCGAGCATCGCCGACGCCTGTTCCCGCGCATGCCGGATCGGCACCGCGAGGACACGCCGGCCCTGGTCCAGCGACTCAAGCTGCACCCCGCCCTGCTGGTCGCCCTGGAGCGCCAGATCGGCGCCGTACCGGGCAAGGGCTCCAGCGCCCAGGTGCTCGACGACTGGGTGAGCCTGTTGACGAACCGGGAGCTGCTCTTCGAGGTCTTTGCGGAACACGCACCCGAGGCCTTCAGCGAGCGCCAGCTGAGCGAGGTCAGCGACTGGTGCCGGCGCCGCCACGAGGAATGCCAGGTGTGGATGGACGGCGACCACGACGAGCCCGCGGAGATCGACCCCGAAGACGATGCCCTGCTGTTGCGCCTGTGGCAGCTGCGGGTGGGCCCCCTCGCCGGACCCGGAGGCCAGCCACTCGAGTACCGGCACGTCGCCGTCGACGAGGTGCAGGACTTCTCGCCCCTCGAGGTTCAGGTGCTGATGGACTGCCTCGACACCCGCCGCAGCTTGACCCTGGCCGGCGACACGCAGCAACACGTGATGCAGGAGGCCGGCTTCACGTCGTGGAGCGACTTCTTCCGCCATCTGGGCATCGAAGGCACCTCGGTCGAGACCCTGCAGGTCAGCTACCGCTCTTCGGACGAGATCGCGCGTTTCGGCCAGAGCGTGCTGGGCCCGCTGCGCGAAGACGACCTCCCCCTGATCACCACGCGCTCCGGACCGCCGGTCGAGCTCTTCCACTTCACCGACCATGGGGCCTGCATCGCAGCCCTGGCCGACGCCCTCTCGCTGCTGGTCAGCGCGGAGCCCCTGGCCTCGGTCGCCCTGCTCACGCCGTCGGAGGCGCTGTCCGAGCTCTACTACGACGGCCTCCTCCAGTGCGAAGTGCCACGGCTCCACCGGGTGGTGCGTCAAGACTTCCGCTTCTCTCCTGGGATCGAGATCACCGAGATCGAGCAGGTGAAGGGCCTGGAATACGATTACGTGGTGCTCGTCGACGTCAGCGGCGGCCACTACCGCGACGAGCCCAAGGCTCGGAGGCTGCTCCACGTGGGCTTGACCCGCGCGGTCCACCAGCTCTGGCTGACGACCGTGGGCCCTCCCTCGCCGGTGGTTCGCGACGCGGTTGGCTGAGCAGGGGGGCGGCAGGCCCGAGGACCGCGTGGTGGGCGCCCGACTCCATCGGATGGCCGACCTCGTGACTCCGGCGGCGATCCGGGTAGCAGCGGCGCTTCGCATCGCCGACCACCTTGTCGCGGGACTCCGATCGGCCGACGAGATCGCCGACGTCACCGACGTCGAGAGTGACGCCCTGGAGCGCCTCATGCGCCACCTGGCCTCGGTCGGCCTCCTCGAGAGGGAGCCTTCCGGAGGCTTCTCGCTCACTCCGGCCGGCCATTGTCTGACCGACGAGCACCCCTCGGGCCTCCGCCGCATCCTGGACGTCGAGGGGCCCCTCGGGCGAGCGGAGCAATCCTTCGCCGGGCTCCTGCACTCGATTCGTACCGGGGAGCCCAGCTTCCCCGGGCTCCACGGCCACGGCTTCTGGGAGGACCTGGCGGCAGACCCCGCCCGGGCCCGGCTCTATGACGCCCAGATGGGCGCGGACGCAAGGCAGTGGGCCCGCCAGCTGGTCGATGCCTTCGACTGGGCCTCGCTCGGGCATGTCGTCGACGTCGGGGGTGGCGATGGCTCCCTGCTCGCCGCATTGCTCGTCGCCCATCCCTCGCTGCGTGGAACGGTCTTCGATCAGCCGCGAACGGCCGAGGCCGCTCGCGCCACCCTCACGAGAACGGGCGTCGCGGAGCGAGGCCGCGTCGTGGGCGGGAGCTTCTTCGACGCGCTCCCCTCCGGCTCCGGGGGCTACCTCCTGTCGGCCATTCTCCACGATTGGAGTGACGAGGCAGCGCGAACGATCCTGCGGCGATGCGCCGAGGCCGCCGGCTCGAAGGGCCGAGTGCTCGTGGTGGAGAAGACCGGCCCGGACGGGGAATCGGAGCGCACCGAGATGGACCTCCGGATGCTGGTGGTCTTCGGTGGGAAGGAGCGCGGCGTTCGCGCGCTCTCGGCGCTCGCTCAAGACGCGGGGCTCCGGGTGGTCGCCGTGCATCCGGCCGGAGACCTCGCGATCGTCGAGCTGACTCCGGACCCGGCCCGCAGAGGGGAGTGACCCCTTCGTGAGCCGGGCGGCTAGAGGGGCTTCTCGTACCAGGCGACGTCCCAGTACTGGCCCTGCTTTCGGCCCACCTCGGTGAAGACGCCGGTGCGGCGGAAGCCGAAACGCTCGTGGAGCCGGATCGAGCCCGGGTTGGGCAGCGTGATGCCGGCCAGCGCCCGGTGCAGGTCCTGGCCTTCGAGCGCCTCGAAGAGCGCCGCGTAGAGGGGCGGGCCGAGCCCGCGCCCCGTCCATTCGGGTGCCAGGTAGATCGTGGTCTCCACGGAGGTCTCGTAGGCCGGCTTCGGGCGGAAGCGAAAGGAGCCCGCGTAGCCGCGCACCTCCCCGGCCTCCTCAACCACGAAGAGGCGGTAGAGACCCTCGTCCGAGAACTGCTCGAACCAGGGCTCGCGCTGCGCGGGCGTGTAGGGAGCGGTGTCGAAGGTGACCGGCCCGCCCTCGACGTAGTGGTTGTAGATCGCGGTAATCGGATCCAGGTCGGCGGCGACGGCACTGCGCACGAGGGGCTCGGTCATGTCGCTATCCTCGCAGACCATGAGGGAGTTGCGCGACATTCTCGCGGGCTGGCACGCCCTCTCGGAGCGGGGCGAGCGGGGTGTCCTGGCGAGCGTGGTGTTCGCCTCGGGCTCGACCTACCGGCGCCCGGGGGCGCGGCTGCTCGTCATGCCCGACGACCAGATGATCGGTCTGCTGAGCGGTGGCTGCCTCGAGGGAGACCTGCTCGAGCATGCCGGGCGGGTGCGCCTCGGCAACCACCCCGAGCGGATCCGCTACGACGCGACCGGGGACGACGACATCGTCTGGGGCCTGGGTCTCGGGTGCGCGGGCATCGTCGACGTCCTGCTGGAGCCCGTGGAGGCCGACCGACCGGGACCGCTCGCCTGGCTCGAAGCCTGGCTCGACGCGCGGCGCACGGGCGCCTTCGCCACCGACCTCTCCGAGGACGGGCTGGCGCGCCGTTGGGCCCGACACCCGGACGGGCGCATCGAGGGGAGCGAGCCGGCTCCGGCGGGTCTCGCCCGCCTCCTGGAAGAGACCGTCGCTTCGGGGCGTACGCGGCGCAGCCAGCAAGACGACCTGGACCTCGTGCTCGAGATCGCGCGCCCACCGCGGCGACTGGTGGTCTTCGGTGCCGGTCCCGATGCCGACCCGGTGGTCCGCCTGGCCGCCCTGCTCGGCTGGGACGTGAGCGTCGTCGACGGACGCCCTGCCTACGCCCGGAGCGAGCGCTTCCCGGACGCGGTCGTGCACTGCGTGGCTCCCGAAGAAGCCGTCCGCGCGGTGGGGGTCGACGACCAGACCTACGCCCTCGTCATGACCCACCACTACCTGCACGACCGCGCCGTGCTGGCCGACCTGCTGCTGTCGCCCGTCCCCTACATCGGGCTCCTCGGCCCGAAGCAGCGCGCCAGCGACCTGCTCGCCGAGCTGGCCACCCAGGGGGTCGTCCCCAGCGAGGAAGAGGCCGCGCGCCTCCATGCGCCGGCCGGCCTCGACATCGGGGGCGAGGGCCCCGAGGCCATTGCGGTGGCCTTGATCGCCGAGGTACAGGCCGTCGCCGAAGGCCGCCCCGGCACCTGGCTGCGCGACCGGAAGGGCCCGATCCACGAGCCCGGTGAGATCTGAGGGAGCCGTGGGCCGTCTCGTCGCAATCGTGCTGGCGGCGGGGGGCTCGCGAAGGCTCGGTCGCCCCAAGCAGCTGCTCGCCTTCCACGGCGAGAGCCTGGTACGACGCGCCGCGCGAGCGGCCCTGGAATCGGGCGCCGACGAGACCCTCGTCGTGGTCGGGGCCCACGCCGAGCGCGTGGCGCAGGGTGTAGGCGACCTGGCCGTGCGCGTGGTCCAGAACCCCGACTGGGAGGAGGGCCTGGCCAGCTCGATTCGCGCGGGGGTCGCGGCCGCGCGTCAGACCACCGAGCCGCTCGACGCCCTGCTGCTCTGCCTCGCCGACCAGCCCCTCGTCGATTCCGCGGTTCTCGCTGAGCTCATCCGCGCCTGGAAGGAAGGTGCGGCGACCGTCGCATGCGGCCATCCCGATGGACCGGGCGTGCCCGCGCTCTTCTCACGGCCTTCGGACCTGGAAGCACTCGCGAGCCTGGAGGGCGATCGGGGTGCGCGCGGTCTCCTGCGAACCTCGGACACCGGCGGGCTTCGCGTCATCCCCTGCGCGGCGGCCGCGATCGACATCGACAGCGAGGAGGATTGGCGCCAGTGGCTCGAAGGAATGGAGCCGTAGGCGGGGTTCCCGGTTCCGGGAGCAGATCGAGTATCCTCCCGGCCGGCTTCCCCGGGGTCGCGCCCCGCGACGGGAGGAGGGTCGTGCCGGTGCTCAGGTGGGTTTCGTTGTGCTGCGTCGTGGCTGCACTCGGCTGCAGCGGTCCCTTCGGGTTGTTGCCCGGCGGAGAGCTCGCCGGCGAGGCGAGACCCGTGCCCTCCGACTGGAGCTTTGCCGGGGACTACGGCACGGTGCAGCTCGAGACGCGGCCCGGGGCTCCCTACTCGGTCAACATCGCCTTCACGATCGTGGACGGCCGCCTCTACCTCAATGCGGGCGACACCGAGACCCAGTGGGTCAAGAACATGACGGCCACGCCCGAGGTGCGGCTGCGCATGAAGGGAGCGCTCTACGACCTGCGCGCGGTGCGGGTCACCGATGAAGCGCGGATTGCGGCCTTCGCCAAGGCTTGGACGAGCCAGTCGGTGTTTCGCCGGGACCCGACCGAGCTGGACCGGGTCTGGATCTACGAGCTGGTACCGCGCTAGCGGCTGCAGGCGGCCCAGGTGCCGCCTGGACTCGAAGCCGACCTGGCAGCGGCTTGCCCGCGGCCGCCTTCGCGTCGCAGGCTGCCGGGCCGCCTTCGCGTCGCAGGCTGCCGGGCCGCCTTCGCGTCGCAGGCTGCCG
>NYZB01000187.1 GCA_002687015.1 Deltaproteobacteria bacterium
CACGCTGTCCACGCCGCTGCGCGGGCCACCCTGCCCCGGCCGAGCCATTCTGAGGAATGAACCCCGCCCCGCCGCGCGTCAAAGAAAGGAGCGAAGCGGTCCCGACCACCGGTCGAGCGAGCTGGATGGCTGTCTCGTAGAGGGCTTCTCAGCTCTAGACCAGTGCGTCGATCGAGCTCTTCGGGCCGGCGACGACCATGCGGTCGCCGGGGTCGAGGCGGTCGTCGGGGCCGGGTACCCGGACGCCGCCGCCGGGGGAGCGGACGAGGAGCACCTGGACGCCGGCCTGGGCGCGCAGGTCGATGTCGCGGAGTGTCTTGCCGTGGTACCGCCGGTGGGCGAGGACCTCCTTCATGAAGTAGCCGCCGCCCAGGTCGACCTGGTGCACCCGGTCCACGACACCGACGGTGGTCGACACGCCGCCGGCGAGGTCTCGGCGCAGCAGCTCCTGGTTGTGCGCGTGGATCACGTCCCGTCGGTGGACGCAGCCGACGAGGCGCCCGGGATCCTCCGGGTCCGTAACGGCGATGGCCTCGACGTTCTCGCTGGAGAGGATCTGCATGACCGTGTCCAGGTTGTCGGTGCCCTGCACCGTGGCGCGGCCGGTGACGAGCAGATCGCCCGCGACCACGAGGGCACGCAGGTGCTCCTGCTCGAGAAGCACGCGGCGCAGCTCGGAGAAGTAGACGGCGCCCAGCAGCCGCCGTTCCTCGTCGACGACGAAGATCTCGGTGTAGTTCGTCTCGACGATCAGCGTGAGGATCTCGTCGAGCCCCGAGCCCGAACGCAGCACGGGTGGCTCCTCGTCGATGATGTCGCGCACGAAGAGGCTCTTCAGGACGTTCGGGTCGTCCTGCTGGTGGATGTCGACGCCTCGCCGTCGCAGCTTCTCCGTGTAGATCGAGTCCGTCGAGAGGAACATCGCTACGAGGCTGGAGAGCACGCAGGCCGCCATGACCGGCGGAATGATGTCGATGGTCTGGGTCAGCTCGAAGATGATGATGATCGCCGAGAGCGGGGCGTGGGTGGTGGCGGCGACCATGGCGCCCATGGTGATCAGGGCATAGGCGCCCGATTCCGAGGTCTGGGCCGGGAACCACTGGCCGATCAGCTTGCCGAAGAAGCCGCCGGTCATCGCCCCGAGGAAGAGCGAGGGCGCGAAGATCCCGCCCGAACCCCCGGAGCCGATCGTGATGGAGGTGGCCAGGATCTTGACCCCCAGGAGAACGCCGAGCAGGGCGATCGGGAGATTGCCGGCCAGGGCGTCGCCGATGGTGCTGTACCCGACGCCCAGGACGTGGGGGAACATCAGGGCGAGGGCACCGATGCAGAGCCCGCCGACACTGGCCTTGGCCCATTCGGGGAGGGGCACCCGCGCGAAGACATCGTCACTGAAGTAGAGGAAGCGGACGAAGGCCGTTCCCACGAGCCCTGCGAGGATCCCCACCAGCATGCACGGGAAGAGCTCGAGGGGGCCCTGGAGATCGTACTCCGGTACGGCGAAGGCCGGGTGATTGCCGAGGAAGTAGCGCGACACCACCGTCGCCACGACGGCCGAGATGACGATCGGGCTGAACTGCGTGACTGCGAAGTCGCCGACGATCACCTCGACCGCGAAGAGCGCGCCGGCGATGGGCGCGTTGAAGGTGGCGGCAATGCCCGCGGCGGCGCCGCAGCCGACGATCGTGCGGAGCTGGCGCGCCGGCACACCCAGCATCTGACCGATCACGGAGCCGATGGCCGAGCCGATCTGGACGATCGGTCCCTCCCGGCCGACGGATCCGCCCGAGCCGATCGAGATCGCAGACGCCAGGGTCTTCACCGCGACGACCCGCGGCCTCATGATGCCGCCTCGCAGGGCGACCGCCTCCATGACCTCCGGGACCCCGTGGCCCTTGGCCTCCCGGGCGAAGAAGTAGACCAGCGGGCCGACGATCAGACCGCCGGCCGCGGGGACCAGGACCAGGAGCCAGGGCTTCAAGGTCTGGGAGATGGCCCGCGGGTCGCCCGCCTCGGCGAGCAGGCCCTCGTCCAGGACCGCCCCCACCCCCTCGGCCCCGCCGAAGAAGGCGCCCTGGAAGAGCCGGATCAAGAGGCGGAACACGACCGCACCGAAGGCCCCGGCGAGCCCACAGGCGATGCCGACCATCACCATGAAGAGCGGGCCGCCATCGCGCCCGGTGACGCGTGCCAGGGTGGAGTCCGAGGCGGGCATGACGCGCGGATCGTACTCCACGCACACTGCACTGCTACGTTTCACCGATGGGCAGCACGAAGTCCGACCACGGCCTGAAGGCGTGGCCTCTCGTCGGTACGGAGGCCGTGGCCGACTGCCGGGTCTTCTCGGTGAGCCGCACCTGGGTGCGCGAGCCCCGAGCCGGCGGCCGTAGCCACCCCTTCTATCGGATCGACGCCGGCGAGTGGGTCAACGTCATCCCGGTCACCCGCGACGAAGAGGTGGTGATGGTGCGCCAGTATCGCCACGGGGCGCGCGAGTTCACCCTCGAGATCCCCGGTGGCATCGTCGACCCGGGCGAGAGCCCTGTTGAGGCGGCCGCTCGCGAGCTGCTCGAGGAGACCGGCTACCGGGCGGGCTCGGTCCAGCCACTGGGGGCCCTCAATCCGAACCCGGCGCTCTTCGGCAACCGGGTTCACACCTTCCTCGCCGAGGGCTGCGAGCGGGTGGGCGACGTCGTCAACCCGGGCCTGGAGGAGACCGCCGTCGAGTGCGTGCCCCGGCGCCATCTCGACGACCGCGTTCGTGCCGGCGACATCGACCACGCCCTGGTCATCGCCGCCCTTCACTGGTGGCGGCTCCACCCCACCGGAAGCTGAAGCGCTGCGAAGGGGCCCCCTTGGCTGTTGCGTTCGCACCCCATGGGCTTCAGCGAGGGCGGCGGGCTTCCGATCGTCCCTTCGTGGCTCCCTATACTCATGAACGCGCCAGGGGGTGGACGTGACCCAGCCGCCGTTCCAGATCCTGGGTGAGGATGGGAGCTGTCCCGACAGCCACCGCGGCCTGCTCAGCGACGACCAGATCGAGAAGACGCTCGACGCCATGGTGCTGAACCGCATCCTGGACCGCCGGCTGCTCATGCTTCAGCGCCAGGGCCGCCTTGGCTTCTGGATGACCAGCCACGGCGAAGAGGCCACCATCTTCGGGGTCGCCGCATCCCTCGAGCCCGAGGATCCGATCTTCCTGAGCTACCGGGAGCTCGGCTGCCTCCTGTGGCGGGAGATCCCGCTCCCCCTGATCTTCAACCAGCTGATCGGCAACAGCCGCGACCTGTGTCTCGGGCGGCAGATGCCCATCCACTACTGCTACCGCGAGTGGTCGATCCCTTCCGTCTCCTCGCCCGTCGGCACCCAGCTCCCCCATGCCGCGGGCTTCGGCTACGCGGCGCGGCTGCGGGGCACGGGACGGGTGGCGCTCGCATTCTGCGGCGAGGGCACGGCCTCAGAGGGGGACTTTCACACGGCCCTCAACTTCGCGGGGGTCTTCTCCTCGTCGTCGATCTTCGTGATCCGCAACAACGGCTATGCGATCTCGACGCCCGAGTCGGTGCAGACGGCTGCCGAGAGCCTGGCGGTTCGCGCCGAGGGCTACGGCATCGCGGGCTACCAGGTCGACGGCAACGATCTGCTCGCCGTCGTGAACGTCATGCGCGAGGCGCGGGCCCGCGCGGCGGCGGGGGAGGGCCCGACGCTGATCGAGGCCATGACCTATCGGATGGGCGCCCACTCGACCGCCGATGATCCCAGCGCCTATCGGACCGAAGAAGAAGAGGCGGCCTGGAACCGGCTCGACCCCTACGAGCGCCTCAAGCGCCACGCGCGTTGGCGTGGCCTCTGGGATGAAGAGGCGGAGGCCGCCGCCCAGGCGGGCTGGGAGGAGCGCGTCGTGGCCACCCTGGCCGAGTGCGAGCGCCATCCGCCGCCGCGGGTCGAGACGCTCTTCGAGGGAGTTCTCGAGACGGTCTCTCCCCAGCTCGAGGCCCAGCGCGACGCCTACCTGGCCGACCTCCGCCGCAGCAGCACGACCGACATCGAGGTGCCCTGAGCATGGCGGAGACCGGCACCCTCAACATGATCCAGGCGCTGAACGACGCGCTCGACCAGTACATGGAGCGCGACGAGGATGCGGTGATCCTGGGCGAGGACGTGGGTCACTTCGGTGGGGTCTTCCGCGTCACGAACGGGTTGCAGGAGAAGTATGGCTCGGAGCGGGTCTTCGACACGCCGCTGGCCGAAGCCGGCATCGTCGGCATGGCGATCGGCATGGGCCTCGCGGGGCTGCGCCCGATCGTCGAGATCCAGTTCGCCGACTTCATCTTCCCGGCCTTCGACCAGATCGTGAACGAGCTGGCGAAGTACCGCTATCGCAGCGGCGGCCAGTACGCACCGCGGGTGCTGATCCGCACGCCCTACGGCGGCGGCATCCGGGGCGGCCACTACCACTCCCAGAGCCCCGAGGTCTACTTCGCGCACACCCCGGGCCTTCGGGTCGTGGTGCCCTCGGGGCCCTACGAAGCGAAGGGCCTGCTCCTGGGCGCACTCGAGTGCGCGGATCCCGTGATCTTCCTCGAGCCGAAGCGCATCTATCGCGCGGCGCGGGGCGAGATCCCCCTCGACTACTACACCCTTCCCCTCGAGCGGGCCCGGGTGGTCCGCAAGGGCGAGGACATCACGCTCGTCGCCTGGGGCGCCATGCTGCACACCTGCCAGGAGGCCGCCGCGTTGGCCGAGGGCGAGGGCTACGACGTCGAGCTGATCGACCTGCAGAGCCTGGCGCCCTACGACCTGCGCAGCCTCGTGCGCTCGGTCGAGAGGACGGGGCGCATGGTGGTCGTGCACGAAGCGCCGATGACCTGCGGCTTCGGAGCCGAGCTCGTCGCGGCGGTGCAGGCCGCCGCCTTCGACTGCCTGAAGGCTCCGCTCCAGCGGGTCACCGGCTTCGACACACCCTTCCCCTATACCCTGGAAGACCACTACCTGCCGAGCGCCGAGCGCATCACGCGGGAGCTGGCCAGGACGATCGAGTACTAGAGATGTTCCAGTTCCAGCTTCCCGACATCGGCGAGGGAGTGGTCGAAGCCGAGGTGATCGCCTGGCACGTGGCCGAGGGTGACGACGTCTCCCTCGACCAGGTCCTCGTCGAGCTGATGACGGACAAGGCGAACGTCGAAATCCCCTCGCCGGCGGCGGGGCGGGTCGTGAAGCTCTGCTTCCGCGAGGGGGACATCGTGCCGGTGGGCGCGGTGATGATCGAGATCGACGACGGGGTAGAGGCCGGAGCCGACGTCGTGGCCGCGCCGGAGCGCAGGGAAGAGCCCCAACCGGCGGAGGCTTCGCCGCCCCCGCCCTCCCCCCCGGCCGAAGGGGGCGGCCCGGGATCGACGCAGCCGCCCGCCCAACCCGAGAGACCCACCTCGAGCCAGCGGGCGACCCGCGGCCGCAGCGCCGATGGCGTGCGAGCAGTGCCCGCCGTTCGCTCGCTGGCCGAACGTCTGGGCGTGGACCTGGCGGCGGTGACCGGCACGGGGCCCGGCGGGCGGATCATGCGCCGGGACGTCGAGAGCGCGGCGGCGGCGCCCCGGGCCGCGGTGGCTCCGCGCCCCCCGGCGAAAGCGACGAGCACGCCCCCGGCTGAGTCGCCTGCGCAGGGCTCCTCCCGCGGCGCGCCGCGCAGCTCGCCCGAGAACGATGCTGCGGACTGGACGCGCCTTCCGCTCCGAGGCGTGCGTCGCGCCATCGCCCGCCACATGAGCGAGGCGCGCAAGCGCGCCGCCCACTTCACCTACGTCGAGGAGCTCGACGTCACCGAGCTGATGCAGCGCCGGGCGCGCTTCGCACCGGAGCTCTCGCCGCTCGCCTTCCTGGCGCGCGCGACCCTTCGCGTGCTTCCCGCCTACCCGCGTCTCAACGCGAGTATCGACGACGAGCGTGGAGAGATCATCCTGAAGGAGCGGGTGCACCTCGGGATCGCCGTGGCGGCCGAAGAGGGGCTGGTGGTGCCGGTCATCTCCAACGCCGCGCTGCTCGACACGCGCAGCCTGGCGGCCCAGATCGACGAGCTGGCGACCCGGGCGCGCGAAGGCAAGCTGGTCCCCGCCCAGCTTCGCGGCGGGACCTTCACGATCTCCTCCCTCGGAAAGCTCGGGGGCATCGTCTCGACGCCGATCGTGAACCACCCGGAAGTCGCGATCCTCGGCGTCAACGCCGTGCGCAGCCTGCCGCGCTACAAGGACGAGGTGCTGACACCGCGCGAGGTCATGAACCTCTCCGTCAGCGTCGATCACCGGATCGCCGACGGCCAGGATGCGGCGCTCTTCGTCCGCGACCTGGCCCGCATCCTCGAGGCTGCCGACTTCCCCGATGTCTTCGCGTCCGGTGACGGACAGGAGGGCTGACATGGCCGATTCCACTGTCCACGAGCTCCAGCTGGGAGCCAAGCTGCGGCGCCTGCGGGAGGATCGCGGGCTCGCCCTCGCGAAGGTCTCGGAGCAGACCGGTCTGGCGGAGAGCCAGCTCGCTTCATTCGAGAGTGACGATGCCGCCCCCGCCGTCGGGGATCTGCTGCGCATCGCGTCCTCGCTGGGGGTCAGCATCGGTCACTTCTTTCAGACCACGATCCCCGAGCAGCGCATCGAGGTGGTGCGCGCCGAGGAGCGCTGGACCGTGCGGCCGCGCGGCCAGGCTGGAGAGAGCCTGGGCTATCGCTATCACGCGCTCTCCCACGGGCTCACCGAGAAGCTGATGGCCCCCTTCCTGGTGGAGGTGCCGCCCGGCCAGGAGGCCGCCGTCACGCGCTCGTCCCACGACGGAGAGGAGTTCCTCTTCGTCCTCGCCGGGCGCGTCGAGGTTGAGGTGGCAGGGGAGCACCACGAGCTCGGTCCAGGCGACGCCATCTACTACGACTCGCGCCTGCCCCACTCTCTGCGCTCCCTCGAGGGAAGCACCGCCAGGCTGCTCGCCTGCGTCGCCCAGGACCGCAGAGCCCAGGGCGAGAACCCCCTCGGC
Source organism: Deltaproteobacteria bacterium (assembly GCA_002687015.1). GTDB lineage: Bacteria > Myxococcota_A > UBA9160 > UBA9160 > UBA6930. The sequence goes on from NYZB01000187.1 coordinate 7,021, forward strand.
CGCGCCTACCGCTAGCCCCCCACCCCAAGCGCCAACAAAGGGGTCTGCCCCCTTTGTCAGCGCTTGGCGCGTTCGTAGATGGTTTCGCTCATGGGGTGGGACTCGACCTTGGACAGGTCGAGGAAGTGCTGGACGTGCTCGAACATGCGGGTGGCGTTGGCCTTCTGGCGTTGGGGGTCGCCCGGCGCGTCGTAGAAGACGGCCGGGTCGTCGAGGGCGCGGGCGGGGAAGCCCTCTTCCACGATCGCATCCCAGGCCGGGGCATCCGGCGTGAGGGCACGTACGACCTCGTTGCGGACGTAGTCGAAGGTGCTCTGGGTCTCGATGGCGACGTCGCGAAAGCGGTTCTGCCAGAACTCGACGAAGGCCTCGTGGTCCAGATCCGGATGGCGCGCGATGCAGGTGACGAGATGGAAGCCCGGGGTTCGCGAGCCTTCCGGCGCCACCTGCCTGGTCGGCACCAGGGGCCGGGACTCAACGACCAGGTAGCCCGCGATCGCGCCGCACTCCTCGCGGAGACTGTCTTCGAGCGCTGCGCGCTCCTGGGCCTGGTCGAGCCAGAAGGTGGCGAGCCCGGCCTTGGGCGGGCTCGCCGTGCCGATCCGCAGGCCGGCGCCCGCTGCCACGTCGTCGTCCACGGCCGAGAGCTTCAGGAAGCGCGCCCCCTGGGCGAGAAGGCGAGGCGCCAGCTCTCCCCGGAGCCGTTTGGCGAAGTCCGCGTTCGGCTCGTCTCCCCGCTTCCAGAGAACGTAGACGAGCTTCTCCACCTACTTGCCGCCCGCCACCTGGGCCGTGGCGGCCGCCGGCTTGCCGCGCAGCCGCCGCACGGCATTGCGGGTCTTCTGGGTGGCCGTGTCCACCAGGTCGTAGACCACAGGCACGACGATCAGGGTGAGCGCGGTGGAGGTCGCCAGGCCACCGATCACGATCACCGCCATCGGCGCCCGGAACTCGGAGCCCGTCGCGTCCGAGAGCGCCATCGGCAGCAGGCCGCAGACCAGCGCAGCCGAGGTCATCAGCACGGGCCGCATGCGAATCGGACCGGCGCGCAGGATCGCCTCGTGCTTCGGCAGACCCTGCTCCCGCAGCTGGTGGGTGTAGTCCACGAGCAGGATGCCGTTCTTCATCACCAATCCCATCAGCACCAGAAGGCCCATGGCGCTCATGATGTCGAAGGAGAGACCCGCGATCTTGAGCGCGAGGAAGCCGCCGATGAAGGAGAGGGGGGCGGAGACCATGATGACGAGGGGATGGGTGAGGGAATTGAACAGGGACGCCAGGATCATGTAGATCGCGAGCATGGCCAGGCCCAGGGCGAACACGATGTCCCTCATCGCCTCGTCCATGGACTCGGCCTGGCCCGACTTCACCAGCGAGTAGGGCCGTTCGATCCCGAGCTCTCGGGCCCAACCCTCGAAGACCCTGACGGCCTCGCCCAGCGAGGTCTCCTGGGCGGTGTTGGCCCCGACCTCGATCAGGCGGCTGCGTGCGCGGCGGCGGACCTCGACGGGCCCCTCCTCGATGCGCAGGTCGGCGACCCCCGCGATCGGCACGAGCTCGCCGTTCATCCCCCGCACCCTCACGAGATCGAGCTTCGAGGGATCGTCCCGGTACTCCGGCAGCACCTGGACGCGCACGTCGTAGCGGTTCCCCTGATCCTCGAAGGAGCCGACCTTCTCCCCCGCGAGCAGGGTGCGCAGGGTGCGGCCCAGCTGCACGGCGGACACGCCGAGATCGGCGGCCCGGCCGCGGTCGACGTCGAGGGGGATCTGGGGCTTGCCGGTCTCGAAGGAGGATCGGACGTCGGTGAAGCGGGGATCGGCCTTCATCCGCTTGACCAGCTCATCCGAGTAGCTCTGGAGCTTCGCGAGGCTCGGTCCCTGGATGCCGTACTGGATCTCCGTGAATTCGCCGCTGCCCCCCGCGAAGTCCGGGAAGCCGACCGAGAAGCTCTCCGCATCGGGTGCCGCCTCGGCCACGATGACCCGCAGCTGCTCGAAGAGGTCCTGCACGCTCTCCTCGCGCTCGTTCTTCTTGCTCGTGAACACGGAGATGCGCATTCGATGGGGCTCGTGCACGATCTGATCGCCAACGATTCCCAGGGTGTCGTGAACCTGCGGGTGCTCTCTCACCGCCGCCTCGATGCGGTGCATCATGCGCTCGGTCGCCGCCAGCGGAGTCCCGATGGGGAGCTTCGCCCGGACCGCGATCTCGCCCATGTCGTCTCTCGTGAAGTAGTTGACCGGCACCGTCGTCATCACGCCGCAGCCCCCCGCGACCGCGAGCAGGGCGAGCATCGAGGTTGCGAGCCTGTGTCGAAGCGACCAGTCGAGGACGCCCCGGTAACCGTTCTCGAGGGCGACGAGGGCGCGCTCGAGCCAGCGGAAGATGGCACCCTCCTTGGCCACGTTCCGGCTCAGGATGCGGCTGGCCAGGCTGGGCGTCAGGGTGAAGGCCACCAGGGTCGAGACGAGGACGGCGACCACCACGGTCACCCCGAACTCGTAGAAGTAGCGACCCATGGTGCTCGTCATGAAGAAGATCGGCACGAACACGCCGCACACGGCCAATGTCGTGGAGAGCACCGCCAGGGCCACCTCCCGGGAGCCCTCGAGTGCCGCATCGATGGGGCCCTTCCCATCTTCCACCTTCCGGAAGATGCTCTCCAGCACGACGATCGCATCGTCGATCACGAGGCCGATGGCCAGGGTGAGGGCCATCAGGGTCATGTTGTTCAGCGAGAGCCCCGTGACCAGGAAGAAGGTGAAGGTGGCGATGACGCTCGCGGGAATCGCCATGCCCGAGATGAAGGTCGAGCGGAAGTTTCGCAGGAAGAGAAGGACCACGATCACGACCAGCGTCGCGGCCAACACCATGTCGAAGAGGACGGAACGCACCTGATCCTCGATGATCTTCGCGTAGTCGCGGGAGACCTTCATCTCGATGCCGGCGGGCAGGTCGGCGGCGATTGCCTCTACTTCCTTGCGGACCTCTCGCGCCGCTGCGACGAGGTCGGAGCCGCTCTGCTGCTTCAGCTCGATGGCCACGCCGGGGTTGCCATTCAGCCGGGCTACGCTGCGCGCCTCGGCCATGCCGTCCTCGACGACGGCCACGTCGCGGAGGTGGATCAGGCGCCCTGCGCGTTCGGCGACGATGATCTCGCCGAACTCCTCGACGCTTCGCGCTTTGCCCTGGGTGGTGACCGACCACTCGCGGGCCGCGCCTTCGATCCGGCCGCTGGCGAGCTCTGCGTTCTCGCGTCGCAAGGTGGTCGTGACGTCCTCGATCGAGAGCCCATAGCCGGTCAGCCGCAGGGGATCGAGCCAGATGCGCACCTCCCTCTCACGCGAGCCCAGGATCTCGACCGAGCCGATGCCGCCGATGCGCTCCAGGCGCTCCTTGACCTCGTGCTCGGCGATGTCCGAGATCTCGCGGATGTCGGCCACCCCACCGAGCACGATCGCCATGAAGGACATCGCGTCGATGTCCCACTTCTGGACCAGGGGGTCCTCGATGTCGAGGGGCAGGTCCGGACGCGCCAGGGCCACCTTGTCGCGCACCTCCTGGGCCTTCACGTCCACGTCGTGGCCGATGTCGAACTGCACCATGACCCGCGACAGGCCCTGGGAGGAGACCGAGCTCATCGTGTGCACGCCTTCGATCGAGTTGACGCCCTCCTCGATCACGTCGGTGACCTCCCGCTCCACCGTCTCGGGTGAGGCCCCGCGCAGCTCCGTGACGATCGAGAGGAAGGGGAAGTCGATGTCGGGATCCAGCTTCATCTCGAGCCGCGCCATCGAGATCAACCCGATCACGACCAGGCCGAGGATCAGCATGGCCGCGAAGACCGGCCTGCGCACCGACAGGTCGGAGAGGGTCACGGTGTCTCCAGGCTCTGGGCCGCCCGCACCGGGTCGCGCAAGCGCACCCGGCTACCGTCCGTGATGCGCGAGGCGTCGGCACCGCTCACGACGAGGTCACCGACCGCGACGCCTTGCAGCAGCTCGACCTGGTTGCCGGCGCGGATCCCGGCACGCACCACGGTACGGCGCACCACGCCCTCCTCGACCCGCATCACGTAGCTGCGACCGTCGATGGTGAGAACCGACGAGCGATGCACCACGGGGCGCTCCGCGGGCCGGCGCGCCTGTACCTCGGCTCGCAGGTAGGAGCCCGCCTTGGCGAGGCCGGACGGGTCGATCACCTCACCGCGCACCTCGTAGGTGCGGGTCTGGGGGTCGACTCGCGCGCTCACCCGCGCCACTCTGCTCTCGACGGGATCTGCGACACCCTCGATGAAGAGCTTCACGGGATCCCCGGGACGCACGGGCGCGGCTGCCGCTTCCGGAACGTCGATGATGAACTCCAGCGCTCCCCGCTCCTGCAGGACGATGACCGCGGCCCCACTCGACATGGCGCCTTCGTGGCTGCGCCGCTCCACCACGCTGCCCTCGTAGGGTGCGACCACCAGGGTGCGGTCCAGGTTCCGCTTGGCGCGGTCGAGGCCCGCCTTGCCCTGCCGCACGCGCGCCCGGGCCACCTCGGCCTCGGTGCGGATCTTGTCGTAGCGCTGCTGTGAGGCCGCATTCAGTTCGATCAGCTTGGCGATGCGGTCCGCCTCGGCGGCCGCGTTCTCGCTCTGCGCCCTGGCCAGGGCGAGGCCGGCCTGCGCCTCGGCCAGGGCCAGCTCGAAGGGCTCGGGGTCGATCTGGAAGAGCGGTGCCCCCAGGTCGACCGAGTCGCCGACCTCGACGAAGACGCGGGTGATGCGACCACGCACCTCCGACCCGACCTCGGTGATGCGCCGCGCCTCGACCGAGCCCGAGGCTGCGATCGTGGCCTGCAGGCGGTCGCTCCTCACTCTCTCGAGGGCGATGGAGCGCTTGTCTTCAGCCTCGGCGAAGCTCGCGGTGCTCGCAACGACGCCCAGTACGGCTGCAAGTCCAATGGGGACGAGCGCTACCGCGGACCATCTCAGCATGTTCATCATCAGGCTCCGTCGACAGGGCGCGGGGCGCGCGCGGCCATGCCATGAAAGAGGAGGTCGAGGCCGGCCTCGATCAGCTCATCGGTGACCTCGATGCCGCTCGGATCGAGGAGCTGGTCGATCAGGCCCATGTAGTGGACGCGCAGGATGCTGGCGCAGAGCTCGGGGTCGAGATCCTCGCGCAGCTCACCCGACTCGATGCCGTTGCGCAGCTCGCGCACCAGGTCTCCGCGGTGCCGCTCGGCGGCTTCGCGCACCTCGCGGCTCCCGGCGAGGGTGAGCAGGACATCCTGGTCAAACTGCAGGAGTGCACGCGCCATCGGGTTGTCGCGGCCGAAGGCCACGGCGTTGCGGTGCACCTGGGCGATCGCCTCCAGCACGGCGCCGCCCCGGGCCAGCTCCTCGTCGAGCTGCGAGACCGAGGACCACTCGGAGATCGTCTCCTCGAGGACCCGCTCGAGGATCTGCTCCTTGCCCCGGTAGTGGTGGTAGACGATGCCCTTCGACACGCCCGCCCGCGCGGCGATGGCCTCGACCGTGGTCTTGGCGTAGCCGGAGGAGGCGAAGCAGTGGCCAGCGGCCTCGAGGATGCGGCGACGAGTGCGCTCCGCGCGATTTCGGCGCGGTGCCACCGCCTGGGGGCTGGGCTGTGACATGAACGAACTATACGAATTTAACACAATTCGTCAAGTTTGACTATCCACTTCCCCGGGGGCCGAGCTGTCGAATCCCCCGGTCCGGAGCCACAGGGGAGCCGAAAACGCGAGCACCAGCGCGAGGATGCCGCCCACCCGGTAGGGCGCGTCCACCCCGAAGGCATCCAGCGCCCAGCCTGCCCACAGGCTCGAGAGCACCCCCGCCAGGCTGTAGCCCAGCATCGCCAGGCCCCCCTGGGCACTGGCCCGGAGCCTCTCGGGCACGACCGTCTCCGCGTAGAGCGCCGTGCCGACGGTCAGTCCGGCGATCACCACGCCGTGCAGGAGCTGCAGCGCGAAGATCACGCGGAGGTCGTCCGCGAAGGAGCACAGGAGCCAACGCAGCCCGTCGGCTGCGACCCCCACGGCCACGAGCAGGCGCGGACCGAAGCGGCGCAGGAAGCTGCCGGAGGCCCAGACCAGGGGGATCTCCACGAGCAGCATCGGGATCCACATCCGGGCGATCGTGTCGATGTCTCCACCGTGCTCGCGGATGAAGACGGGGAACATCAGGATCGGGCCCTGCAGAGCCAGGAAGGCGACGAAGGTGAAGAGCAGCAGCCGCAGGTAGGGGCCGTGGGAGAGCAGGGCGCGCAGGTCGCCGCGCTGGGCCCGGACGCTCATGGCGGCCGTGCGCGGCAGCCGCCGCGCGCCGAAGGTCGCCGCGAGGGTGAGCGCCGCCGCTCCCAGGAAGATGATGTCGAGGCCGGGCTCGGAGGGTCCGCCCGGGCTGCGCTCGAGGCCGCGCCACTGCTGGTAGCGGTCGAGCAGCTCGGGGAAGCCGATCGCCAGCGCCAGGAAGCCCACGGTCCCGACGGCGCGAACCCGCCCGAAACGCTCGGCGGCCCGCTCCCCGATGGCGGCCATGCTCACGGCATTGCCGATGGGGATGATCGAGGTGCCGAACAGGGACACGAAGGCCATGGCGAGGACGAGCGCCCAGAAGGACCCGGCCTGCGGGAGGAGGGAGTAGCCGACCGCGTTGCCCAGGGTGAGCGCGATCAAGACGGCCCTGCGCGAGCCGGTGCGATCGGCGAGATGCCCCCACATGGGTTGGAAGAGCATGCCCATGAGCGGCCGCATGGCGAGCACGAGGCCCAGTTGAAAGCCCGCGAGGCCGGCGTTCTCGCGAAACCAGAGCGCCTGGAAGGGGAAGACCAGGCCCAGGCCCGCCATGTAGAGGAACCAGAACGTGGCGACCCGACCCATCGGCGCAGAATGACAGCTGCCCCCGGTCACGCCATCGAAGAGAGGCGGTATCCTGGTGGCGTGCAGAGCTTCAAGGCCGAGGAGTGGGCGAAGGTGCGCGAGGCGGGCAAGATGCCCTTCTTGCTGCGCCACGGCTTCCTGGGGCGCGGGCTCCCCCTGGGCGTGATCACGGCGATCGCCATCTCGGCCTACCGGGGCAACCCCTTCCCGGAGGCCTTCCAGACCCTCTCCTTCTACGGGCTCGTGGCCTTCTGTGTCGCCGTCTTCACGACGAGTGGCGCGATCGCGGCCAACGCCAACTGGGTCGTGCACGAGCGTCGCCACGCGGCAGGGGGCGAGTGAGCCGGGAGGAGCTGCCCAGCGACCTCCACTGGATGCAGCTCCAGGTGGAGGCCCTGTGCCGCCACGACGAAGCGGGGCGGCTCGTCGCCTGGAACGGACCGCCGGGCGAGGACCCCGGCGCACCGCTCTTCTTCCTCGGTCGAACCGCCCACGGGTCGCTCTGGCGCTTCCACCGTGACCTCCCTGACGAGCTGGTGTGCGAGCTCGGCCGCCTCGCCGCGGCCGAGGCCGGGGGCGGCGATCTGGAGAAGGACCCCGACAGGCTGGGCGCGATTCGCGACCGGATCGAGCTTCAGCTCGGTGCGACCCGGATCTGGCGCGGCCCCGCCTTCCGGTTCCCCGCGCAGCTCCCGGACCTGGGCTCGGTCGAGTGGCTCGAAGGGAGCGAGCTGGAGGAGCTCGAGGCTTCGTTCCCAGCGCTCGAAGGGAGCACCGCGGGGCGAGAGCCCTGCGCCGTGGTCCGCGACGGCGGCGCGATCGCCTCGGCGTGCTACGCCACGACCTGTCCTGCGGCGGGCGCCGGTCTCGAAGCCGGCGTCGATACCCGCCCCGAGCAACGCGGCCGGGGTCTCGCCGCGCGGGTGGTCGCCGCCTGGGCCGGCGAGGTCCGGCGCCGCGAGATGCTCCCCCTCTACAGCAGCTCCTGGGACAACCGGGCTTCCCGCGCCGTCGCCCGCAAGCTCGGCCTCGCCCTCTTCGGCAGCGACCTGCACTTCCGGAACGCCGAAGGGGCTCGGCCGTTCGGCTAGTCGTCGAGCTCTGCGAGGCGGGCGAGCACGGCGTCGACGATGGAAGGGTGGAGACCCAGTGGCTCGCTGAGTCGGATCCTGGCTCCGGCGTGGCGGGCGCCGGCTTCGGCGACGAGGCGGGGGATGTCCTCTCGCACGTGGCGGCCCGGTGCGACGAAGAAGGGGTGCACGTCGACTTCGCGAGCGCCCGCCGCGATGCAGGCGTCGATGGCCTCGGCCAGGGAGGGCGGGGCCAGCTCCATGTGCGCAGCGCGCACCAGGTCGTCGGGTCGGCGCTCCGCGACCAGGCGCGCCAGCCGATCGAGCTGTTCGTTCGCTGCCGGCTCCCGGCTGCCGTGGTCGACCAACACGATCGCGCGCATCGCCCTACCAATACCTCGCCGTGACCACGACCGGGCCGCCGACCCGCGCCTGGCAAGAGAGGCGTTGCTCGGCCGGGACGCGGTTTCGTTGCTTGGCGCGGGTTTCTTCGGGCGTCTCGGCCGAGAGATGCTCGGCCCCCGAGAGCACCTGGAGCCCGCAATGCGCACACAGGCTGAGCCCCCCGCAAGCTCTTGCGATCGGGAGCCCGGCCCCGCGAGCGGCATCCCGGAGCGTGGCCCCGTCGGCGAGCTCGACGCGCAGGGTCTCGATCCGATCTCGTACGCGGCGCCGTAGCTCGACCTCGTGATGCACGCGGGCAGGATAACGCTCTGGGCAGCGCCGCAGGCGATCGGATACCCTGCCTTCATGCCGACCGCCGGAATCCTGATCATCGGCAACGAGATCCTGTCCGGGAAGGTCACCGACACGAACTCGCCCTATCTGTGCCGTGAGCTGCGCGAGCTCGGCGTCGATGTGGAGCGGATCCTCACGATTCCGGACGAGATCGACCTCATCTCGGCCGAGGTTCGCTCCATGAGCGACGCCTACGACCACGTCTTCACCTCGGGTGGCATCGGTCCCACCCACGACGATCTCACCATGGACGGGGTCGCCGCCGCGTTCGGTCTCCGCCTCGAGCAGAACGCGTCGATTGCAGGCCGCATGGAACGCGCCCAGGGCAAGGCCCCGAATGAGAGCCAGCTGAAGATGGCGATGGTGCCCGAGCAGGCCCGCCTGATCGACGCCGGCGATCTCTGGTTCCCGGTGGTCGTCGTCCAGAACGTGCACGTGTTCCCCGGCATCCCCGAGCTCCTGCGCAAGAAGTTCGAGTCGATCCGCGACATGTTCCGCGGTGTTCCCTTCCTGTTGAAACGCGTCTACGTGAAGCGCCGCGAGAGCGACATCGCACACTCGCTGAACGAGCTGCTCCAGACCCATCCCCAGCTGCTGCTCGGCTCGTACCCCAAGATCGGCGAAGAGGCCTTCCACGTCCTGCTCACCCTCGAGTCGCGGGACGCGGGCTACCTCCAGAAGGCCCTCGACGACCTGCTCTCCAAGCTGCCCGAAGACGCCATCTACAAGGTCGAGTAGCTGGACCCCACCGGTCAGGACCGCCTGCTCTTCTGGCTGGCCCACGCCCATCCGGCCTGGATGCTGCTCTCGATCCTGTGGGCGATGGTCACGCTGCGCAGCGGGCTGGCACTGCGCAGCGCGCGCCAGCGCAAGGTGCAGAGGCCCCGGGATGCCAGGGAGCGCCACCTGCGCCTGGCCAAGCCGGCCCTGGCCATGATCGCGGTCGGCTTCGGGGCGGGTCTCGCTTCGGCCTTCTGGTTGCGCGGCTGGGAGACCCTGGGGACGGCGCATGGTTTCGTTGCCACGGCCTCCCTGCTTCTCTTCCTCGCGACGGGCTGGCTCGGCCGTCAGCTCGAGCTGGGCAGGAGCCGGCGCGTCGACCCGCACGCGCTGCTCGCTCTCGCGGCGGTGGGCACCTCGGTCGCGGCCTTCTTCACCGGCTTCGTGCTGCTTCCCTGAGCGGATTTCCACAGCCGGATCTCGATCCCACAGGCGCGCACCCGCGTGCCGCCTTCGGGATCCGCCTGACCCAGCCCGAGGAAGCGCGCGCGGTGGATGGCGCCGAGCACGGTGATCGGCGCCATCAGGAAGCCGCGTCGGGGCGGCAACACGATCTCGATCCCGGTTCCCGCCTGGCGAAGCGCGAAGACCTGGGCGCCCAGCCGATCGAAGCCCACCAGGAGGAGGCCCGTCTCGGTGAGCGCCGCGACCGCGCTGAAACGAAGGGTGGCGCTGCCCGCCTTGGCGTGGAACTGGTAGCGAGTCCGGAAGGGTGGCCCCATCTCGTCCGTCGAGACCCAGTATGCGACGCAGGGCTGGGAGAGGGCGCCCGGCGTGGGCGTTGCGCAAGCCGCGCCCAATCCGAAGAGGAGTGCCACGGTGAAGAACCTGATCAGGACTGCACCCACTCTCCGCCCCTGCTCCGAGAGACCGCCACCCGCGCGAACCAACGCCAACCCCTTCAGCCCGAACGGGAAGGCGGAGGGCGGAAGATGCGGCGGAAGAGCGGCTCGACGAGGGTTCCGTCGTAGCGCCCGAATCGCCAGGAGCGCGCCAGGAACTCGGCTGCGAAGAGCAGGCCCATCAGGAGGTAGGCCAGGAGGCCGGTGTAGAGGGTCCAGAGCCAGGTGGGTGCCGCGACGGCCAGGGCCAGGCAGGCAATCGAGTTGAGGACGAAGAAGACGCACCAGATCGCGGTGAAGCTCCAGCAGTGGCGCATCTCCTCGTCGCTGAGCTCCTGGTCCTTCAAGCGCGCCAGGGACTCGATCAGTGACGGGCCTTCGCGCAGGGTGCGGCCGAACACGACCAGCAGGGTCAGGTTCATGGCCACCGGGAAGAGCAGTAGACCCAGGGCATCGTTCAGCAAGGCGGTCGCGAGGAGCACCCCTCCCACCAGGGCCGCGGGCATTCCGAACCGGGCGATCTCCTCGCGGGTGGGCAGGCGAAGCCGCGTGAGCCAGCGCAGCAGGAACAGGGCTCCAACACACCAGGCGATCGTGCGGGGCTCGAGCCATTGGAGCCCGGCGAAGATCAAGAAGGGATACCCGAGCGCCAGGGCGCCGCGCAGCCACTTCACGAGGGGCGCCCGGATCGGCGGGATGCTCCGAGGATCAGGCTGAAGACCAGCCGGGTGTGCATTGCAGAGATGCGAGCGTTGTCCCGGAACATCTGGAAGTGCGAGATCCCACCTTCTTCCTCGCTGAGGTAGCGGACGCGGGTCGGCAGGTTCAGCACCCGCGCGCCGCGCCAGATCATACGGACGGGGAGCTCCTGATCGAATTGCATGCGGTTGCCGCGGGCCCCGGCCGCAATCGCCGCCTCCACGGGATAGACGCGGAACCCGCATTGCGGATCGTCGATCACGCGTCCGCCGGTCTCCAGGTTGACCCAGAACTGGCTTATCTTGCGGCCGAAGGCGCGCCCAAAGGGCTGGGTCTCGTCGAAGATCGGGCTGCCCAGCACGAGGGCCTCCGGCTGGGCCCGCGCCGCGGCGAGGAAGCGGGGCAGATCCTCGAGGCTGTGCTGGCCGTCCGCGTCGATCTGGACGGCATGGGAGAAGCCGAGCTCGGAGGCGGCGGCGAAGCCCGTCTTGACCGCTGCGCCCTTGCCCCCGTTCTTCTCCCGGCGACGCACGATGGCGAGCCCCTCCCCGGCGAGAGCCTCGATCGCCCGGCGCCCCGCGTCGCCACTTCCATCGTCGACGACGATCACGTCCTCCAGGTGCTTGCGCACCTCGCAGACCACGTGACGGACGGTGTGCGGATTGTCGTAGGTGGGGATGAGTGCGCAGGGTCGGAAGGCGGCGTCCATGCGAAGGGGGCGCTACTCGCCGCGCCCGAACACCAGGGAGGTGTTCACGCCGCCGAAGGCGAAGTTGTTGCTCATCACGATCGGCACCTCGAGGCGGCGCGGCTCCTCGCGGATGTAGTCGAGCTCCCCGCAGCGGGGATCGACCTGGTCAAGGTTGAGAGTCGGACAGAACCACCCCTCGCGCATCATCTCCAGGCTGAGCCATGCCTCGATCGACCCGCACGCGCCGAGGGCGTGCCCCAGGTAGCTCTTGAGCGAGCTCACGGGGACCTGGTCCCCGAACACGCGTGCCGTGGCCTGGCTCTCGGCAATGTCACCGACCTCGGTGGCCGTGCCATGGGTGTTGACGTAGCCGATGGCTGCAGCCGGGAGCCCCGCGCTCTCCAAGCCCATGCGCATCACCGCTTCCATCCCCTCGGTGTCGGGGTTCGTGATGTGGCGCCCGTCGCAGTTCGTCGCGTAGCCCAGGACCTCGGAGAGGATCGCAGCGCCGCGCGCGAGGGCGTGCTCGCGCTCTTCCAGCACGAAGCTGCAGGCACCCTCGGAGACGACCAGACCATCGCGGTCCACATCGAAGGGGCGAGGCGTGCGATCGGGCTCGCCGTTGCGGGTCGAAGCGGCGAAGAGGATGTCGAAGACCGCTGCGTCGATCAGGCCCAGCTCTTCGGCGCCTCCGGCGATCATGATCTTCTGGTAGCCATGCTTGATCGCTTCGTATCCGTAGCCGATCCCCTGGCTGCCCGAGGTACAGGCCGAACAGGTGGGAATGATCCGCCCGCGCGTTCCAAAGAACTGCGCGATGTTGGCCGCGCAGGTGTGACTCATGAAGCGGATGTACTGGTTCGCCCCGATCCCCGAGAGACTGCGCCGCCCGTAGAAGCGTTCGGCCCACTCGTCGAGGGCCGCCGGGCTTCCGGCCGTCGAGCCATAGGCGACGCCCGTCCTGCCGTCTCCGAGGGCCGGGTCCTCGAGCAGCCCGGCCTCCAGCAGGGCGAGCTCGCTGGCGCGGGTGGCCATGATCGAGTCGCGGCCCATGCTCCGGGCCTTTTTTCGCGGCCAGTGCTCGGGCTTCTCGAAGCCCTGCACCGGCGCAGCGAGACGGGTCTGCAGGGCTCCCATTTCTTCCCACGCGGGCATGACCACGACACCGTTGCGCCCGGCCAGCAGACCGTCGCGGACGCTCTTCCACTCGTGACCCAGGGAGCAGAAGCCCGCCATGCCCGTGACGACCACCCGGTTCACGATGGGTTCCGTGCCCAGAAGTCGTAGAAGTTGAACCACTGGCGGGGCGCCACGCAGCAGTAGTGCTCGAGACGAGCCGCGTAGCTCGCAGCCAGCTCCTGGGCACGTCGGCCGCGCTCCTCGGCGGGTGCCCGCCCGGCCTCGCCTTCGCCCAGCGGCTCGGCGAAGACCTCGTAGACACCCCCGCCACGCCGCAGGGCGAGGATCATCAATGCGGGGCAACCGAGGATCACGGGGAGCAGGAACGGCGCTTCGGGGAAGGTCGCCGTCTCGCCGAGGAACTCCGCCTCGCATACCCGGTTGCGATCGCTGGGCTCGACCCGGTCGCCGAGGATGGCCACCCACTCTCCGCGATCGATGCAGGCTTTGATCTCGAAGGTGGTGCGCGCCGAGTCCGGGTCGGCGCTGATCACCCGCACGTCCACGTCGGGCGAGATCTTCCGGAACACCTCGTTGATCTTGGGCGCGTGGCGCGTGTACATGAGCACGTTCACCGTTACCCGGTCCTGCACCGAGAGCACCCGCAGAGCGTCGAAGGAGCCGAGGTGGGCACCGAAGAGGATGGCGCCCTTGCCTTGCTCGGAGAGCTTCTTGAAGTGCTCTCGCCCGTGGAACACGAACTCGAAGCGATCCTGGTCGCCCCCCCACAGGCTGATGCGATCGGCGATCGAGAGCCCGAACTCACAGAAGTGGAGGAAGCTCTGCCACGGGCCCGGGCTCCAGGTCGGCTCGGCGATCCGGGCATGGACCCGCTCCAGATACGCCCGCGAGGCCGCGCGTCCGCCGCGGTCGGTCGCGAAGAAGTAGCCCACCACGGCGAGGATCAACGGCCGGCTCAGGAAGCGGCCGAAGGCCCGGTAGCAGGCCACCGTGACGCGCAGCCCCCACATCGAGCCCCGCTCCTGGATTCGGCTCCAATGAGTCGCGCCCTCGCTCACCCGCCGATCCCAGCCCGCTTGCGCTCGATCAGATCGACGACGTCCCGCATGACCTGCAGCCCGGTCAGGTCGTCGGTCTCGAACTGGACACCCAGCTCCTCCTCGACGGCCACCGCCAGGTCGACGGCGTCGATGCTGTCCATGTCGAGATCTTCCACGAAGTCGGACTCGAGCCGGATTTCTTCCGGCGAGATGTCGAACTCCCGTTCCATCACGTCCTTCAGGAAGGCGAAGATCTCGCCCGCGTCCATGCCCGCGAGCTCAGCCATCGGTGTTCCCGAGCCGCTTCTCGAAGTGCTCGCGATAGGCGGCCGTGAGCGAACGCGAAGCTCGTCCGCGCGGCTCGCCATCCGGCGCTGCGACGATCGGCTCCCCGGCGTCGAAGGTGTACTGCATGCGTCGCTCGGGGACATCGTACCAGGGCTGGCCTCGCATCAGCCCCGGCGGCTCACAGGTGACGGTGACAGGGAGCGCCCGTCCACCCGTCGCCAGCGCCACGTGCGCGGCCCCTCGCTGAAAGCGTCCGAGCCCGCCCCTGGGCGATCGCGTGCCCTCGGGGAAGAGCAGGACGATCCGCCCTGCCTCGATTCGCCGCACGCACTCCTCGACCGTGGCCTCTCCCGTGTCGTTGGGGATGTAGCCGGCTCCGCGAACGACGCCCGCCGTCACCGGGTTGGACCAGTAGGCCTTCTTCACGACCACGTCGGCCTGGGGCATCTGCGCGACCAGCAGCACGTAGTCGAGCAAGGTGGGATGGTTGGCGATCACGAGGCAGGGGCCCCGCTTCGGGAAGCGCTCCGGTGCGGGGACCGCGACCGCGATCACGCCCACGGCCTTCATGAAGGCCTCGAAGACGCGGAAGCTGTGGTGGATCAGCCGTTGCATGCGCATCTGGCGATTCGTCTCGTTCCAGGAGACTGCGGCCAGGATGGGAAATGCGATCAGGCCGAGCACCAACGAGCCCACCCCGAAGAAGGCGAACGAGGCGCCGGTTCCCGCGATCCGTACCCAGCGATCCAGTGCACCTGCCATTCCAGCGACCCACCTCGTGATCTCCGTCGCGGAGATCACGCCACCCCATACTAGTCCCTCCCCCCAAAGGCCGGGTGGCCGACCGGGGTCGGGGCGGCCTCAGCCAGCCAGGGCGCGCTGGCGCAGCCAATGGTCCGCCAGGACCAGGCAGACCATCGCCTCGACCATCGGGACGGCGCGGGGCAAGACGCAGGGGTCGTGGCGGCCCCCAGCGGCCAGGGTCACGGCCCGGTTCTGCCGATCGACGGTGTCCTGCGGGAGGCGGATGGTCGCGGTCGGCTTGAAGGCGACCCGCACGAGGATCGGCTCGCCGTTGCTGATGCCGCCCTGGACGCCGCCCGAGTGGTTGCTCGTCGTGTGGGGCTTTCCGTCCTCGCCCGGGACGAAGGGGTCGTTGTGCTCGATGCCCGTCAGGCGCGTGCCTCCAAAACCGCTGCCGATCTCGAAGCCCTTCGACGCGGGCAGGGACATGAGAGCACGGGCCAGGTCGGCCTCCAGCTTGTCGAAGACGGGCTCGCCGAGCCCGGGCGGCACGCCGCGGGCCACGCACTCGACCACGCCGCCCAGGGAGTCGCCGCGCTCGCGCGCCGCATCGATGCGGGCCTCCATCTCGGCGGAGGCGGCCCGGTCCGGACACCGCACCAGGCTCTCGTCCACCCGGGCCTGGCCGACCGCGAGCGCATCCACCTTGGCCTCGACGTCGTGCACCTGCTTCACCCAGGCCACGACCTCCGCACCGCACCGCTCGTGCAAGAGCTTGCGGGCGATCGCACCGGCCGCCACGCGACCGATCGTCTCGCGGGCGCTGGCGCGCCCGCCACCCTGCCAGTTGCGGATGCCATACTTGGCTTCGTAGGTGTAGTCCGCGTGGGAGGGGCGGAACTTCTCCTTCATGTCCTCGTAGGCATCCGGCCGCGCATCCTCGTTGCGGACGATCATCGCGATCGGCGTGCCGAGCGTGCGGCCCTCGAAGACGCCGGAGACGATCTCGACGCGGTCCTCCTCCTGGCGGGGAGTCGTGAACCGGCTCTGCCCCGGCTTGCGGCGATCGAGCTCGGCCTGGATCAGGGCTTCGGAGATCTCGAGCCGCGGCGGACAGCCATCCAGCACCACGCCGACAGCGCCGCCATGGGACTCGCCGAAGGTGGAGAGGCGAAAGAGCTGTCCGGTCTGGCTACCCATGACTGGCCATCGAGAATAGCCGTCAGCTCCTCCGGCGTCGCAGCAGCACGTAGCTGGCCCCTACGCCGCCATCACCGGGGCGGGCGCTGGCAAAGGCCATCACCAGGCGGCTGGTCGGTGGCTCCTGCAGCCACTCCACCAGGCCCTCGCGCAGGACCGGCGACAGCTCCGAGTGCTTTCCCCGGCCGTGGATGATCAGCACGCAGCGGTCGCCGTCCTCGTGGGCGCAGCGCAGGGTCTCCCGCACCAGGCGGCGCGCATCCGCCGCGCTCAGGCCGTGCAGATCCAGCTCGAGATCGACGGGGGTCTCCCCCCGCGACAGGCGATCGAGGTGGGCGCGGTCGATCCCCTGGGCCAGGCCGAGCACCCGGTCGCCCCGCCGCTCGACCTGGAAGCTCACCTGGGGTCGCTGGCCAGGCCGATCGCCTTCTGGGCGATCGCGGAGAGCGGCAACGCGCCGAAGGCCCGCCGCGAGAGCCAACGGTGAGCGTCGTAGCCCGCCCGGCGAACCCGCCCCTCGGCCACCGCTGCCTCCAGGACGTGTAGCTCGAGGCTGCGGTGGCTGAACTGGTGAGATACCGATCCCAGGGGCCGCACTTCCTTGACGACCAGACCGAGCCGCTCGCGAAGGGCCCGCCCGATAGCCTCCTCGGGGGTCTCGCCCGCTTCCAGATCGCCCCCGGGCATCTCCCACAGCCCGCCCAACAGCCCGACCGGCGGGCGTCGCGCGGCCAGCCAGCGCCCCCGCCGCGCGACCCAGCCGGCCACGCTCACGACCTCCCTGGGCGCCTTCCTCGTCTTCTTGATCGGCAGCGCTTCCGGGTCGCCCGCGGCACGTGCACCACAACGGCGCGCGACCGGACACGCCTGGCAGCGGGGAGTGCGAGGCGTGCAGACGACGGCACCGAGCTCCATGACCGCCTGGTTCAGATCGCCCGGGCGGGCCCCCCGCGCCAGCTCGGCCGCCTCCTCCCACAGGCGGGCTACCACGGGCGCGCTGCCGATGTCCTCGCGGATCTCGAAGAGCCGCGAGAACACGCGCCTGACGTTGCCGTCCACGATTGGTGCCGGGCGGTCGAAGGCGATCGATGCGACGGCGCCTGCCGTATACCGCCCCACACCCGGGAGGCCCCGAAGCTCGTCGACCTCCTCGGGCAGCCTGCCGTCGTGCTCGTGGGCGATCTTCACGGCCGCGGCGCGCAGGTTGCGGGCGCGGCGGTAGTAGCCGAGCCCCGCCCAGCGCTCCATCAGCTCGTCCGGGTCCGAATCGGCCAGCGCCTGGATCGTCGGGAAGCGCCGCAGGAACTGCTCGTAGTAGGGGATCACCGTCTCGACGCGCGTCTGCTGGAGCATGGTCTCGGAGATCCAGATCGCGTAGGGGTCCCGGGTGCGTCGCCAGGGGAGATCGCGCCGGTTCCGGTCGTACCACTCGATGAGTGCGCGACGCAGGGCGCGGTGGCGGTTCACATCCGCACCGGGAGGGGGCCCGTCACGACCTGGGCCCCCTTCGTCACACGGGTTCCGAGTGCGAGCACCAGGGCGCCCCGATCCACCGCCTGCCGCAGCGCTGCCCCGTAGGCGGGATCGATGTCGTCCGCTGGCTCGACGCTTCGCACGTCGCCGCGTTGCACCACGAAGAGCAGCGCCGCGCGCTCTCCGCGCGCAGCCAGCTCGCCGAGCAGCACGGCGTGCTTGCGCCCCCGGGCGGTTACGCTGTCCGGGAAGCGACCGCGCTCTCCCTCGGCCAGGGTCACGCTCTTGACCTCCAGCCAGGTGTCCGGTCGGGCCGAATGGCCCGAGAGATGGAAGTCGAGCCGGGATCTACGCCCGCCGTGAACGAGGGAGACCTCCGGTCGCACCAGGTCGTAGCCCCGGAGCTCGGGTAGCAAGCCCGCTTCGATTGCCGCGCGGGCGACGCCATTGGCACGGCCGGGATTCAGCCCCACCCAACTTCGTCCGATCCGGATCATCTCGAGCGTGTGGCGCAGCTTGCGCTTCGGGTTGTCGCTGGTCGAGCAGCGCACCGCCGCGCCCGGTACCAGCACTCCCTTCATGCTGCCCGGATCCGGGCAGTGCACCGTCAGCTTGCGGCCCTCGCGGGTTTCGACGTCGGCCAGGAAGCGCTTGAAACGGCGCAGCAAGAAGCCCTCGACCTCGGCTTCGAGCGGAACCCTCAGGGCGCGCTGCCCAGCTTCTCGTCGATGTGATCGCGCACCCATCGGGGGTCCCACCACTCCTTCGGGTCGACGTAGGTCTCGCCGACGAGGATCGCGAAGTGGAGGTGATCGCCGCCAGCGAGCCCCGTGGCGCCGGAGGTGCCGAGGATCGCGCCCTTCTCGACTTCGTCGCCCGGGCCGACGTCGATCCGCGAGAGGTGCGCATACAGGGAGCTGACACCCAGCCCGTGGTCGAGGAGGACGCAGTTGCCGTAGATGCCCAGCTGATCGGCGAAGATCACCCGCCCGGCGTTCGCCGCCTCGACGCCCGCCCCGGCGGTCGACGCGAGGTCGTAGCCGTAGTGGATGGCCTCCGAGACCTTGCGACCCTCGACGAGGTAGGTGCGGTGCTCCGCGAAGCGGCTGGTGACCGCCGAGTTGCGCAGCTGCAGGAAGCGGCCCTGGAAGGCCCGCGGCGGCTTGCCCCGTGCCACGATTCCGCGGATCTCCTCCTCGTTGCTGGCACGCACATCCCGGTTGATCACCTGGAAGGCCGCCACCGGGTCCTCTTGATCCAGCTCGAAGCGATCGGAGAGTGCGTCTCGCAGCTCCGGCACCTTGCCTCCAAGGAAGGAGTTGCCCAGGCGGATCGCGACCTCCTGGAAGCTCCGTTCCTTGAAGCGCGTGGCCCAGGATCGGCTGGCCTGGTTGCCGGCCGCATCCTCGGCGATGACCCGGATCTTGGGATCCGCGTCCGCGTCTCGGGGCACGGCGAAGATGGCAGCCCGCCGATCTCCGCCGTCGCCGGGCAGGGCCGCACCGGGGAAGAAGGTGTCGCCGACCAGCACGCCGTCGCGGCTCGTCGGCTCGCCCAGGCGGTAGACGACGGCGGCGCTGCCGCCGCGCTGGACGTAGGTGAGGCCGCTCTCCACCGAGAGTCGCGGTGGCGCGAGGTCTACCGTGATCGGGATCTCCACAACCCGGCGGTTGCCCGTGAAGAAGGAGGCCCACGACCAGTCGCTGGCCGAAACGACCAGGAAGGCCTCCCCCTCGCGGAGCCCGAGGGTCTTCGGGACCAGGGTGGCCTCGACGGGCGGTACCTCCGGCCGGAGGACTCCGCCGGTCAGCAGGTTGCCCGGGTAGCTCTCGTCGGCGAGGACGGCCTCGCCGCCCGCGTGGCGCAGGCGCACCGTGAGGCTGCGCACGCCCGAGCGCGGGTCCGACGCCTTCACGGTGACGGCTGCGCCGCTGCGCCCCAGCACCAGCGACTCGGGAGCATGGATCTCGGGGGGCGTCCCCTCGCAACGCAGCCAGATGCTGGTGCCTGCCACGATGGCGATCGCCAGGATCGCGATCACTCCCCACGCGCGTCCGGTCATCATCCCCCGGTTCCCTCTGCGGCCCCCGCGGAGGGTAACAGCCCCGCTCGATTGACGCGGGCCGGGGGGGCCGCGATC
>NYZB01000188.1 GCA_002687015.1 Deltaproteobacteria bacterium
CCCGTAGGGGGGCGCCAGGGGCCGCGCAGCGGCCCCGTCCAGCCGCTTTGAGCGGCTCACCTGATGCCCCCGGCTTTGCCGGGGGAGCAGTCACCGGTGATCGCCGGTCCGGTCTTCCATCGAGGCCCGCTGGAAGCGAGCTCCGCCCGGGGCGCGGATGCAGAAAGGGGTCGACGATGTCAGCAGCGAAGGCGCTTCCGGACCTGCTCGGGCGAACCCACGAGGTCCGAGGGGACGAGGTGGTCTACCGCTTCGCGAACGGTCTCGAGATCAAGACCGAGATCTTCTCGAAACGGGATCCGCTGAGGATCCTTCCGCTCGGGACTCCCCAGGGAAGCTTGATGAACCACGCTGCTCGCCTTCCCGGAGTCCGTCGATGGCAAGCGGGTCTTCGAGCCCTTCGCCGGCTCGGGGGCTCTCGGCTTCATGGCGCTCAAGGCCGGAGCCGCTCACGTGGACTTCGTGGACGTGAATCCGCGGGCTGCAGATTTCCAACGCGACAACGCCGCCCGAAACAACTTCCCGGCGAGCCTCCTGACCTCGATCACCGGTGACATTGCCGAGTTCACTCCCGAAGGGAGGTACGATCTGATTCTCGCCAACCCGCCCTTCGTCCCGACTCCGGACGGGATCGAGGGGACGCTCACCTCCAATGGCGGTCCCGAAGGCAACCGCCTGGCCGAGATCCTCCTCGCCCGCCTGGACGAGCTCCTCGAGCCGGGCGGGAGGGCTCTGATCTATCTCTTCCAGGTCACGAAGGAGGGCCAGCCCCTGATCGTCGAGCAGCTGACCCGCTTCGTGCCACGGCGACCGGTCGCGCTCACGCCTGCGCAGGAGCGGCCGATCCCCTTCGAGGTGTACGGTGAGGCCTACCGCCGTCTCTTTCCGGAGGCCGTCGAGGCCATCGATCGGTGGTGCTCGGACCTGGCCGAGCGTTGGGGCCGTCACCTGGCCCTCAGCCACTACGTGGTCGACATGGGACCGCAATCGGAGGGTCCCTCCGGCTGCGTCATCCGGGAGGACTTCGCCGAGAAGTTCGGAGAGAGCTTTCTCGCGCCCTTCGAGAGCGACGAGAAGCTGGCGTTCGCCCGGGTCTTCGAGAACTTCGTTCCCGACTCCTAGCCCGTCGGGAGTCCCCCCGGCAGCACCGGGGTAACTCCCGACGGGCTAGTCTCTCGCGAGCCATGGACGCCGATCCGTCGCGCTTGATCTTCATCGCGTTGAACGTCAGCGACCTCCCCCGCTCGCTGGCCTACTACGAGGCCGCCTTCGCGATCGGGTTCCATACGGGCGACAACGAGCCGCAATCGGACCCCTGGATGGGCGGCCACCACGCGGCGTATTCCTGGACCGACGGGGCCTTCCTTCACTTCGCCATCTTCCCCGCGCACGAGCCGGAACGGCCCGTCTCGCGAGACGCACAGGTCGGCTTCCGGGTCCCCGATATCGCCGCTGCGCATGCGAGGGCGGTGGCGGCCGGCGCGGAGACCGTCCACGAGCCCCGGCCGGAGCCGTGGGGCGTGACCGCCCGGTATCGCGACCCGGATGGAAACCTCGTCAGCCTAACAGAGGCGTAGCCCACGGTTCCCGCGCGTGACGACCCACCTTCTCTTCGACTTCTTCGGAACTCTCGTCGACTACTCCCCAAGTCGAACGGAGCAGGGCTACGGGCGCTCCTTCGGCCTGCTCCGCGAGGCCGGCATGGGCCTCGACTACCCTCGCTTCCTCGCCCTGTGGTCCGAAGTCTCGGAAGAGCTGGATGCGAGGGCGGAGGAAACCCATCGGGAGTTCTCGATGATGGAGGCCGGTCGAGCCTTCCTGAGCCGTGCGATGGGCTCTTGGGAGGATGGGCTGGTCGGCGACTTCGTGCGGACCTATCTCGTCGAGTGGAACGAGGGCGTGACCTATCACCCGGGGCTTCCGGCTCTGTTGCAGAAGCTGGGCGAGCGCTACGCCCTCGCGGTCATCACGAACACCCACGACGCGGGGCTGGTTCCCGCACACCTGGAGCAGATGGGGATTGCGCACCACTTCGACGCCGTCGTCACCTCGATCGGGTTCGGCATGCGAAAGCCCGCGCCGGAGATCTTCCAGCACACCCTGCGCCTCCTCGGCGCCGAGGCCGACCAGTGCGTCTACGTCGGTGACGACTACGACGCCGACTACTGCGGTGCCCGATCCGCAGGCCTCAGGCCCCTGCTCGTCGATCCCCTCGGCGAGGTCCGGGTGCCGGAATCCGACCGCCTCGGATCGATCCTGGCGCTTGATCGCCACCTGCTGGACCCTGCGTAGGATGGAGCGGGGGCACTGGAGCCTCCGAGGAGAGGACACGAAGTGGCTGCGGCCCCGCCTTCGGACGCCCGCGACGTCGCGACGCTGTGCAAATGCGTTGCGCGCGGCGCACGTCCGAAGTTCGTCTTCTTCTGGAGCCATCGGGCGCCGCGGCAGGGTGGCGTGGCGGCGAGCTGCCTCAGCCAGTGGTACCCCGCGCCCTTCACCCTCGCGGGCGATCGCTACCCCACGGCGGAGCACTTCATGATGGCCGAGAAGGCGAGGATCTTCGGCGACGAGAAGGCGGCGGGCCGGATCCTTGCGGCGAAGGCCCCGGGCCATGCGAAACGGTTGGGGCGCGAGGTGCGTGGGTTCGACGAGGCGGTCTGGGTGGAGCGGCGCTTCGAGGTTGCCGTCACCGGGAACCTCGCGAAGTTCGGGGGGAACCCGGCGCTCTGCGAGTTCCTCCTCGGGACCTCGCGCCGCGTCCTGGTGGAGGCCAGTCCCACGGATCGGATCTGGGGCATCGGGCTCGAAGCCAACGACCCGGCCGCCGCGAATCCCTCCAGGTGGCGAGGCGAGAACCTGTTGGGCTTTGCGCTGATGGAAGCCCGCGCTCGCCTCGCCGCATCGGGAGGTTCGCCGTGATCGTGCTCCACCAGTTCGCGCGCGTCTGGGGCATCCCCAACCTGAGCCCCTTCTGCAGCAAGGTCGAGACCTATCTCCGGATGACCGGCCTGCCCTACGAGGTGGTCGACTCCATCCCGATCCGGGCGCCCCGGCGGAAGCTCCCCTACATCCGCGATGGCGACGAGGTGGTGAGCGATTCGCGCCTGATCCTCGAGTACCTCGCCGATCGCTACGAAGCAGATCTCGATCGGGATCTCTCGCCCTCGGACCACGCGGTGTCGCTGGCCTTCCAGAGAACGATCGAAGACGACCTGCACTGGGCGGTGATGCACTCGCGTTGGAGCCAGGCCTCGAACTGGCCCGCCAACAAGCAGGCGATCTTCGGCCCAATCCCTCCCCTGCTGCGCGACCTGGTCGCGGCCTACGCCCGCAAACAGATGCAGCGCGAGGTCTGGGAGCAGGGGATGGGCCGCCGCTCCGAGAGCGAGATCTTCCGTCTCGGTGCGCAGGACCTGACGGCGCTCTCGGACTTCCTGGCCGACAAGCCCTTCTTCATGGGCGAGGAGCCGACCCGGCTGGATGCGTCCGCCTTCGGGCTCCTGAGCAACATTCTCTGGTGTCCGACCGAGTCCCCGCTGAAGGAGCATGCGGGTCGCTGCGGAAACCTGGCTTCCTTCTGCGAGCGCATTCGCAGCCGCTACTTCGAGGACTCGTCCGAAGGCTAGGGAGGGATCGCCCCGCCCACCGCGAGAAGTGGGCGGGACGTTGATCCGCTCGGCGCCTGTCCCGCCTGAGGGGCTCGACTCGGATGACCCTTGCGGCGTCGTGGAGCATCTCGCGCGACCGCGGCTGCCCGGGTCGCAAGGTGGGTGCGCCCACGAGGCGCGGAGGTTCCGGGTTTCCGGCGCATTCCCTCTCTCCGCTCCTCCCCGTCTCCCGGGGGTCGATCGCCGCGCCTGGATGAGACCAGGTCGCGTTATCCTCGGTCGGGGAGGAGGACGGCATGGGCGACAAGACGGTGGACGGTTCCTGTCTCTGCGGTGCGGTGAAGTTCCGCATCGAGCTTCCAACCCTGTTCTGCGGGCACTGTCACTGCTCGATGTGCCGGCGGAACCACGGCTCGGCCTACGTGACCTGGCTCGCCGTCGATCGAAGCCAGCTGAGCCTCCTGGAGGGAGAAGAGGCGCTGCATCGCTACGCATCCTCGGAGCACGGATCGCGCTCCTTCTGCGACCGCTGCGGTAGCTCGCTCTTCTGCGTCTCCGACGAGCACCCCGAGCGGGTGGACATCCCCCTGGCGAACGTCGAAGGACCCATCGACCGCCCGCCCCAGCTCCACGTCTACTTCGACGATCGAGCCGACTGGGCCTTCGTGGACGACGGGCTTCCCAGGCTCGGCGGCGGGAGTGGGATGGAGCCGGTGAAGTCCGAGGAGTAGGCGCGAGGCGGTCTCGCAAGCGGTGAAGGAGCGGGCCATGCCCCGGCGCGCCTGGTCGAGAAGCGATCCCCGGGACTACCTCGCCCTGGACCTTCACGTACACGCGGTCTTGGCCGGCGTTCCGGTCCACGACGTCTGGCAGGTCGACCTGCCGGGGGGTGGTGAAGGGCGAACCCTGGTCGATCTCGAGCCCTTCATGAGCTTCGGCGAAGTGGCGGAGGCCCATCCGGTCGTACGCTTCCTGTTCTGGCTGCGGGGCTGGCTGGGGTCGCTGTTCGGATGGGACGACGCACCCAGGGAGGGCGTCGCAGAGACGCGCCTGGCGCGGGTGCCCCAGGAGATCCTCGATCGCTCGTCGAGGCCGCCCGGCTCCTCGGACGGTCCCTTCGAGATCCTCTATGTCCTCGACCACGAGAGGGTGAGCGAGATCCGCAATGCCACGGTCCAGGCGTACTCGGTCCTGGTCATGGAGCCCACAAAGGGAGGCTACCGCGCGCTCTGGGCCATCCACGTGGCTCCAGTCGGACCGATCACCCGTTTCTACATGGCTCTGATCAC
Source organism: Deltaproteobacteria bacterium (assembly GCA_002687015.1). Classification (GTDB taxonomy): domain Bacteria; phylum Myxococcota_A; class UBA9160; order UBA9160; family UBA6930. The sequence goes on from NYZB01000188.1 coordinate 4,898, forward strand.
GCCCTTCCGGCGCTCCCTCATCTACCCCGCGGTCCTCCGACAGGTTCACCGCAAGTGGGTCGCCGCGTATGGCACCCAGGGCAGGTGAGCGCCAGCTCCCACTCCCTTGCGCCTGGGTTACCGTTCGGAAGCAGGGGGCCAATGCCGGCCAGAATCTCCACGCCGAACCTGGAGGTCGAGTTCTTCCGGATGCTCAACCGGGTCGTCGAGCCCATGGTTCGCGTGGGAGTGGGCTCGCCGCGCATCGTCCCCACTGGCTTCGTCGTCGTCGAGACCGTGGGGCGCAAGAGCGGCACGCCGCGCCGCAGCCCGCTCGCAGCGACCCGCATCGGCGAGCACGTCATCGTCGCGACCTTCCGGGGCAACCGATCCCAATGGGTGAGAAACCTGGCCGCCAGACCACGGACCCGGTATTGGATCCGCGGCCGCGTGCGCGAAGCGCGAGCCTTCGTGATGTTCGAAGGCAAGCGGTTTCGCGTGCCCAAGTCGCTGCCCCCCTCGATGCAGCGCGTCGTGCGCCTTCTCGCTCCCTACACGCGTGCGGGGTGGGCCTTCGCCGTGCTCTCGCCGCCGCGTTCCGCGGGGCGTTCATGAGCGAGCTCCGACGGCGGTTTCGCCACGAGCTCGAATCCGGGCTCCCGGTCGACGGCTGGCGCGGGTCCGGGCCCGCGACATTGCGAGGGTGCTCCTGTGTGGGAGCCCGCTCCGCGTGCTGAGCTGGGTGGAGTTCGAGCGAGCGGCGCCGGAGTTCGCGGCGGCCGGTCGGCGGCTCCTGGTCGGCGAGGACGGCGTCGCGATCGGGTTCCTCGCCACGGGGGGCTTTGCCGGGCCCCCCCATCTCTCGCCGGTGTGTCCGATCTTCTCAGGCGACCACCTCTACCTGAGTGCTGGCGCGAACACCCCGAAGGTGCGAGACCTCCGCGATAGCCACGGGTACGCGCTGCACGCCTTCCTGGGACAGAACGACGAGGAGTTCCAGATCCGCGGCTCGGTCCAGGAGGTGACGAGTCCGGCCGAGCGTTGGGCCGTTCACGAGGCGATCCCCTTCCCGGCTTTCGACGTCGAGGATCCCATCTTCCAGCTCGCGGTGGCCGGCTGCCTCTGGGTCTCCTGGGAGCGGGTCGGCCAACCGGGGACGCGGGCGCTTCGTCGGCGGTGGCCCGACGCCCCACCGGATCTCCTGGAGCTCTGATGCGCATCGGTCTCGTGATCCTCCCCCACGAGCCCTGGGCCGTCGCGCGCGAGCGGTGGAAGGCGGCCGAGGATCTCGGCTTTCACCACGCGTGGACCTACGACCACCTCACCTGGCGGGGCTTCCGGGATCGCAGCTGGTTCGGGGCGATTCCGATCCTCACGGCGGCGGCGACGCTCACGAGTCGGATCCGCCTGGGGACGCTGGTGGCGACGCCGAACTTCCGACATCCCGTTCCCCTCGCGAAGGAGGTGATGACCCTCGACGACATCAGCGGGGGGCGCCTCACCCTCGGCCTCGGAGCGGGAGCGACGGGCTTCGATGCATCGGCTCTGGGCGAGCCACCCTGGTCGCCGCGTGAGCGGGCCGACCGCTTCGGAGAGTTCGTCGAGCTGCTCGATCGACTCCTGGTCGAGAGGGCCACCAGCGCCCGGGGCCGCTTCTACTCTGCGGAGGAGGCGCGCTCGATCCCGGGCTGTGTGCAGCAGCCGCGGGTCCCCTTTGCCCTCGCGGCCACCGGCCCGAGGGGGTTGCGGCTGGCCGCCCGCCTCGGCCAGAGCTGGGTGGCCGTGGATCGGCGGGGGGTGGACCGCGCGCTCGTCGACCGCCTGGAGGAGGCCTGCGCCGAGGTCGGGCGCGACCCCGGGAGCCTCGATCGAATCGCGTTGCTCGGCCTGCGGGAGCGTCCCTTGGACTCGATCCAGGCCTTCCGGGACGTGGTCGGCCACTACCGAGAGCTGGGCTTCACGGATCTCGTCGTACACTGGCCCGAGGGTCCTTTCACGGGCTCGCCCGCGCTCTTCGAGACCATCGCCGCGGAAGGCTGGCTCGCCTAGAGGAGACCAGGGTGCCGGAGACCATGCGATCGGGGGGCTGCCTCTGTGGTCGGGTGCGCTACGAGGTGCGGGCCCGACCTTCCACGAGACGAACGGCCACTGCTCGAGTCTCCTCCTTGGATGACCCGGAAGGCCTTTGCCCGCGCGATCACACGCGCGTGTCGTCGAGCCTGGCCTGGGTCGAGCTGGGGGAGCGGCTCCGGGTGTTTTCGGAGGGGCGCGACTGACGGCCCTGGGGCTTGCGCGTCAGCCCCCGGCCCCGGCTTGCTCGCGGATGCAGCGCTCGACCTCGCGCCGCACGCAATCGAGCTGCTCGGCGCGTTGGAACTCGCGGCACAGCTCGATCACTTCGGCGCTGCAACGAGCCCGCAGGGCCGCAGCCGGGTCCCCCGCATCGGCGGGAGCCTCGTCGTCACTTCCCGAGCAGGCGAGCCCGGCGCACAGGGCCAGCACGATCCACCACTTGCTCATCACCCCTCCTGGCGTGGCAGGAGTCTAGGGAGTCGGGGGCGCGATCTCCCGCGCCGTGCGGATGGGCTCGGGCAAAATGGCTGAGGCAGGGCCGATCCGCTCCCGATCGAGCGCAGCGGCCGACCTCGCGGGGGAAAGGTACCCTGGGACCCACCGCGCGGAGATCCGCATGGAGAGTTGGCCGTACCGCGGAGCCCGGGATCTGCGACTCGTCCAGGAGCTGTGTGCACGGCTCTGGTCGACGAGCTCCTACTGGCACGCGGGAGGTCTGGCCTGGCACCGCTGCTCCCACGCCGATCGCGAAGCCGAGTGGCCGACCCGCCTGTGGGGCGAACCCGACCGGCTCTCGGCGTGGGCATGGTTGGAGCTGCCCGGTCATCTGATGGCCCAGCTCGACGAGGTGCACCCCGAGCTGGCAGCGCAGATCGTCGATTGGTTCGAGGGGACGGCGACCGGCCCCGATCTCCTCGCGACCGTACCCGACGGGTACGAGGTCCTGACCGAAGCCCTGCGCCGCGCAGGCTTCCGCGAGCGCGAGGATGCGCCCTACTCGCTCGACATGCGATGTGCGCCCTTGGAGCGGAGCGCCGTGGAGGTCCCGGCTGGCTACGCCTTCCGGCCCGTGACCCGTGCCGAGGTCGGCCGGCGGGTCGGACTCCACCGCGCGATCTGGAGCCGTCTGGCCGACGGCGCTCACGTCACCTCACGGGTCACGGTGGAGCGCTTCCGCCAGGTGAGCCGCACCTGGCCCTTCCGCCAGGACCTCGACCTGGTCGCTGTGGCGCCCGACGGCTCCTTTGCGGCTTCGTGTCTCGCCTGGCTCGATCCCGATACGCGCACCGCCGAGCTCGAGCCCGTCGGCACGCACCCCAAGCACCGCGGGCGCGGGCTCGCGACCGCGCTCTGTGTCGATGCCCTGCAACGCCTGGGGGTGGCGGGTGCGGAAGACGTCACGGTTCATCCCCGGGGCGACCCGGGCTATCCCGCACCGAGACGGATCTACGAGCGCGCCGGCTTCAAGGTCGTCAACCGGACCCGTATCTTCGAGCGTCTGCGCGACGAGTCGGCCGGCTGAGGAAGGACGGGCCCGATGCGCGGAGAGGAGGTGCTCGAGATCCGGTGCCCGGGCTGCGAGGGAAGGGCGACCTGCGACGAGCCCTTCCTCTTCTTGAACGAAGCGCCGGGCCCCGAGGAGCAGCGCCCCACCCATCGCTGGGGCGGCTGGACCGTCGTCGAGAAGTTCCCATCCCTGGTGCCGTGGCAGGCGCCGCGCGGCTCCGGCCAGTTTCTCGAGTCGGGTGGCTCGGGCGAGAGCTTCGGCTACCGCCTTGGCTCGAAGGGCGTCGTGCACTGCGCCCGTTGCGTGACGCCGCGAATCCACGAGCTCTCCTGGCCCGGGGATGCCTACTGGAAGTGGCAGATCCGCGGCGAGACCCTGTGGGCCCGCAACCGCGCCCATGCCCGCAAGATCCTGGACTTCGTCCGGGCCGAGCATCGGCCCCGCCGGGTCTCGCTCGTGCTGCGCCACATTCCGTCGAGCTTCCTGGCCGCGAAGGTGCGAGACGAGGTGGTCAAGAAGATGTCGGCCTCCCTGGGCAAGGCCGGGTGACCTCGCGTCGGCTCGCCGCCGTTCCGACGGGGCGCTTGCCACCGGATCGTGCACCGCGCGAATGGGCTGGTTAGGTTTGGAGTCCCGCCAGAGGAACCACCATGCGCTCCCTGACCCAACGGCTCGTTCTCCTCGCCCTGCTCGGCTTCGCCTGCGCGGGCGCGGGAGGGGAAGACGCAGGGCTCGTGCCGGAGCTCTGGGCCCTTGCATCGACCGGCGAGCATCGGCTGGCCATCGAGAGGGTCTGCAGCCCTGAGCACTGCGCGAGCCGGGGGCGCCTCGAGTGGCTCTCGATCACACCGGAGGGTGAGCGGGTCGTGGAGCAGAGCGCTTCGATTCGCGAGCTCGCGGACGGGGGCTCTCTCTTCGTGCGCAGCGTCTCGGTGCTCGATCTTCCCGACGGCTCGACGGGTTTCCGCCTCGACGCGATCGACACCTACAGCCACAGCCCGGCGCGGATCCACGTCCTGCCGGGGCCCGCAGGTCGGTATCGCTTCGAGTCGCAATGAGGGACCTGCCATGAACGGGCTTCAGAGGCATCGAGCGGGCGCGCGACGGAGGCCCCACGAGGGGCGGGCCCGGATGCCGCGGGTTTCGTAAGGTCTCCGGATGGGACGCCGACAGGCCTTCGTCTTCGTGCTCCTGCTGGTGACGTCGATCGGCTGCGACCACGCGGCGAAGGAGCTGGCGCGCAGCGCGCTCCAGGGCGCTGCGCCGATCTCCTGGGCCGGTGACGCGATTCGCTTCGAGCTGGCCCTGAACCCGGGCGCCTTCCTGAGCTTGGGATCGGCCCTGCCCGAGGCCGTGCGCAAGGCTCTCTTCGTCGGGCTGGTGCCGGTTCTCCTGGCCCTGGTCTGCAGCCTGGCGGTGCGGGCCGGCCTTCCTTCCTGGCTCGCGCTCGTCGGTCTGGCCCTCGTGGCCGGGGGCGGGCTCGCCAACTGGCTCGACCGCATGCTCCACGACGGCGCGGTCACGGACTACGTGAGCCTCGGCGTGGGGGGCTTGCGCACCGGGATCTTCAACCTCGCCGATCTCGCCATCGTCGCCGGGGTGGCGGCCTTCCTGCTCGCAGGGGGCGCCCAGGAGCCAGCGGAGCCCGAGGCGGAGGCCACCCTCGACGAGTGACCGGCCCTCCGGAGCACCGGGCCGCCGGACGGGCCCCAGCCGTGGCGACCGCGTAGCATGTACGCTGAGTCGGACCCGCGTCTCCACCGCGGTCGTTCCGACGGGAGGACCGTGGACATGGCCCATGAATACCTGAAGCCCGCCGGGCTCTTCGACAGCCAGAAGTTCGGCTTCACCCAGGTCGTCACTTCTCCACCCGGCAAGCTGGTCTTCGTGTCCGGACAGACGGCATGGACCGAGACCCTGGAGATCGCGGGTGGTGACGACCTCCAGGCCCAGACCGCCCAGGCCCTCGAGAACCTGCAGCAGGCGCTGGCCGCGGCCGGCGCCAGGCCGGCGGACGTGACCCACCTGCGCCTCTTCATCGTCGACTACAGTGGACAGCGTGGCTACACGCCTGGCTACTACGCCGCGTTCTTCGCTGACCCGGATGGCCTCAAGCTCGAGGTGGCGCACATCCCCTAGCGCTCTCCAACCGCGGCGGGGTGCCTCCTCCCCGCGGCGCTAGCCTCTCTGGATGATCCTCGAAGTCGCCGTGCTCGACGTTCGCGAAGGCGAGGGGGATCGCTTCGAGGCGGCCTTCGGTGAGGCCCAGGCCCTGATTTGCCGCCAGCGCGGATACGGGCGCCACGAGCTCCGACGTTGTGTGGAGAGCCCCCGGCGCTACCTCCTGCTCGTCTGGTGGGACACCCTGGAAGACCACACCGAGGGCTTCCGGCGCTCGGCGGACTACCGGCGCTGGCGCGAGCTCCTCCACCACTACTACGAGCCCTTTCCCACCGTCGAACACTACACGCCGCTGCTCGCCGGCGAAGCGCCGTGAGGCTGTGGGGGCGGCGCAGCGCCTTCAACGTGCAGAAGGCGCTCTGGACCCTCGGCGAGCTGGGGCTCTCCTTCGAGCACGTCGATGCGGGTGGCGACGCGGGTGGCCTCGATCGCCCGGCCTTCCTGGCCATGAATCCCCATGGCCGCATTCCCGTGCTGGAGGACGGGGACGTCGTGGTCTGGGAATCCCACGCGATCGTGCGCTACCTGGCCGCGCGTCACGCTGTGGGGACGCTCTGGCCCGAGGATCCCGCCGCGCGTTCCGAGGCGGACCGCTGGATGGATTGGAGCCAGACGACCCTGCAGCCGGACTTCATGGCGCTCTTCTGGGGCTACTACCGGACGCCGGAGTCCCAACGGAACGAGCAACGCATCGCGGCGGCCGCGCAATCTTGTGCGGCCCACTTCGAGAAGCTCGATGCGCATCTGGCGGGTCGGCGCTTCGTGGCCGGTGACTCCTTCACGATGGGAGACGTGCCCGCAGGAACCGCCCTGCACCGCTACTTCGAGATGGGATATCTCGTGCCGGAGCCGCCCCATGTGCGCGCCTGGCACGCTCGACTGGCCGAGCGCGAGCCCTTCCGGACCCACGTGCAGCGGCCCTTCGACGAGCTGCGTGGGCGGCTCGACTTCTGAGGGGTGCCGGTCAGCGTCACGCGGACGCCGCACTCCCGGGTGGACCCCGACGCTGCGGTCCCCGCTCGACGCCGAGCCGGCACAGGCGATCGAGGAACTCGTCCAGGCTGATCATGGCCGGAGACGATCGGACCCTCGGAGGCTGCGGTCGCGATGGTAGAATCAGACCATGCAGGGCCCCATGCGCATCCGTCTGAGCGACGATCGGCGGGAGGAGCTGATCGAATCGCTGGCCCGGTTCTTCGAGACGGAGCTCGACCGTGAGCTCAGCCCCTTCCAGGGGGGCCGGCTGCTCGATTTCCTGGTGCGCGAGCTCGGCACGCCGATCTACAACCAGGCCATCCAGGACGCCCGCGGATTCCTGGAGGAGAAGCTCGGCGATCTCGAGGGCGAGTTCTACGAGCCGGAGGAGCGCTGATGTCCCCTGCCAAGGCTGCCGGTCTGGCCTTCCTGGCGACGGCCTTCGCAGCCTTCTTCGTCGACTCCAGCCACGGGCTCTTTGCCCTGCTCCGGGTGATCTTCTGGCTGATCCTCGCCGCGCACGCGATCGAGGCAGCGGTCTCGCTGCCCAGGCTGCGAGCGGCGCCGGGCTCCACCCTGGGCCACCTGGCCAAGGTGATGATCTTCGGTGTCTTCCACCTCCGGGAGCTGCCGAAGGCGACCTGAGGCCAGCCGGGCTGGCGCTCCGGCGCCGCAGGTGGCAAACACCTGTCGTGTTTCCGCTCTGGTCCTGTCTGCTCTGTGTCGCCGCTCTCCTGGTGGCGGAGGCGCGCGGTGCCCGCATCTGGATCGCCGTCGCGAAGCTCGGCGCTGCAGCCTCCTTCGTGGCGGCGGCCCTTTCCTGGGGTGCGCTCTCGAGCGACTACGGCCAGGTGATGCTCGCGGGTCTCCTGCTCTGTGCGCTCGGCGACGCGTTGCTCCTGCCTCCCGGCCGGGGCGTCTCCTTCCAGCTCGGCATCGGCGCCTTCCTGCTCGGTCACGTGGCCTACGGTTGGGCCTTCCTCGGCCTGCCGAGCCAGGGCGGGGCCCTGGTGGCTGCGGCCGCGGCGCTCCTGGTCTTCGCCGTGGTCGTGCTTCGCTGGCTGCGCCCCCATGTCCCGGCGGACTTCCGCTTCTCCGTGGGCGCCTACGTCATCGTGATCTCCGCGATGGTCGTGACGGCGGTCGGCGCGGTGGCGGGCGGAGCGCCGTGGGTCGTGGCGATCGGCGCCATCGGCTTCGCCCTTTCCGACCTCTCCGTCGCCCGTGCTCGCTTCATCTCACCCGGTTTCGTCAATGCCGTCTGGGGGCTGCCGCTCTACTTCGGCTCGCAGCTCTTGCTGGCCTGGAGCGTCGCCTCGTTCTCCTGAAGGGTCGCTGGGCCGCCAACGGTACAGGACGTCCGGCTCGCACTCGGGGAGCGGGCTCACCCCGAAGGCGACGGCCCGGAAGCCCCGCCGCTCGTAGAAGCGACGCGCTCGCAGATTGCGTTGATGGGTGTAGAGGGAGAGCTCGCGCGGGCTTCGCGTCAGCGCAAAGGCGAGCAGGGCTCCCCCCACCCCGCGACCCTGCTCCGGCGGGTCCACGTAGAGATGCTCGACGAAGCCCGGAGAGAGCGCCATGAACCCGACGGCCCGGTCCCCCTCCACGGCGAGCCACACCTCGTGCTGCTCGAGGATCACCTCGCCGAAGAAGCGCCGGTCGCCTTCTCGCGAATGCCCCATGCGCGCCTCCAGCCAGGGCTGGACCTCGTCGCGGGAGCGGCGCCACAGGGCGACCACCGGCTCGAGCTCCGCCGGCTGCATGCGACGAATGGTTGGCGCGGTCACGGGGGCTGGCTCATCGCTTCACCGCGTGCTTCTCGAGCTTTGCCTCATCCAGCTCGAATCCGAGGCCGGGACGGTCGGGTAGCAGGAGATCCCCGTCCTCCCAGACGAAGGGCTCCTTCAGGATCTCATCGAAGAAGAGATCCGACTTGTGGATGCTCTCCTGGATCAAGAAGTTCGGGATGGCCGCGTCGAGCTGGAGTGCCGCCGCCGTGATGATCGGCCCTCCCCACACGTGCGGTGCCATCAGGACGTAGTGGGCTTCTGCCAGCGTGGCGATCTGCCTCCCTCCGGTGATTCCTCCACAGCTGCCCAGATCCGGCTGCGCGTAGTGGCAGGCACCGTGGGAGAAGAGGCGTTCGAAGTCATGGACGAACGCGAGTCTCTCGCCCGTGGCGATCGGAATCGTCGTACTCGCGGCGATCCGTGCCATTTCTTCTGCGTTCTCCGGCGGGCAAGGCTCCTCCAGCCAGAGGGGATCGTATTTCTCGAGTCGCTTGGCGAGCCGGCGCGAGACGGAGGGTGTCATCTGGCCATGCGTGCCGATCAGGATGTCGGCCTGCGTTCCGATCGCCTCGCGAAGCGTTTCGATGGTCCGCTCCGCCTGGTCGTACTCACGAATGGAGAGCTCTCGCGGCGCAGCGGGGCCGGTGTAGGCTACCGGGTCCAATTTCAATCCGGTGAAGCCCTCGCCAACCAGTCTCCGAGCCGCTTCGGCAACCGCCTCGGGGTTGTCCTTCCAGTTCCCCGTGGTCGTCGCCATGTTGCCTTCGGCGAGGTCGGAGTAGATGTACGTGTAGGTCCGCATGCGCTCGCGATGGCGCCCGCCGAGCAGGTCGCACACGGGAGCATCGAAGTGCTTTCCGCAGATGTCCCACATGGCGAGATCGAAGGCGCTGATCACGCCGGCCGAGAAGTAGCCAGCGTTCTGACTCGTGAGACCCTCGTACATGAGCTTCGTCAGGACCTCGCGGTTCAGGGGGTCCTGGTCCTTCAGGTACCGGTCGAAGTTGTCGTCCACGAGCTGGGCGAAGGACCGGTCGAGGCCGTACATGCTGAACAAGACGGCGCACTCGCCCCAGCCTACGCAGCCGGTATCCGTCTCGAGCCTGACGAAGAACCAGAAGACGCCACCCAGGTTGGGCGGCGGTGTCATGACGGCAATGGCCCTTGCGTTCTCGAGCTTCATGGTAGGTCTCCTCGTCCTGCAGAGGTCTCGTGGATCTCTCGCGTCTCTCGCACCCCTTCGCGGAGTGGCCGGTGTCCGGGTTCTCTCCTGCTCAGTCGAAGAGGTTCGCCAGACGCTTCTTCATCTGGTCGGCGACATAGAGGGCCAGGGCCTGGATCGTGCTGGTCGGGTTCACGCCGGCCGAAGTCACGAAGAGGCTCCCGTCCACGACGAAGAGGTTCTTGACGTCGTGGCAGCGGCCCCATTCGTTCACGACCGAGTGCTCCGGGTCGGTACCCATCCGCGCCGTACCCATCAAGTGCCACCCCGCATTGGATAGCGGAGCCTGCACGAGAACCTCGCATGCGCCGGCCGCCTCCAGGGCCTCGGTCGCGCGTTCGGTGGCGTGTCTCAGCATCTTCTCGCTGTTGTCGCTCAGCCGGTAGCTGACCTTGGGTGCAGGAATCCCATCTGGGTCGACGAGGTCGGGATCGAGCGTGACGGTGTTGTGCAGCTCGGGGAGGTCCTCACAGATCGCTGACAGCGCCGCCACGTGGTTGAAGTAGGAGCCGAAGGAGTCGTGATGTGCCGACCCCCACTCGACTCTTCCGCTGTTCATGCCCATCAGGGCCGACGTCACGGGTGCGAAGCCGCGACTCGCCTGCAAGGTGTAGCCCCGAAGGAAATCGCGCGAGGAATCCGTTTCATAGAACTCCTGGCTCCACAGGGCACAGCCGATGGGGCCCATGTATCCGTCGAGGGGCTCGTCGAAGATCCCCTGGACGTAGGCGTAGGGGTGGAGCATGAGGTTCTTGCCGACGAGACCAGATCGATTGGCGAGTCCCTCCGGAAAGCGGCCAGACTTCGAGCCGAGGAGAAGCCGGGGGGTGCCGATGCCGTTGCAGGCGAGCACGACGAGCTCCGCGGACTCGCGAACTTCATTCCCGTCAGCGTCGTAGTAGATCACCCCCGTGACCATGTCTTCGTCGTTGACGAGCAGCTCGCGAACCCGACATCGGGTCCGGAGCTCGACGCCCGGACGCTCGGCAAGAGGCCAGTAGGTGAGGTCGGTGCTCGCCTTCGCGCCCTGGGAGCAACCGCTCATGCACGGGCCGAGATTCGCGCATCGGTCCCGCCCCTGGTAGGGGCGCGTTGCGATCGCGCTCTCGGCCGGCCACCAGTGCCAGCCCAGCCGATCGAAGCCACGGGCCAGCGTTTCTCCCACGCGGCCGAGTGGGACCGGTGGGAGCTGGAGCTCCTTGGGCGGGTACGCGGGATCTCCGGGGAGCCCGGCGACGCCCATCATCCGGTCGTTCTCCGCATAGAAGGGCTCGAGGCGCCGGTAGTCGAGGGGCCAATCTTCCGCCACGCCGTCCAGGGAATGCACCCGGAAGTCCGACGGATGGAAGCGAGGGAAGTGCGCCGCGTAGAGCACGGTGCCTCCGCCCACCCCGTTGAAGTTCGCTATGGCAATCGGGGAATCGCTGACCTCGATCGGATAGTCCTCGGGCTGGCTCCGAAGATTGGGGTCGTAGGAGAAGGGACCGAATTGAAGGAGCTCCCACTGATGCCTGGTGGTTGGGTACGAGGTGGGATCCGGCCAGCCCCCTTGCTCCAGGCAGACGATCCGCATTCCGGTCTCGGCGAGGCTCCAGGCAACGGCCGCTCCGGAAGCTCCCGCACCCACGATGAGAACGTCGATGGGGTCTTCACGGGTCACATGGGGTCCTCGTACCATCCGCCGACCCACCATCCTAGTTCGTTCGGGTGGCGGCTGCGAGCCGGGATGCGGCGAGGAAGGGTGTCGATCGGATCCAGAACTGACATGACATGCGTCAGATTGGCGATCTGCCTTCCGCGGCAACGATCGCAAGAGGGCTCCTTGTTGGCGGAAGCAAAGGCGCCAGGCGGTGACCACCGGCTCGAGCTTCGCTGCCTGCATGCGACGAATGGTCGGCGCGGTCATGGGGGCTATGGTGGTGCGACCCCGGGATGGAAGGGAGTTCGCGTGTCGCTCGTCACCCATCGCGGCAGCTGCCACTGTGGCGCCGTGCGCTTCGAAGCCGACGCTCCTGCCGATCTCGAGGTGCACGAGTGCAACTGCTCGATCTGCCATCGGGTCGGGTACCTGCACCTGACACTCAGCCGCTCGCACTTCCGCCTGCTCTCGGGTCGAGAGCACCCGACGACCTATACCTTCGACACCGGCGTCGCCCAGCACACCTTCTGCTCGATCTGCGGCGTGAAGCCCTTCTATGTCCCGCGCTCCCACCCCGACGGCTACAGTGTCAATGCGCGCTGCCTGGAGACCGACACGATCCGCAGCCAGAGGATCATTCCCTTCGACGGGGCCAACTGGGAGGAGCACGTGAGGGAGCTGCCTCCGCTAGCCGAGACACGACGCCGGGGGGACCCATGACGATCCGAAGCCACCGGGATCTCCGCAAAGGGACCGTCACCGAGCCCTGAGCCGGTCGCCTCAGGCGTTCAGTCTCTCGTCGGCGTTCGGAGCCACCGGGTCGCGGTCGATGCTCTCGCGTCCCAGGAGCGCACGCTTGCGGGCCAGCCCTCCCAGGAAGCCCCCCAGGCTGCCGTCGCTGCGGATCACCCGATGGCAGGGCACGAGCACCGGGACGGGGTTGCTGGCGCAGGCTCGTCCCACCGCGCGCGCCGCTCCAGGGCGGCCCACCTGCCGCGCCAGCTCGGCGTAGGAGCGGGTCTCACCCGGAGGAATGCCGGCGAGAGCGGCCCACACCCGGCGCTGGAACTGGCTGCCGCGCACGTCGAGGGGGACTTCCCGTGCGGGCCGCTGGCCCTCGAGCCGCGCGACGATGGCGTCGACCCAGGCCCGCAGGCCCTCCGGGTCGCGGCGCGGCGTCGCGCAGGGGAACTCCTCTCGCAGCAGGGTCAGCAACGCGGGCCGGTCGTTGGCGAAGCGCACCAGACAGACGCCGCGAGCGCTGGCCGCGACGAGCAGCTCGCCCAGGGTGGTGGCTCGGAAGTCGTAGCGAAGCGTGGTCGTCATGGGGGCAGCTTCGCCCGCGTCGAGCCCCTGGGCTGGCGGCTCTCGGACCTGGTCCCCGATTCCCTGCAGGGCGTCGTCCAGAGCCCCCGTCGGCTAGGCTCGAACCCGTGGGCTTCCTCCTCCGCCTGGTCATCTCCGCGTTCGGCCTCTGGCTGGCGTCGCGGCTGCTCTCCGGCGTGTCGATCGACTCCGACCTGACCCTCTTCCTGGCCGCGCTGCTCCTGGGCTTCGTCAACGCGGTGGTACGGCCGATCGCCATCGTGCTCACCTTTCCCATCACCCTCGTCACCCTCGGTCTCTTCCTGTGGGTGGTGAACGCGGGGATGATCGCGCTGGTCGCGCGCCTGCTCGACGGCTTTGCCATCGCCGACCTGGGGTCGGCCCTGCTCGCCGCCGCCATCGTCAGCGTCACCGGCTGGGTGGGCAACTCCTTCATCGGCCCCACGGGAAAGGTCGAGGTCCTGGTCGTTCGGCGCCGCTAGAGGCATGGACGGCGACATCGCCTACTGGGGCCTGCTGGTCCTTTCGTTCCTGCTCGTGCTGGTCGGTCTGCTCGGGATCGTGCTGCCCGCCATCCCCGGCGCGCCCGTGCTCTTTGCCGGCCTCCTGCTCGCCGCCTGGGTGGAGGGGTTCGCCTTCGTCGGGCCCCGGACCCTCGCGGCCCTCGGCCTCCTGGCCGGTCTCACCTACGCCGTCGATTTCGCGGCCGGCGCCTTCGGAGCCAGCCGTTTCGGCGCTTCCCGGAGCGGCATGGTCGGCGCTGCCCTCGGTGCGTTGGTAGGGCTCTTCTTCGGACTTCCCGGTGTGCTGCTGGGGCCCTTCGTCGGAGCGGTGCTCGGCGAGCTCTCGGCCCGGCGCAAGCTCGACGAGGCCGGGCGCGCCGGGATCGGAGCGTCCCTGGGTCTGGCTCTCGGGGCGGTTGCCAAGCTGGCCCTCGGCGTGACGATGCTGGCCCTCTTCCTGTTCATGCGCTTCGCGATCGGGCCCTAGCCCGACGCCTCGACGAAAGCGCGGTAGCCTGTGGCGCCCGCGCTCGGAGCACCCATGACCCGACCCCGCACCCTCGGTGCCATCCTCTACGAGGGCTTCGAGCTCCTCGATCTCTACGGCCCCCTGGAGATGTTCGGAATCCTCGGCGAGGAGCTGCGCATCGTCACGGTGGCCGACCAGGCCGGGCCGGTGGCCTCGACGCCCGGCGTGAAGACCCACGCCGACGTCTCCCTCGCGGAGTGTCCCGATCTCGATCTGATCCTGATCCCGGGTGGCCTCGGGACCTTTCCGCAGCTCGCCAACCAGGCCCTGCTGGACTTCCTGCGCAGCCGTTGCCCGAAGGCCGAGCTCACCCTGTCCGTCTGCTCGGGCTCGGCCCTTCTCGCCAAGGCCGGTCTGCTCGACGGCCGCCGCGCCACCTCGAACAAGATCTTCTTCGATGCGATCACGGCCCAGGGCCGAGATGTAGACTGGATCGCGGAAGCGCGCTGGGTCGAGGACGGCCCCTTCGTCACCTCCTCCGGCGTGTCGGCCGGCACCGACGCGGCCCTGGCCGTGATCGAGCGCTTGTACGGAAGCGAACGCGCCGAGCAGATCGCCGTCTTCACGGAGTACGAGTGGCATCGCGACGCTTCCGAGGACCCCTTCTCGAAGTACCTGAATGACGGGCAGTTCGCCGACCTGATCGCCACCGCGGGCCGGTCCACGTGAAGAAGGCCTCCTCGTGGCGGCTCCTGCGGCCGTGGCATGCGATCCCGCTGCTGCTGACCGTCCTGGTCCTCGGAGGCTCATTGGCTCTCCGCGATCCCCGCCCCCTCCTGATCGCATTCTGGTGGGTGGGTGTGTTCGCGATGATGGCCGCCGTCGCCCTCGGCGTGATCGGCGGAATCGTGGTCCTGATCGTCGGCATCCGTCGGCAGCTCGTGTCGGGGAGGAGCCGCGAGAGCGGGAGCAGGGAAGGGTGAGCCTCGCGCTCGAGATCGTCCCCGCGGATCCTGCCTGGCATGCCCTCTTTGCGAGCGAAGCGGCCAGGCTGCAGCGAGCCCTCGGTCCGCTGGCCCTGCGGATCGACCACGTGGGCTCTACCTCGGTTCCCGGCCTTGCAGCGAAGCCGGTCATCGACATCCAGATCTCGGTGGCGCAGCTCGACGCGTTGGAGCCGCTGTGTCGGGCCCTGGCCCCGCTCGGGTATCACCACCTCAGCCACCCCCACGACGCCCACTATCCCTGCTTCCATCGCCCCGCAGCGTGGCCCCACAGCCATCACATCCACTTCTGCACGCCCGGAAGCATGGAGGAGAGGCGACACCTGGCCTTGCCCTCCTATCTGCGCGCGCATCCGGAGGTCGCCCGGGCCTATGCCGAGGAGAAGCTCCGCCTCGCACCGCGCTTCGACGCGGCCAGCACCGGGAGTCGCAACGCCTATGCCGACGCCAAGGGGGCCTTTCTCGAACCCGTCATCCAGCGGGCGCTCGCCGAAGGCTATCCTCGGCCCACCTGAGCCAACGGAGGAGGGGAACCGTGTCGCGAATCGTGCTGGTGCTTCTCACCCTGATCTGGTTGCCCTACGGGCTCTTCTGCCTGTTCCAACCCGGCTTCCTCGAGAACGGAGGCCTGCTCTTCGAGACGGCGACCGGTAGCACCGAGGTGCGCGCCATGTACGGCGGTCTCCAGGGCGCACTCGGCCTCTTCGCGGCCTGGGGTGCGCTTCGCCCGGAGCGCGCGACCCAGGTGCTGCCGGTCTTCGCAGTCCTCTGTGCCGGGCTCGGCACCGGGCGGCTGGTCGGTGTCGCGCTCGACGGGGGGATCTCGTCCTACACGGTAGGCGCCCTGGGGATCGAGTGGGTCACGGTGGCCGTGGTCATCGGAGTCCTGAGGGCCGGCGCAACGGGCCCTGCTGCGAGTGCGGGCTGGTTTGGAGGGACCCCTTCCCAGGGTGCTGGGGGAGCATCCGATCATCGCGGGCGTGCTCTTCGGGGGCAGCCTCGCCGGAGCGCTGCTCGGCTTCCTCTACCTGGACCCGGAGTGGTTCGGGCTCAGCTCGAGGATGCGCCACTCGCTTCCACAGCGTGCGTCGGCCTTTCGCCGCGCGTCCTCCAGATCCCTGGCCTCGACGGAGAAGATCCGCGTGCGGGGGCCATTCGCTCGTCGCGCCCGTACCCGAAAGAGGAGCGGCCCCGCGGCTCCTGGCTGCGTGGGTGCCGGCGGCTCCGGATCGGCCGCGACCGGCTCGCGGCTCGCCACGCCCACCAGGAACTCGAAGTAGGAAGCTGCGGCATTGCGGATCTCGAGGCCGACGCCGGTCTTCGCGATGCTGCGAAGCTGCTGGGAGACCACCCGCTTCCAGACCACGCGGGCATCGATCTCGATCGGGTCGTCGCTGTCGCCAGGGCTCAGGTACACCCGAACGGGATCGCCGGGCCGCGCCACGGCGCTCGTCTGCACGAAGAGGCCACCGCGCGAGACGTTGAGCACCATGGTGGTGCTGCCATCCGCCTTCAAGCGGCACGGAATCCTCTTCTTGAAACGCGGCTCGACGTTCTTGGGCACCACCATCGGGCTCTCCCCCTCTCCCAATGTCGGATGTCGTCCGCCCGGCCTTGAGGGCACTCGCGGTGCTGGCCCGGATCCAGGCCAGGTGGCATGCTTGTGGGGTGACGCGGCTCACGGTGACAACCTTCGCGGCTCTCGCGATCCTCTCATCGCCCCTGCTCTTCGTCCCGATGGGCTGTGGCGCCGGCTCCTCGCCGGGCGAGGTGGCCGAGGACTTCTGGCGGGCCGTCGCCGAGGGCGAGCTCGACGAGGCGCGCCGCCTGGTGATCGAGGACGACGCTCGCGGGATGAGGCGGCTCGCGGCAGAGGGGATCCGATCCGTCGAGGTCGGAGAGGTACTGACCGAGGACGACGCGGCCCGCGTCGAGACGCGGCTCGAGCGCGAACGGGGCACTCTCTCCTTCCCCACGCATCTGCATCGCTTCGACCAGGGTTGGCGGGTCGATGCGCGCGCCAGCGGCCAGGCCTACCGGCGCGCGGTGGTCGAGGCCTCGCTTGCCGAGCTGAGTGGAGCCTTCTCGGAGGGTGCGGGTGCCATCGGGGAAGCGGTGGAGCAGGGCTTGCGCGAGGCGTCGGAGGCCCTGCGTTCGGCTCTCGACGAGCTCGAGGGGGAGCGCCCCCCGAGCCCGCAGCCCCGGCCCTAGGCCGCGTGGCCACCGCCCTCAGTCACGCCTTCGTCGGTGCCCTGCTGGGGAGCGGTGTCCGGGCGGCCGTGCCCCGCTGGCGGCTGCTCGCCCTGCCTGCGGTCCTGGCCGTCCTGCCGGATCTCGACGTCATCGCCTTCGCACTCGGGATCCCCTACGGCCATCCCCTCGGTCACCGCGGCTTCAGTCACTCGCTGCTCTTCGCCGTCCTGGTGGCACCGGTGGCTGTGCGTTGGGCGGCTCCGACCCTGGCCGTCGCGAGCGGCCCCTGGTGGAAGCTGGTCGCGGTCTGTGCGCTGGCCTGCGCCTCCCATGGAGTGCTGGACGCCATGACCGACGCGGGCCGCGGGGTGGGCTTCTTCATCCCCTTCCACGACGAGCGCTACTTCCTTCCCTTCCGGCCGATTCGCACCTCGCCGATCGGCCTGGAGGGCTTCATGGCTCGCGCGATGCCCATCCTGCGAAACGAGCTCGTCTGGATCGTCCTGCCCTGCGCGGCCCTGGCGTCGCTGATTCGGCTGCGCCCCGGTCGCTAGCCGACGCCGCTGGGCCCGGGTCGAAGCTCCGTGCCTAGCTCTCGCTCACACAGCAGCGGTTTCGACCCGCATCCTTCGCTTCGTAGAGGGCGGTGTCGGCCGCATTGACCACCCGCGTCCAGTCAACGTCCCCCCCCTCGACCTCTGCGATGGCCACGCCCAGGCTGACGGTCACGACCTCGTGAGCGGACAGGGCGTGGGGAATCTCGAGCGCTTCGATGGCCTCGCGAATCCGTTCCGCCGCCATGGCCGCTCCCTCCTTCGAGGTCTCCGGCATGCTGACGATGAACTCTTCGCCTCCGTAGCGGTACAGCGCGTCGGCACCTCGGATCTCCCCCTGGGCCGCAGCGGCGATGTCGCCCAGCACCAGGTCCGCCGCGGGGTGGCCGTAGTGGTCGTTGAACTTCTTGAAGTCGTCGATGTCGAACATCACGACGGCGAGGCTGCGCCCGTAGCGCGATGCAAGCTCCTGAAGACGGAAGAGCTCTTGATCCATTGCCCGCCGGTTGCCGACGCCGAGCAGCGGGTCGACCAGGGCCATGTGTTCGAGGCGTTCGTTGACCCTCTGGAGCTGCTCGGTCCTCCTGACGACGCTCGCTTCGAGCCGGTCGCGTTCGTGGGCCACCACGAGGGTCTGGGCTCGCACCAGGTCGGTCTGCGTCACGATGCCGATGAGCTCCCCTTCTCCATTCACCACGAGGAGCTGGTGAGCCCGGCTCTCCTTCACGATCTCGACGGCCCGGTCCTGGGAGTCTCCGGGGCCGACAGTGACCGGAGGGGAGGACATGATCTCTCCCGCCGTCCTGGGGAGCGCCTCTCCCGCCAGCACTGCGGCAAAGGCCCGAATCACCTCGCGGACACTGATCACGCCGATGGGTACCCGGCCCTCGACCACGGGCAGGCAGGAGCGGTCGCCATCTCTCATCTTCTCGAGGGCGGCGCACGATGAGAGATCGGCCTCGACCGAGTCGATCTCCGTGCTCATGATGTCCTCGATCGTGACGATCATTCCTTCCGCTCCCTGCCACGACCCTGCTTTCCTGCTCGATGGCGTCGTGCTTCTTCCCGGTAGATCCAGCGGCGCAGGCTCGCTTGCTCGTCCGCTCCGATGTCCATGAACTCGAAGCCCACGATGCTCGGCTTCGATCCGGCCCGGTCTTCGATGACGCGGGCGACCCTTGCCGTCACCTCGAAGTTGCCCACGCCAGGGAGACTGAACTCGCACAGCACGGCGTCTCCAACGCCGAAGTCGGTGCGGGTGCGGCCCGAGGTTCCCCCGGCGCTCACGTCGAGCATCGGGAGCTTCACCGGCTCTCCCTTGTCGACGAGCTCTTCGACGGGGGTCACGCCGAGTGCGACACCGTGGGTGCTGAGACGTACGTGGGAGCGGCGCTGGACGCGCTTCCAGGGCCCGGTGCGACCTGGCCCGCGAGGTCTCCGCCGGTCGCTTCCGGGCCGATCTCTACTACCGGCTCGACGTCGTGAGTCTGCACATCCCACCGCTTCGCGACCGTCCGGCCGACATCCCCCTCCTCGCGAACGCGTTTCTCGATCGCTTTGCGGGCGCTTCGGGTGGGGAGCCGGCCCGTCTCGACGAGGCGACCCTACGAGAGCTCAGCGCCCGTCCCTTCCGCGGCAATGTGCGGGAGCTCGAGAACCTGATGCGAAGGGCGGCCATCCTCTTTCCCGGCCGCACCGTCGAGCTGAATCGATTGCTCGCGCCGCAGCCCTCTTCCCAACGCGATTCCATGACCTCGGAGCTGCGCTCGTTGAACCTCCGCGAGCTGGAGCGCGCGGCCGTGATCCGCTCCCTCGAGTTCTCGGGCGGCAATCGAACGCTCGCCTCGCGGGCCCTCGGCATCAGCGTCCGCACCCTGCGCAACAAGATCCGGGCCTACGAGCTGGCTTGAGAGTGCCCGCCCGGTGTCGGGGTAGGCCGGGAGGCCCGACCTCGCCTCGCCGGACCCTGTGGCCGGGTTCTACTCGGTCGTGGCTTCCGCCCGGAGCTCGCGCTCCAGGACGGAGAGCTCCGCGTCGTCCGGGAAGAATCTCCGAGAGGCGAGCACCCGGCGGAGCGCCTTGTCGGCATGGCCGGTGGCTCGCTCGGCTCGCGCCAGGCGTGCCGCCGCGGGGGGGAAGCGGAGGGCTCGGGCCGGCAAGGAGGTCCACAGCACCCGGGCCTCGGCCTCCCGGCCTGCCTCCATGTGCAGAGCGGCCAGACGCCAGGTCGCCTCGGACACGGGATTGGGCTGCTCGGAGGCGTCGCGGTAGTGGGCGAAGGCCTCGTCCAGGGCGCCGCGCCGCTCCGCAAGGCGGCCGAGACCTACACGGGCAGGCGCGTCTTCGGGGTCGTCCTCGAGCGCCCTCTCGTAGGCCTCCGCGGCTTCCCCGGCGCGCCCCGCCGCTTCTTCGACCCTCCCGAGATCGACCCACGAGTCGGCACCCGGGTTGGTCGCGATGCCGAGCCGTGCACTCTCGCGTGCGAGCTGCAGATCGCCGGCCAGCAGGGCGGCCTTGGCTCGCAGGTTGGTGACCAGCCGGCTCTCCCGGTGGAAGGGGGTGAGCAGCTTCAACGCCTCCTCGCCGCGGCGCGCCGCAATCGCGTTGATCGCCTCCCGCAGGTCGGCCATCAAGTGCAGCCCGTCCTTGGGGTCGATTCCCCCGACCCGACCGATCGCGATCTCACCGTCCGAGCCCTGCCCCGCCAGATAGCCCAGGGCCTCGAGCTGCGTGCGCTCCTCTGTGCTCACCGCGCCCTCGAGGACGACGCGGTGGATGCCCCCCGAGTGCTCCTCGACCCATGCGTCCAGCTCGGCGAGCCGCTCGGGAGCCTCGGCTGAGCGGTCGATCAGCTCCCCCGGATCGCCGGCGATCTCGTACAGCTCGGGTCGCGGTGCCCGGATGTACTTGTGGCTGCGCGTGCGCACGCCCAGCAAGGGGCTCCAGCTCATGTCGAGCTGCGTGGCCAGGGTCTCGACCCAGGCGGCTCGTGCCCTCGTCGGGGCATCCAGCAGCGAACGTCCGCTGGCTCCCGGCAGGGGGGCCAGCTCCGCGAGCGCCAGCAGGGTCGGGGCGACCGCTGAGAGGGGGGCGACCTCCTCGTCTACACCTCCCGCTTCGATTCCCGGGCCTTCCAGCAGCAAGGGGACCCGCTGGGTGGCGTCGTAGATGCTCATCGAGTGGGTGCGCTCGCCGTGCTCGCCGAGGGCTTCGCCGTGGTCACTGGTGACGGCGAGCAGGGTTCCGGCCGCCCCGAAGCCCTGGCGCAGGCCGCGCAACAGGCGACCCAGCTCGGCGTCCACGAAGGCGATCTCGCCGTCGTAGAGCCTTCCCTGGAAGCGGCGTCGATAGTCTTCCGGGGGCGTGTAGTCCCCGTGCGGGTCGTAGTAGTGGACCCAGAGGAAGAATCGGGCGGGCGCCGTGGCCAGCCAGGCGAGAGCCGCGTCGGTCGTCTCGTCGGCGCGTCGTGCGGGCACCACGCTCAGGGTGTGGCCCCGTGCATCGAGGCCAAGTTCGTCGTCGTAGTGGTCGAATCCCCGGGCCAGCCCGTAGCGATCATCGAGCACGAAGGCCGAGACGAAGGCGCCCGTCGCGAAACCCCGGGCCTTCAGGTGACTCGCCAGGGTCGGGATCTCGGGGCCCAGGCGAAACAGGCCGTTGTGCCGCACACCGTGCTCCGGAGGGTCGAGACCGGTCAAGAGGGTGGCATGGGAGGGCAGCGTGATCGGTGCCGGCGAGATCGCCTGGGAGAAGCGGAGACCGCGCGCGGCGATGCCATCGAGGGTCGGCGTCTCGGCGCGCTCATCGCCATAACAGCCCACGTGGTCGGCGCGCAGGGTGTCGATGGTCACCAGGACGATGCGTTCCACCGCCCCGGTCTCCGGGGCCGGGGGATGGGCCGGGGCGGCCGGCTCCGGGGCTTCGCCACAGGCCAGCACCGCCACGCTCACGGCTGCGAGCGCCCGGATCGCGACCCCCCTCTTCCGTGCTGCGTTGCTTCGGCTCATCACTCCCGAGTCCGTGGCGGCGATCGAAGCTAGCGAACCGATTCAGGCAGCCGGCAGGAATTGCCCGGGCTCTTTCAGTCTGAAACGGCCGTCTGCAACGTCTCCCGCCCCGACCGGGCCCTAGCGCGCTCTCCGGCCTTCTCGAGGGCCCTGGGCCGAAACCCGACGTGGCACTGGCCTTGCACATGTCCGGACCGACGCCCCACCTGCGGGGGCGGGAGGATGCAATGCCGGAGATCGAGAAGTCTGCCGTGGTCCTGCTCGAGCAGGCCATGCGCTTCCGTGCGGCCCGCCAGGCCGTGCTCTCCAGCAACGTCGCCAACGCCGACACCCCGGGCTATCGCCGGGTCGAGCTCGAGTTCAAGAACCAGCTCGACGAAGCCGCCCATCGCCTCGCGCGCACCGATGCCAGCCATCTGGGCCCGGCCGGGGGTGGCCCGGCCGGCGACTACACGCTCCGGGTCGGCCCGCGAGGAACCCGTCCGGACAAGAACGGTGTGGAGCTCGACGCCGAGCTGGTCGCCTTGAACCGCAACGCCGGTGCCTTCCAGGACCAGGCTGCCGTCCTCGCGCGGTTGCACGTCCTCCGCCGCATCGCCGTCACTGGGGAGGCCCGCTGATGAAGATCAGTGAGATCGTCGACATCGGGGTATCCGGCCTGCTGGCCCAACGCGCCCGCATGGCCGCGACGGCCTCGAACCTCGCCAACGCCCAGACCACGCGGACGCCTGAGGGAGGCCCCTACCGCCGCCGCGATCCGGTCTTCACGACCAGCGCGGTGGGTGGGCCCTTTGCGGACCGGCTCTCCCGGGCCGTGCGCAAGGTGGAGGTGGCGCGGGTCGCCCTCGATCCGCGGCCCGCCCTCACCCGCTTCGATCCCGGGCACCCGGACGCGGACGATCAGGGTCATGTCGCGTTGCCCCGGGTGAACACGGTGGAAGAGCTCTCGAACATGATGTCCGCGAGCCGCGCCTACCAGGCCAATCTGCTGATCCTGCGCAAGGCACGCGAGATGGCCCGTGCCGCGCTCGGCATCGGTAGCTAGGGGGACCCGTGGACGCCAGCCGCATCGCCGCTGCCCAGCTCTCGACGCCGCCCCTCTCCGCAGGAGTGGGGCGCGAGGCGAGTTCGTCGGCGCCCGAGGTTCCCTTCTCGCAGCACGTCAAGAACGCCCTGCAGGAGGCCAACCTGCAGCTGAACGAAGCCGAGACGCAGGCGCGAGATCTGGCCCAGGGCAAGGGCGACATCGTCGAAGCCATGCTGGCCCTCTCCAAGGCCGAGCTCTCGCTGCGAAACGTCGTGACGCTCCGCAACCGCGTCATGGAGGCCTACCAGGAAGTCATGAGGCTCCAGCTCTAGGAAGCAGACCATGGATTGGCTCACCACACTGATCACACAGCTCAAGCAGCTCCCCGCCGGCCGTCAGGCCGTGCTCGGCATCACCGCCTTCGGCTCGCTCGCCTTCATCATGTGGGTCGCCTACGGAGCGGCGACTCCCGACTACCGCACGGCCTACCGCGGCCTGCCCGAGGACGAGATCGCCCGCGTGGCCAGCGTCCTCCGGGACGAGCGAATCGACTACAAGATTGCCGAGGGAGGCACCTCGATCATGGTGCCCGCACCCATGGTCTACGAGGCGCGGATCCGCGCGGCAGGGCGCGGGCTGCCCAACGGCGGGGGCAACGGCTTCGAGCTCTTCGATCAACCCGCCTTCGGCGTGACGGACTTCGTACACCGCGTGAACTACTCGCGCGCGATCCAGGGCGAGCTCTCCCGCAGCATCGAGCAGCTCGAGCCGGTCTCCCGGGCGCGCGTGCAGGTCGTGATCCCCGAGCGGAGGAGCGTCCTGGCCGCCACCCAACGCAAGCCCCGCGCCGCCGTCATCACCAAGCTGCAGCCCGGCCGTCAGCTCCAGCCCGAGCAGGTGCGCGCGATCGTCCACCTCGTGGCCTCGAGCATCGAGTCCCTGGATCCCAGCGACGTCACCGTCGTGGATGGCAGCGGCCGCCTGCTGACGGCCCAGGGCGAGGAGATGGCCGGTGGCGCCTTGCCCGCGGGTGGAGCGCCCTCCTACCAGCAGCGCGTCGAGGAGGATCTGGGTCGCCGCATCGAGGCGATCCTCGAGAAGACCGTGGGCCCCGGCGGAGTGATCGCCAAGGTGAGCGCCGACATGGACTGGACCGAGCGCGAGACCACCGAGGAGATCTACGACCCCGACACCCAGGTGGCGCGCAGCGAGCAACGCAGCTCCGAGACCGTGGCCGAGGGTGGCGGCGGCGAGGGCGGCGTGCCCGGGGTCGCATCCAACACGCCGGACCTCGCGGCGGCCGGCGCCGCGGGCGCCGGCGGGTCGAACTCGAGCCGGAGCTCCGAGACCGTCAACTTCGAGATCAGCAAGAAGGTGAATCATCTCGTCACACCCATGGGTCAGATCGAACGCCTGTCGATCGCGGTGCTCGTCGCCGACAAGACGCCGACCGAGGAAGGCGCTGTGCCGGTAGCCTGGGAGCCGGCCTCGATCACTCTCTTCACCGACCTGGCGAAGCAGGCGGTGGGCTTCGACGAGAAGCGCGGCGACCAGATCACCGTCAACAGCGCGCCCTTCCGTTCGCCCTCGGAGGAAATCCCCGAGGACGGCCTGCTGACGCCCGAGCTCCTCTTCCTGATCGGAACGGTGGTGCGGGTGGTGGCGGTCGTGCTCGCCCTCTTCCTCTTCGCCCGTCTCGTGGTGCGACCCGTGCTCGACACCCTCGAAGCCGCGGCGCCGGCAGCCACGCTGCCCGCCACGGTCGCCGATCTCGAGGCCGGGGCTGCGGCTGCCCTGGGCCAGGGCGCCCAGGCGGCGCTCGCCGAAGGCGAAGCCATCGACGAAGGCCCGATCGCAGCCGTGCGCACCGACGAAGGCGTGCAGACCCTCCGCAACTGGTTGAATCAGAGCTAGGCATTGGAATTCGAGACTCTCAGCGGACCCGAAAAGGTGGGCATCGTGATCCTCTCGCTCCCGAAGGATCGCGTGAAGGACTACCTCGCCCAGCTCTCCGACGACGAGGTCGAGAAGTCGCTCTCCGCCGTCTCCCGTATGGAGAAGATCCCGCCGCGGATCCAGAAGCTCGTGATGAGCGAGTTCCAGGAGTGCCTCGGCCAACAGGACACCTCCCTGGCCGGGGGACGTGAGACCGCACTCGCCATCGTCGAGAATGGACTCGACGACGAGCGCGCCACGGGCATCCTGGAGAAGCTGAGCCGCGACCAGCAACGCATCGACTGGACCCTGCGCTCCTACCACCCGATCTTCATCGCAGAGCGCATCCAGAAGGAGCATCCGCAGACCATCGCGTTGGTGCTCTCGCAGATTCCGGCCGAGCGCGGTGCCCAGGTGATCAACGCCCTGCCCGAGGAGGCCCAGCCCGAGGTGGTCCTGCGCCTGGCCAGCCTCCAGCCCGTGGCCACGGATGTCATGACCGATCTCGAGATCGGTGTCGCGGAGATCTTCCGGAGGCGCAAGGTCTCGACCACGCGCGCCGGTGGCACCAAGGCCGCTGCAAACATGCTGAACCGGGTTCCGAAGGAGGAAGGCTCCACGATCCTCGACGGCGTCGACATGCGCGACGCCGCCGTGGCCGTCGACATCCGCAAGCGGATGCTCACCTTCGAAGACCTGATCAACATCGACAAGCGCGGCTTCCAGACCTTCCTGCGGGAGGTCTCCACCGAGGACCTGGCGGTGGCAATGAAGACGGCCTCCGAAGAGATGCAGGAGAAGATCTTCTCCAACCTCTCGTCCCGCGCGGTGGAGCAGATCAAGGAGGAGGTGGATCTGCTCGGGCCGATGAAGCTCGCCGACGTCGAGAAGGTGCAGGAGGAGATCGTGGACGTGGCCCGGCGCCTCGAGAGCGAAGGCCGCCTCAGCATCGAGATGGGGGGCTCCGATGACGTCCTCGTTTAGGCAGGAGCCCTCCGCCGGCTTCGGTTTCGAGCCGGATCCCCTCTACGCAACACAGGGTGGTTTCGAACCGAGCGATGGGAATGCGAAGAGTGGCGCGGCCAGCTCGGAGGAGCAGCTGCAGGCCGCCTTCGAGAAGGGCCGCGAGGCGGGTCGAGCCGATCTCCCGTGGCGCGAGGCCGAGGGATTGGAGAGCGCGACGCGCGCTCTCCAGGATGCCGTCGCCCGATTGGCCGAGCGCAGCGACGAGGTGGCTCGCTCGGGTCGAGCGGCCATTGTCGAGCTGTCGCTCGCGATCGCGCGCCAGCTGGTGGGCCATGCTCTCGAGCTCGACCTAGACGCCCTCTCCGCGAGGATCGGAGCGGCGTTGGAGGTCGTCGCGGGCCAGACGCCTCTCGTGCTCGAGCTCGCGCCCGACGACCACGCCGTGGTCCTCGAAGGCGGTGCGCCGGGCATCGGGCAGATCACGGGAGAGCTGGGCGTGCGCATCGAGGCGAGTGAAGAGCTCACCCTCGGTCAGGCGCGGGTCCGGGGCGGCGAGAGCCGCGTCGAGCTCGACCTGGATCAAGCCCTCGAACGCATCCGCCAGGAGCTTCTCACCCTGACCAGCACGCGGGATGCCGCCGAGGAGACGGAATGAGCGTCGAAGATCTCCGCGCGGCCGCCGCAGCGCCGGGATTCGGCGCGCTGGATGGCGCCTTCCTGCGAGCCTGCGTAGAACGGGTCGAGGCCCTGCCCCGCGCGGAGCTGGAGGGCTCCGTGACGGCCGTGGTGGGGACTTCCATCGAGGTCGGTGGCTTGCCCGCCCGGGTGGGTGCGCTCTGCAGCCTCGAGCCTGCCGGACGCGTTCCCCTGGCAGCCGAGGTCGTAGGCTTCCGCGATGGCCGCACGGTGCTGATGGCCCTGGCCGAGGCCAGCGGGGTCGGGCCCGGCACGCCGGTGCGCATGCGCCAGGCCCTCTCCTCCGCTCCGCCCGCGAGCGCCTGTCTGGGCCGCATCATCGACGGCCTCGGTCGACCTCTCGACCACGGCCCGCCTCTGCCGACGACCGGCACTCGCTCGCTCAGCGCCCGGCCCGAGTGCCTCCTCGAGCGCGATCGTATCGATACGCCCCTGGATCTCGGCGTGCGCTCGTTGAACGCCATGATGACGGTGGGCCGGGGCGCACGCATCGGCCTCTTCGCCGGCTCCGGAGTCGGCAAGTCGACCCTGCTCGGCCAGATCGCCCGCGCCACGGGGGCCGACGCGATCGTGGTGGGCCTGGTCGGCGAGCGCGGACGCGAAGTGCGCGAGTTCGTCGAGCGCGATCTGGGCGAGGGTCTCGAACGCGCTGCCGTCGTCGTCGAGACCAGCGACAAGCCGCCGCTCCTGCGCAAGCGTGCGGCGCTCCTCGCCACGACGATTGCCGAGCAGCTCCGGGATGAGGGGAGACACGTGCTGCTCCTCATGGACTCGCTCACCCGCTATTGCACGGCGCTCCGCGAGATCGGGCTCGGGGCCGGCGAGCCGCCTGCGACCCGGGGCTTTCCTCCCTCCGTCTGGGCCGAGCTCCCCAAGCTGGTCGAACGAGCCGGCACCAGTGCGCGTGGCGGCTCGATCACGGGCATCTACACGGTGCTCGTGGAGGGCGACGACATGAGCGAGCCCGTGGCCGACGCCGCACGGGCCCTGCTCGACGGGCACGTGGTGCTCTCCCGGGAGCTGGCCGAGCGCGGTCACTTTCCGGCGATCGATCCCCTGGCCAGCGTCTCCCGGGTCATGCCCGACGTGATCCCCGCCGAGACCATGGCGGCAGCCGAGCACGCCCGTTCTCTGCTCGCTTCCTATCGGAACGCCGAGGACCTGATCGCCATCGGCGCCTACGTCGAGGGCTCGAACGCCGAGATCGACGAAGCGCGCCGCCTTCGCCCGCCGCTGCTCGACTTCCTTCGCCAGGGCCGCGACGAGTCCGCGAACCTCGAGGAGAGCTGGCAAGAGCTGAGGCAGGCCCTCCAGACACCCGGTGCGTCCGTCGAGCCCACTCCGCTTCGAGCGGCCGAGCCGGGCGGGGAGGTGGCCACGTGAAGCCTCGCTTCCGCCTCGCCGCCGTCCTCCGGGTTCGCCGTCACGAGCAGGACCGGGCCTCGGCTGCACTCGCCGTCTCCGAGCGCGCGTACCGCGAGGCCCTTGCCGCGATCGACCGTGCGCAGGAGCGCGTGGCCGACGCGCGCCGTTTCCACGTCGACCAGCTCTGCCTGAGTCTCGGGGCTCCAGCCCTGAGGGCGGCTGCCTCCGGGGTGGCCTGGCTGGAGAGCCAGGTCGAGGGGGCGCGCGAGCGCGAAGAAGGGGCGCGGCGCCAGGTTGCCGAGCATCGCTCCGAGCTGCTCGCCGCCCGCCAGCGGGTTCGAGCACTGGAGCAGCTGGAACGAGTTCATGCCCGGCGTGTTCGAGCCGAGCAGGACCGGCGTGAGCAACGAGTTCTCGATGAGGCCGGCGCGCACGGCTTCCGACGCAGGGCCCGCGCCCTCGCCTGTGCATGGCTCTGGCTGGGGCCCCTCCTCCTGGGCACGCCCCTTCGCGCGGAGGAGCCCGCGACCGCAGAAGACTACGGCGTGACGCCTCTCCTGACGGAGATCCGCGCCCGGCAGGCCGCGCTCGACGATCGCGAGCGCAGCCTCGACGATCGCGAACGCAGCATCGAGGCCCTCGAAGCGGCGGCCACCGAGAGCCTGGCCGAGCTGGAGCGCATCGCGCGCACGGTCGAGGAGCGCATCGAAGCGTGGGAGGCCGACAACGGCGACTCGGTGCGCAAGCTCGCGAAGATCTACTCGGCGATGGCTCCAGGTCGGGCCGCCCAGCTCCTCGAGGAGCTGGAGGTGGGCTTGGCGACACAGATCGTCGCGAAGATGAAGGACAAGAAGTCGGCAGCCGTGCTGGCACAGCTCTCGGAAGACCGCGCCCTCGACATGTCTCGCCGCGTGGCCCACCCGCTCGCAATGGAGCCCGCGTCGCCCAGCGCGAACTAGGAAGGACCCCATGAACGTACAAGCCGTACCGATCGACGTCGCCGAAGCCCCCGCCGAGGCGCATGGCTCCGGTGAGGCGGGCGAAGGGAGCGTCGACTCCGTCTTCGCGGGCCTGCTCTCCGACGAGATGGCCGGCGATGGGGACGAAGAGCTGGCGCAGGAGGGTGAACCCGAGGAGCTGTCCGGCGATCTGGTCGCGGCCGAGGAGCAGGAGCCGGGAGC
Organism: Deltaproteobacteria bacterium; assembly: GCA_002687015.1. Lineage (GTDB taxonomy): Bacteria > Myxococcota_A > UBA9160 > UBA9160 > UBA6930. The sequence continues at coordinate 33,490 of NYZB01000188.1, forward strand.
CCAGCACGCCTACGGCAACTTCGTCTTCCAGCACTTCGCCCAGGCCCTCATCACCCTCCTCAAGGGGGTGAGCGCCTCCGATCTTGCGGAACAGGCCGAGGCCGCCGAGCAGAGCGCAGCTCTGCCGACCGAGCCTGTGGACGCGGAGGCCTCGAGCCTGGAAGAGGCCGTCGCCGAGGCGATCGCCGTCCCGCAGGAGCAGCCCGAAGCCGAGCTCGAGGCGCAGGCGCAGAGCGGCGAGGGCGTGCCGATGGCCGACGCGCCGGAGGCGGCAGAGCCCTCGTCAACCGAGCTTGCCATGGCCCACGCGCCGCTCGAGGGAGCGCGGAGCGGCGAGCCCGCACCCGCACGAATCGCAGAGCCTGGATCCGCCCGGAGCGATACCGCTCTCGCGACCGAGGGTCGAGTCGCAGCCTCTGCCGCGGGGCACCAGGCAGGCCCGGGAGGCGATCTGGGCGACCAGGGGAACGCATCCGGGCAGAACGCACTCATGCGCGAAGCCTTGGCATCGGATCGCGAGCCGGGTCTCCCGCCGACGGTGGGCCGATCCGCTGAGTTCGAGACCCATCTGGAGGGTCGCCTCCAGGCGCCCACGACATCGAACGCACCCCAGCCCGAGCCCGTTGCGGTCGATTCGACCCTCGCGACACCCGGTGTGGCCGCGCCCGCAGCCAATGCTGCCCCGACGACCTCGACGGCCGTCGGCGCACCCGAGGAGGCTCTGCCGGTCCAGGTCGAGTGGCTGGCGGCTCGCGGCGGAGGCAACGCCCGCTTCCAGCTGCACCCGCCCAACCTGGGCGAGGTCAACCTCTCGGTCACCGTGCGCGGATCGGCCGTCGACATCGTGATCCAGGTCCAGGACCAGGCCGCCCAGCTCGTCGCGCAGACCCGCGACCTCCTGGCACAGGGCCTGGGCACCCGGGATCTGCACATCGATCAGTTCGAGGTGCGCACGGCCCAGACCGATCTCGGGACCAGCGACGGCTCACCCCGCGACGAGACCGCGGAGCATACCGGGACCGGCGCGTCGACGGGGGAATCCGGTGATCGCAGCGAGCCCGGTGAAGGCGAGAGCCCGCTGGTCTCCGATCTTCCGCCCGAAGTCGCGGATCTGACGATGCGCGAAGAGCTTCGCGTGGACACCACGACCAACGTAGATCTCAAGGTCTGAGGAGCTTCCATGATCTCGACGGACGTCATCACGGCGAACTCGTCCTCGGCCATCACCGGCTCGAGCGACGCAAGCGGGGAGCTGGGTCGGCAGGACTTCCTGACGATGCTGATCGCGCAGCTCGAGAACCAGGATCCCCTCAATCCGCAAGAAGGCACGGAGTTCACGGCGCAGCTCGCGCAGTTCTCGAGCCTCGAGCAGCTCCTGGGGATGCGCGAGTCGATCGACGCGCTCGCGGCCGTGCAGAGCCAGGCGCAGACTCTCGGTGCCGCCGGACTGATCGGCAAGAAGGTGCTGGTGCGAGGCAATGAGTTCGAGATCGACGCCAATGCGGCCGAGCTTCCCAAGCTCTCCTTCGAGCTCTCCGAGCCTGCTCAGATCCAGAGCATCGAGCTGATCGGTGAGAACGGCGCAACGGCCGCGATGATCTCGGACGTGGGTCTCAAGCCCTCCGGCATCACCGAGATCGACTGGAACGAGTTCGACGTCACGCCGGGCCCGGGTCTCTACCGGCTGCGGCTGAACCAGCTCACCGACGACGTCGCGCCCCAGGCCCTGGTCGAGAGCCGGGTGACGGGGACGGCGATCCAGGACGGCATCCTCTACCTCGGCCGCGCACAGGCGAACCTGGCCGACGTCCGGGAGGTGCGGGAATGAGCCTCCCGATCCTCTGGGCCCGGATCCGACTCCGCATGGCCGACTGGCTGCGCTGCGGGTCGTCTCCGGGCTTCCACTCCGTTCTCAAGGAGACCGTCGCCGAGCAGCGGCGCAGCTCCTTCCACTCCGCCTCCGATGAGTTCGAAGGCGCATTCGTCAACCCCCAGTCCCAGAACTAGCGAGGAACCATGTCCCTTTCAAATGCTCTCTTCAGTAGTGTCACCGGCCTCGAAACCAGCTCGACCGCGATCTCCGTGATCGGCGAGAACATCGCGAACGTCAACACGCCCGGCTTCAAGCAGCGGCGCGTCGAGTTCTCCGACATCCTGGGCCAGGCCCTCGGAACCGGCGGCAGCTTCTCCCAGACCGGATCGGGTGCCCGCGTCGCGCGGATCATCCGCGTGGACGGTCAGGGCAGCTTCGAATCCAGCGAGCGGGCCACGGACATGGCCATCGAGGGTCAGGGCTTCTTCATGCTCGACGATCCGATCGGTGGCCGGCGTTACACACGCGCCGGACTCTTCGGATTCGACAACCAGGGCTATCTGGTGGACAAGGAGGGCCTCAACGTCCAGGGGTTCACGATCGATCCGCTGACCGGGACCTCCACCGGGCAGGTGACGGACATCCGGTTGATTCCGGGCATCGCGGCTCCCCAGGTCTCTTCGCTCGTGGACATGTCGCTGAACCTGGACGCCGACCCGACGAGCGCGCCCCCGACCGCGCCCTTCGCGCCGGCCACCGCCCAGGCCACCTCGAACTTCCAGCAGTCGGTGACCCTCTTCGATTCCCTGGGGGCCCCGCACTCGGCGACGATCTTCTTCAGCAAGACCGCGACCGCCAACACCTGGAACTGGAACGCGGCCCTGGATCCCTCGGATACGACCACTCCGCCGGCCGCACCGGCCGATCCCTACGTCGTGATCGGCGGCGGCAATCTCACCTTCGACACGTCGGGCAACCTGACCGGATTGACGGGCAATCCGGTCATCTTCAACTTCTCCGGTGGCGCGGCGGCGGGCCAGGCGGTGACCTTCAACTTCGGCCCGGTCGCTGGCGTGGGCACGGGCGAGCCGACCACGCAGTTTGCCGAGCAGTCGGCGGTCAACTCGATCACCCAGGATGGCTTCGCCCCGGGAGCCTTGCAGGCGATCACCATCGACACGGATGGCGTGATGGTCGGCAGCTTCTCGAACGGAGAGACGCGCAATCTCTCGCAGCTCGCCCTGGCCCAGTTCCCGAACGTCGAGGGCATGGCCTCGACCGGCAACAACAACCTGCTCGAGACCCGGGCCTCGGGGCAGCCGCTGGTCGGCAACCCGCGCAGTGGCCAGTTCGGCGCCATTCGCGCCAACAACTTCGAGCAGTCCAACGTGGACCTCGCCGACCAGTTCGTGAGGTTGATCATCAACCAGCGGGCCTTCCAGGCGAACACCCGGACCGTCTCGGTGACCAACGAGCTGATGGCCAACGTGGTGCAGCTCGGCCAGTAAGCCTCCGGATGAATTGAGGTATTCGAAGCCCCCGGGGAGCGGATTCCCCGGGGGCTTCCTTTCATCGTGAACGGATCGATTTCAGCTCAAGTGCAAAGGGGGATGGGTCGAGAAGCATGATCGAGTCCCCACGGCCGGGGACACCCCCCGGTTTGGGGACGGAGTCGTCACGGATGCCGGTATCCCCCCCCCACAGGACCTGCGCGAGCTGAATCCATCGACGCGATCCCCCGCGTCGATGTCGATCTCCGTTCGCCCTCCGCCGAAGCCCAGAGGCGCCATGCGCCCCGGAAGGCGGCCCAGGTCTCGATCTCGCTCGCCGGTCGCGAAGCCCTCACGCGCAGCGAGACGGCGGGTCGAGCCCTCGACTCGGCCGCCAGGGAGCTGGGCCTCTCGGATTCGAGGGCCGCAGAGGCCGGCCGCGACGACTTCCAGGACCGGTTCGGCTCCCCCAAGGACTTCTCCAGCGAGGCCACGGCACAGCGGATCCACGACGGGATCATCACCTATCTGTATGGCGCCTTCCGGCTCGAGAACCCGGACTCGAGCCGCGAGCAGATGGAGAAGTTCGTGGACGCCTCGCTGCGTGGTCTCGACCGCGGGCTACGGGACGCCGCGAACCTGCTCGTGGCTTTCGGCGCCCGCCGAGACCAGGTTGCGGCCGAGCGGGCGGAGACCTTCCGCCAGGTGCGGGACAAGGTGACCGAGTTCGCCGAGCAGCAGATCGAGGAGGCCGGGCGCCAGCGCAGCGACCACCAGATCAACCTGCCCGAGCTCGACCTCCTGGGCACCAAGGACTCGGACTAGAGCCCACCTGCCCTTCCGGTCCTTTCTCCTCTGGCGGGGGCCGCTTCGCTCCTCCTCTTGGGATCGCGGGGCGGCGGGCACCCTACGCTCATGGCTC
>NYZB01000189.1 GCA_002687015.1 Deltaproteobacteria bacterium
ACCGCTTCGAAGCGGCCATTCGCGGCCACGCGCCGGAGGCGAAGGTCCACCTCGTCGAAGGCGCCACCCACCTGGGCCTGGTCGGCGACCCCAGGACGGCCGAGCACCTGATCGCCTGGACGCGCTGAATCCCCGACGAAGGGCTCTTTCGCTCTCGGTCCCGATGCGGCGCGCTCTAGCCCGTCTCGTCGCGATGGGCGGAGTCCGGGGAGAAGGCCGGCAGGCAGACTGCCACGTAGTGGGCGCCGCCGGGCTCGGGGCTGCTGTAGCGAACCCACTCGCCGGGCTTCGAGACGACGGCCTGGCCGGCGCGCCGGCGGCCTCGATGACCGCCGGCGCGTCGATTCGCTCCGGCACGCTAGTAGCGGTAGTGGTCGGGCTTGTAGGGCCCCTCGACCGGCACGCCGATGTAGTCGGCCTGCTCCGGCGTCAGGAGGGTCAGCTTCACGCCGAGCTGGTCGAGGTGCAGGCGCGCGACCTCCTCGTCGAGGTGCTTGGGCAGCACGTAGACCTTGTTCTCGTACTTGTCCGGGTTCTGGTGCAGCTCGAGCTGGGCGATCACCTGGTTCGTGAAGGAGGCGCTCATCACGAAGCTCGGGTGGCCCGTGGCACAGCCCAGGTTGAGGAGCCGGCCCTCGGCCAGGATCAGGACGCTGTGGCCGTCAGGGAAGATCCACTCGTCGTACTGGGGCTTGATGTTCTCGCAGCGGACTCCGGGCATCTTCTTGAGGCCGGCCATGTCGATCTCGTTGTCGAAGTGGCCGATGTTGCCGACGATGGCCTTGTCCTTCATCCGGGCCATGTGCTCGGCGGTGATGATGTCGAAGTTGCCCGTGGTGGTGACGAAGATGTCCGCCGTCTCGACCACGTCCTCGAGGGTCTTGACCTCGTAGCCCTCCATCGCCGCCTGGAGCGCGCAGATCGGGTCGATCTCGGTGACGATCACCCGGCAGCCCTGGCCGCGCAGGGCCTGGGCGCTGCCCTTGCCGACCTCGCCGAAGCCGCAGATCACGCCGACCTTGCCACCCAGCATCACGTCCGAGGCGCGCATCAGGCCGTCGGGCAGCGAGTGCCGGCAGCCATAGGTGTTGTCGAACTTGCTCTTGGTGGCCGAGTCGTTGACGTTGATCGCCGGGAAGAGCAGCTCGCCGTTCTTCTCCATCTGGTAGAGGCGGTGCACGCCCGTCGTGGTCTCCTCGGAGACACCCTTCATGTTGGCGTTCAGCCGTCGCCAGCGGCCCGGGTCGTTCTTCTGCCGATCGCGCAGCAGCTGGAGGATCACTCCCCACTCCTCGGCATCCGTTTCCGGGTTGTAGTCCGGCACCTTCTCGGCCTTCTCGAACTCGAGGCCCTTGTGGAGGAGCAAGGTGGCATCGCCGCCGTCGTCGACGAGTTGGTCCGGTCCCGAACCGTCGGGCCACTCCATCGCCTCGTCGGTGCACCACCAGTACTCCTCGAGGGTCTCGCCCTTCCACGCAAACACGGCGATGCCCTTGGGATCGTCGGGCGTTCCGTCGGGGCCCACCGCGACGGCCGCCGCGGCGGAGTCCTGGGTCGAGAAGATGTTGCACGACACCCAGCGCACGTCGGCGCCCAGGGCGCTGAGGGTCTCGATCAGGACCGCGGTCTGGACGGTCATGTGCAGGCTGCCCAGGACCTTCACGCCGGCCAGCGGCTTCGCCTCGCCGTAGCGCTCGCGCAGGGACATGAGGCCGGGCATCTCGTGCTCGGCAAGGCGGATCTCCTTGCGGCCGAGCTCGGCCGCGGAGAGGTCGGCGACCTTGAAGGCGGGTCGATCGCTCATCGGGGGCGACTCCTTGGGGCGCACGTCGGCGCCGTGACGGTGGGGGAGGGTGCGGTCGGTCCGGCCCTCCGCGAACACGTGCAGTGTATTCATCCGTTTATGCGGATGCAATGGTATAAACCTTGAGGCCAATCGGCGGCCTGGTCCCCCCGGGGGATTCCCCTATCTTCCGAAGATGCACGGCTTCCGACTGGCCCCGCTGTGGCTCCTCCCGAGCTTGCTCCTGGCGAGCGCTCCGGCCAGGGGGGCCGATCCCGGGCTCCCCTCGCCGCTCGCGATCGAGGTCACCCGAATCGACGGCACTCCGGAGCCGCTCTCCACCTATCGCGGCAAGGTGTTGATGCTGGTGAACGTGGCCAGCCGCTGCGGGTACACCCCGCAGTACGAGGGGCTCGAGGGGCTCTTCGAGCGCTACCGGGATCGCGGCTTCGCCGTGCTCGGCTTCCCGTCCAACGACTTCGGCGGCCAGGAGCCCGACGACAACGAGAAGATCGCGGAGTTCTGCCGGGCGACCTGGGGAGTGGCCTTCCCGATGTTCGAGAAGCTCCACGTGGCCGGTCCCGACCAGCACCCGCTCTACGCCCTCCTGACCGGCCTGCCGAAGCCGCTCGGTGGGCCGATCGAGTGGAACTTCCAGAAGTTCCTGGTCGCTCGGGACGGGCAGGTGGCCGACCGCATCGCTCCGCAGATCCCGCCCACCGACCCGAGCGTGATCCAGAAGATCGAGCTCCTGCTCTCCGAGGCGCGGCCCGAGTAGGCCCGGCTCTTCTACCTCATCCTGGTGACGTCGGTGGTCAGGACCACCGACGTCACCAGGATCCACATCGCCAAGCCCAACACGAAGAGCGACTCGCTCACCCCGAAGGTCGCGACCGCGTACCCTGCCAGCAGGGAGCCGAGGGGCGCCGCGCCCAGGAAGCCCAGCTGGTTGGCGGCGAGGACACGGGCGCGCTCCTTCTCGGGCGCCCGCTCCTGGAACAGGGTGCGGCTCATGTTCATGAACACCGCGCCGCACAGGCCCCAGCCGAAGGTGGTGAGGACCATGCCCGGGTAGGGAAGGCCCAGCCCACCCACGACGAGGAAGAGGGCGCCACCGGCCAGTGCCATGGCCAGGGCGCGTCCCTTGCGCCGGATCCCTCCGCGCTGGAGCAGCACCAGGCTGCCGAGGATGGTGCCGACCGGGAACATCCCCATCAGGAGAGCGAGCTGCAGCACCGTGTCGTCGTAGAGATCGCGAACCAGCAGCGGGAACACGACGTGGTAGCAACCCATGAAGAAGAGCCCGACCCCGGTTACCAGGAGCAGGACCGGTCGCAGCTCGGAGCCCCACACGATCCGGATGCCCGCGGTCATCTCGCGCAGGGTGAGCCGCTCCGATACGGCGGCCTCCCGGGGCGGCCGGCTCGGCAGACCCCGAGCGAAGAGGGCCCCCCCGGTGAGGACCAGGAGCTGCGTGAAGATCGCCGCGGGCGTCCCGAGCCAGCGGCCCGCGCCCGCGATCGCCATCCCGACGGCCTGGGAGCTGAATTGGACCAGGGTGACCCGGGTGACGGTCTGGCCGACGTCGCCGCCGGCCACCTGCGTCAGCAGGCTGTCGCGCGCCGGCACGTTGAAGGCGCTGGTTGCGCCGATCATCACGCCGCAGGCGACGAGCACGGGCAGGGACAGCCATCCGCCGACCACGGCCAGGAGCAGCAGGCCCACCGGGAAGACGGTGCCCAGGTGCAGCCCGACGAGCATGCGCCGCGGCTCGACCCGATCCGCGACCGCGGCGCCGACCAGCAGCAGCGCCAGGTTCGAGAGCAGAACGGACATCTGCGTGATGCCGGTGGTCTGCGCGCTGGCTCCGAGTACCGAGACCACCAGCCAGGGAAAGAGCACCTGCTGCATGCCCCAACCACCGAACCAGGACGAGGTGCTGCCCAGGTATCGGGCGAGGTGCCGGCGGCGCTCCTCGGAGGCCGGCTCGGCGGGTGAAGGATGCGCCGACGGACCGGCTTCGGGGGCAGGCTCCGCCATCGGCCGCATGGTACCCGTCGCGGTCGCAGCTGCCCGCCGGGCGGCTGCGCCGTCGGTCGCGTAGAGTTTCGGGCCAAAGGAGGGTCGTCATGCGCATCGGTCTTCAGGTTCCCAACTTCACCTGGCCCGAGGGAACGGATGCGCTGCCGGGAACGCTCCAGGAGATCGCCCAGATCGCCGACGACGGGGGCTTCGCGAGCCTCTGGGTCATGGATCACTTCTTCCAGATCCCGCCGGTGGGTCCGGCCGAGACCGACATGCTCGAGGGCTACGGAACCCTGCACTGGCTGGCCGGCATCACACGGCGGATCAAGCTCGGCACCCTGGTGACGGGCGTGACCTACCGGCACCCCGGCTTGCTGGTGAAGACCGTGACGACGCTGGACGTCCTGTCCAGCGGCCGGGCGATCCTGGGCATCGGCGCTGCGTGGTTCGATCGGGAGCACCACGGGCTGGGTGTCCCCTACCCGCCCCTCGGCGAGCGCTTCGAGCGCCTGGAGGAGACCCTCCAGATCGCCGAGCAGATGTGGTCCGACGAGGATGGCCCCTTCGACGGGCATCACTACCAGCTGGCCGAGACCCTCTGCGTTCCCCAACCGGTGCAACGCCCCCGCCCCCCCATCCTGGTCGGTGGGATGGGAGAGCAGAAGACCCTGCGCCTGGTCGCCCTCTACGCGGATGCCTGCAACCTGTTCACCTACATGGGCATGGATGTGCTGGTCCACAAGCTCGACGTCCTCCGCGACCACTGCGACGCCGTCGAACGCGACTTCGACGAGATCGAGCGCACCTCCCTCTCGACGATCCAGATGGGCCCCGACCACATGTCGATCCCCGACGTGATCGCCCACTTCCGCGAGCTCTCCGACGCGGGCATCCAGCACGCGATCGTGAACCTCCCCGACGTCCACGAGCTCAGCCCCCTCGAGACCCTCGCCAAGGAGGTGATCCCGGCGGTGGGGGGCTTCTAGGAGGGGCTGTCCGGCCCGCTCTCCCCGAGGATCCTCTGGGCGCACTGCAGCCCGGAGGTCACGACGCCGGTGATGCCGCCGCCCGGCTGGGTCCAGTGCCCGGCCAGGTAGAGGCCGGGAAGCGGGGCCGCGTGCTCGGGGCGGCCGGGTCCGATCTGGGTGGGGGAGAGCTCGAAGCCGTAGATCGCGCCGGCCTCGTTGCGTGTGTAGCGCTCCATCGTGCGCGGTGTGGCGCCCTCGCAGAAGCGAAGACCCTCGCGCAGACCGGGCAGCCGGGCCTCGGCCGCGCGAAGCAGGTGCTCGGTCAGGGCGTCCTTCCGTTCGGGCCAGGGGCCCGCAGCGCTCTCGACCAGGGTGGTCAGCATCACCAGGTGCTCGTCCCGGGGAGCCAGCGAAGGGTCCAGGAGGCTGGGCACCGTGGCGGTGAACCAGCTCGGCTCGCCCCGACACGCGTCGCGGTAGGCCTCGTCGTGGTCGCAGCTCGAGAAGAAGAAGCTCTCGTGGCCCAGACCGGAAACGAGCTCTCGTGGAACGGCCAGGTAGTCGACGAAGGCCGAGATCGAGGCACGCATCGCGGAAATGCGTTGGGCATAGCGCCGCGGGAAGTGCTCTGCGCCCACGAGCTCGAACAGGGTCTGTCGCAGGTCCGCATTCGAGACGACCGTGTCCGCGAGGATCGGTTGTCCGTTCTCGAGGACCACGCCCGTCACCCGGCCCTCCGTGACCGCGATGCGCCGCACCGGGCTGCGCAGCAGGATCTCTCCGTCGCGCGACTCCACGGCGTGAGCCAGGGCGGCGGCGAGCTGCTGGAAGCTGCCCTGGCAATAGACGGCTCCGTCCGCGACGTAGGAGAGCAGCATCGTCGACCAGTAGAGGAAGGAGAGGCGGCTCGGCGGCAGGCCCAGGAAGGGCCACAGCGAGGTCAAGGCCGCCCGCGCCAAGGGGTCGCGCACCTGGGCCTCCAGCACCTGGGAGACCGTCGCACGGCGGTAGCGCAGGAGGGCCGGGAAGCGTTCGGGCGTGCGCAGGACGTCGGTCAGGGAGCCCAGCTCCGCCGCCATCCCCGTCTCGCGGGCGATGTCCGCGCACTCGGTCACGAAGCTGCGAATGCCCTTCTCCTGGTCCGGGAAGGCCTCCACGTGGGCCTCGCTGAAGGCCTCCACACCCGAGGGCGCCGCCAGGGTGAGGCCGGGGAGGGAGCTGGTGTAGAGCGGCTCGACCGGGAGCCAGGTGCAGCGGTTCGCCACGCCCAGTCCCTCGAGCACCCTCTCGATCAGGCCTCGACCCACCAGGTGCACCGCCGAGTCGAAGAGGTGCCTGCCGCGACGGAAGGCATGCGCGTAGCCACCGACCCGATCGTGCCGCTCGACGACGAGCACCCGGCGGCCCGTCTGGGCGAGCCGCGCGGCCGCCACCAGCCCACCGATCCCGCTGCCCACGACGATGACGTCGTAGCGTTCGCGCCGCGCCTCGGGGTGGAACCGCATCCCCGCCTAGTGGACTTCGAGCTCTCTGGGATCGTTGCCCGCGAGGCCGTAGCGACACATGAAGGCGACCAGTCCCAGGCTGTACGGATTGGTGGTGCCCTCGCCCGTGAAGATGCGCGGCATGTGGCGACGGAAATGGAAGTCCATCATCCGGCCCGGCGGGGTCTGGCGCACGTACTCGCCGACCCGGAACAAGGTGAGCAGCCTTCCGTTGTAGTAGTAGCCCACCACCTGCTGCCAGACGCGGAGGTTGCGTAGCACGAAGCGCTCGTACTTCTGGAAGGCCCGGTCCGTACCCTTGAGGATGGCAGCGGCGAGGGCCTCGGAGCTCTGAAGTCCGATCAACATGCCGCTCGAGAAGACCGGGTCGACGAATCCGAAGGCATCGCCGACCAGGGACCAGTTCGGACCGCAGCCCCGCTCGCTGCGCAGCTGGTAGTTCGTGTACCGGATCACGGGAGTCGTGCGTCTCGCGTCCCTTGCCCACTCACGGGTCACGGCGTCGGCACGGAGGTAGGCGTCGAACTGCTCCTCGGAGCTGTTGCCGAACTTGTGCAGGAACTCGTCGCCCACCACGAGCCCCACGGAGACGCAGTCGGGCAGCGGGATCCGCCAGCCCCAGCCGTGCTCCAGCCGGTCGGTGTGGACGTTGCCCTCGGTCTCCATGGGCACGCCCTCCATGTGGGCATGCAGGGCGGCGTCCCTGCGATCTCCCACGATGGCCGGGAGGTCCAGGAGGTTCGCGATCAGGCGGGAACGGCCGGTCGCATCGACGATCCAGTCCGGGTCGGCGCCGAGGGCGGACCGAGCGGCCTCCCGGCTCTCCTCGTCGAGTCGCAGGAACTCGCCCTCGCTTGCCTCCAGGCCTACCGAGTGGTGGATCTGCTGGGCGCCGGCGCGCCGTGCGGCCTCCAGGAGGGTCTCGTCGAAACGATCCCGCGGGACGTTGTAGGAGTAGGTGGTGCTCACCGAGGGGACATCGTGGAACTGGAAGCTCATCCCACCCTTCTGGTCGAAGATGAAGGTGGCGCCGCCCTTGAAGCGACTGAAGGAGGCGACCTCCTTCTCGACACCGAGCTTCCGCAGGTGCGGAACGATGGCCGGCAGCAGCGATTCCCCCACGATGATCGGAGGGCGCTTGCCGCGGGTGAATAGCGCGACGCCGAGGCCCCTTCGGGCCAGGTGGGTGGCCAGCGAAGAGCCGGCGGGCCCCCCACCGAGGATGGCGACGTTCTCGATCCTCCTCCCGGACATCACGCTGAAACGTACGGCACCGTTCGAGGCCTCGCCAAAGCTCGTGCCGGAGGAGAGCAAAGCTCGTGCCGGGCAAGAGCAAAGCTCGTGCCGGAGGGGACAAACTGCGCGAGACTCCGCCCGATGTCGGAATGGACCCCCGAGAAGTTGACAGCGCGCGTGTTCGAGATCTTGAGAGACGAGCTGCTCGAGGTGGGAGGGGACTTCTCGCCCCAGTCGAATCTCGTCGATGCGGGTCTCGATTCGCTGGCGGTCACCCAGCTCATGCTCTCGATCGAAGAGAGCACCGGGGTCTGGGTCGACGAGAGCCTGCTCACGCCCGAGAACCTCGAGTGCGCCGAGACCCTGGCCGCATGCGTCCATGAGCAGCTCCAGCAGGGCTGAGCTCCCCCTCACCGGCGCCGACTGCTTCCTGCGCGCCTTCGACGACGAGGTGCGGCGGCGCTGCGGCGCTTCCCACGCCTCCCAGCTGGTGCTCCGCCTGGGGGTCGGCTTCGACGCCGGGCGGCTCGCCGCCCTGATGGAACGCGTGGCCGCTGCCCATCCCATCCTGTACGCACCGATCCGCCGCAGGGGTTTCCGCCCTCCGGCCTATCGCATGGATCGGGCGCGGCCCGAGGCGGCTCCGCGGGTGCGGGTCCATCCGCTCCAGCAGGGCCGGGCCCTGCCCGAGCTCTTCTTCGAGCGCATGAACGAGCGCTTTCGCGCAACGCGCGGGGAGCTCATGGCCGTGGACGTCGTCCCCCGGGAGGAGGGGCGGACGGACATGGCGCTGACCTGGCTGCACATGCTCTTCGACGGTGCGGGCAGCGAGGCCTTCGTCGAATGGCTCGATTCCGTCGACCGCGGGGAACGGAGCGTCACCGAGCTTCCCCCCGACGATCTGGAAGCGGCCGCACCGGGCATGCCCGAAGGTCTGGGCGCCCGGGAGCGAGGCCGGCGCGCCACCGCCTGGCAGCGATGGATGGCGACGATGGCCGACCCCGCACCGCGCTCGCTGGGCGGTCCCCTGCGCACGGTCCCCCAGGCCCTTCGCTACGACCTGACCACCTTCGACCCGGCGGAGACCGAGGCCATCGTCGCGCGCGCGAAGCAGAGCGCCGGGTTCCTGACGCCCATGCTCTTCTATCTGGCGACCGCGATTCGCGCCCACGACGCCGTGTTCCGCGCGCGCGGCCTGGCGCCGGGCGCCTACGTCGTGCCGCTCCCGGTGAACCTGCGGCCCAAGGGAAGCGAGCACGCCCTGTTCCGGACCCGCGTCTCGCTGCTCTGGTTCCGCGTCCTGCCCGAGATCGTGGGCGACTTCGAGGCCCTGGTGGCAGAGCTCAAGGCCCAGAGGGTGGCCGCGATCAAGGCAAAGCAGATCGAGAACGGCGCGATCGCCATGGACTACGCGCGCTATGCGCCGATGCGGGTCTACGCTCACATGGCCCGGCGCGCCGCCCGGGGCGAGCTGTGCTCCTTCTTCTTCGCCTTCACCGGTGAGTTCGCAGGTGGCATCGACCACTTCCTGGGTGCGCCGATCGAGAACGCGTTCCACGCGCCACCGGTGCCGGTATCGCCGGGCAGCAGTGCGGCGATGAGCCTGCGCGGCGGTCGTTTGAACGTGACCCACGTACAGCAGGCCGGCCTGCTCTCCCGGGAGGAGCGTCAGCTCTTCCAGGAGACGCTTCGCGCCGACCTGCTCGGCATCGCATGACCGGCGCCCGCGACGCGGCGGCCCCCCGATGAGCGCCGACTTCGACGTCGCGGTGATCGGGGGCGGCTCCGCCGGCGTCGCCGCGGCACTGGCCGCGGCGGGGGAGGGCGCCCAGACCCTCCTGCTCGAGGCCAGCGACCGGCTCGGCGGCAATGCCAGCCTGGCTCTCGTCCACACGATCTGCGGGCTCTTCGAGCCCGCCGAAGGCGAGGAGCCCGCGCGCTTCGTCCACCCCGGCCTGCCGCGCCGCCTGGCCCTGGCGCTCCAGGCAGCGGGGGTGGCCGGCGAGGCCGAGCGGGCCGGCCGCGTGCACTACCTGCCGATCGATCCCACGGGCTACGGCGGCTTCCTGGCCGAACGCTGCGCGGCCCGGGCCGGGCTGCAGTGCCACCTGGGCGTGGCTCTCGAGTCCCTTACCGCGCACGACTCCCATGTGGCCCTGCGCTGGGCGGGAGGCGAGGCCCGCGCCCGGCTGGTCGTCGACGCCACCGGGGATGGGAACGCCGCCCAGCGGCTCGGCGCCGAACGCGTGATCGAGAGCGGCGACGACCTCCAGTTCCCATCCTACATCGTTCACCTCTCGGGAGTGGACGAGGGGGTCTTCGAGGGCTTCGCCCGGCTCGGTGTGAGCACCGCCATGGCCAGGGCGGTGCGCGAGGGCGTGCTGCCGGAGGGCTGCGACTCGGTGGTCGTTCGCGCCGGGCTCGGCCCCGGCGAGGCGTTCTTGACCCTGGGCCTTCCGAAGCTGCCGGGATCGGACTACGAGCCCCTCGACCCGGCGTACGCCGCCGAGCTGCAGGCCCGGGCGCGTGCGGCGGCGGAGGCGGTCGTCGCCCACCTGCGCGCGACCCGCGAGCCCTTCGCCCGCTGCCGGGTGGCCACCTGGCCCGAGCGCGTCGGGCTGCGGGAGACCGCACGGGTTCGGGCGCGCATCGAGCTCGACCGGGACGACATCCTGGCGGGACGCCGGCGACCGGACGAGGTCGTGCTCTCAGCCTGGCCCATCGAGCTGTGGCGGGACTACCGTCGCGCCCACTTCGAGCTGCCCGAGGGCCCCTGCGGAGTCCCCCTCGGCTCCCTGCAGTCCGCCAGCCACCCGCGGCTGGCCGTGGCCGGCCGATGCATGGGGGGCAGCCACGAGGCGCTCGGTGCCCTGCGCGTGATCGGCACGGCCCTCGCGACGGGCGAGGCCGCAGGGATCGCCTGTGCGTTGGCGGCCGACACGGGTTGCGACCTGCTCGCGGTCGAGCCGGCGGCGGTCCGGCAGCGTATCGTCCTGGCTGGAGAGGGAGGCCCATGAGCGCCGCGCTGCGCGCAACGGGAGAGCCCGGACGATGACGGAGACCGTGCTCGACGAGATCCGCCGGCGCGCCGACGAGCGGCCGGATGCCGCCGCCTGGTGCGCCGACCTGGGCGAGGGGCGGTCGAAGGCCGGGAGCTACGCGGAGCTGCTGGGCCGCGTGGAGGAGCTGGCGGCGGGGCTGCGCGATGCCGCCCTTCCCGAGTTCGACGGCGAGGGCGCCCGCCTCGGGCTGGTGGCGCCCCAGGGCGTGGACTTCGTCGAGAACGCGCTCGCCATCCTCGCGGTGGGCGGCTGCCTCGTGCCGATCCCCGACGACACCGCCTCGACCGCCCAGGAGGCCATCGCCGAGCGGGCCCGGCTCCACGGTCTCGTGAGGGTCGGGCGGGATGGCACCCGGGAGGTCACGGTCCTTCCGGAGCGGGGCGCGGTCGACGGCGCCGGCGACGCGGAGTTCCGGCGGCTGCGCCCCGCCTACCTGCGCTTCACCTCGGGTACGACCCATCGGCGCAAGGGCGTGATCATCGGCCACGCTCGCATCCTCGAGCGGCTCGCGGCGGCCAACCGCGGGCTCGGGATCGGTCCCGGTGATCGGGTGCTCTGGCTCCTGCCGATGGCGCACCACTTCGTCGTCTCGATCCTCCTCTATCTCCGCTACGGCGCGACCATCCTTCTACCCAAGGGTTCCCTGGCCCGCGACGTCCTGGCCTTCGCGGCCCGGGAGGGTGCGACCGTCTTCTATGCCTCGCCCTATCACTACAACCTGATGGCCAAGGACCAGGGTGAGACCCGGCTCGAGAGTGTGCGGCTCGCGATCTCCACGGCCGAGGGCCTGCGCGCCGAGATCGCCGATCGCTTCGCTCTCCGTTTCGGTCTTCCGCTTCGCCAGGCCCTGGGGATCATCGAGGTCGGCTTGCCCGTGATCGACCTCGAGGATCCGGAGCCCGGGGCCCTGGGACATCCGCTGCCCGACTACGACGTATGGCTGCGCGGCGAAGACGGGGCCCCCGTGAAGACCTCCGACGAGGGCCACACCGGGGAGATCTGCATTCGCGGCCCAGGCCTCTTCGACGCCTACCTCGATCCCTGGAGCCCCGCCCGGGAGCTGCTCGAGCCGGACGGCTTTCGCACCGGCGACCAGGGCTGGTTCGACGCGAAGGGCCGCTTGCACCTGGCCGGGCGTCGTAGCAACCGGATCAACATGGCCGGGATGAAGTTCTTCAGCGAGGAGGTCGAGGCGGTCCTCGACCAGGTCCCCGGGGTCCGGCGCAGCCGCGTCTCGGCAAGATCCCACCCCCACCTGGGCGAGATCCCGGTCGCCGAGCTCGAGCTCGAGGCCGGCACCCCCGAGCTGGCCAGGAAGGAGCTGGCCGCCCACTGCCGCGCCCAGCTCGAGGCCTACAAGGTCCCGCGCGAATTCCGGGTGGTGGAGGCGCTGCCTCTCACGGCCACCGGCAAGCTCGAACGGTCGCCCGGGTTCACGGAGGAACGCTGAAGCCGAGCCAGCGGGGCACGCGCGCGCAGTACGCCTCGTAGGGGGCCCCAAAGCGCCGGCGCAGCCCCGGCTCCTCGACCCGGACCACGAAGAGGTGGGCCAGGCCGAAGAACGCGACGGCGTAGGCGACGAGGGCCAGGGAGACAAAGAGCCACGCCTCGGCCAGGATGATCAGGGTGTAGAGCAGGTACATCGGGTTGCGGCTGCGCTCGTACACGCCGCCCGCGACCAGGTTGCGGGGCGGATCGAAGGGCGCGGGTGTGCCGCGGCCCCGCCGGACGAACTGGATGATCTGGATCAGGAGGACCGCCAGGAGCCCCGCCGTCAGGGCCTTCGCAGGCCACGGGGAGACCTGCCAACCCGCGGCGAAGCCCCACCCCGCAAGTCGCAGGACGCACCAGGGGAACGCGACGAAGAACCACCCGGCGAACCAGACCATGACGCCGACGGTTCGAAGGGCGATCAACGCATCGGCTCCCGCGGCGGGCCCTCGATGCCGCCGATTCCAGCGCCCGGCGGGAGCCGCTCACGACCCGAAGCCCGCGCGGCACGCGAGCGGCTCACGATCCGAAGCCGAAGCCCCGGGTCCGCTGGAGCTCCAGGACCTGTGCGATGTCCCGGTCCTGGCGCCGGTCTTCCGAGAGCGTCGGCACGGCCTTGCGCAGGATGCGGCGCAGGCTCCGTGCCCGGCTGCCCGGCGTCTGGCCCTCCCGCTCTCGCAGGTCCACCGCCTGGCAGACCGCCAGGGTCCCGATCGCCGCCACGGTCTCGGTCAGCTCGGCGATGCGCAGGGCGTCGCGAGCCGCGATCGTCCCCATGCTCACCTTGTCCTGGTTGTGGGACTCGGTGCTGCGGCTGAAGGCCGCGGCCGGCATGGTCAGTTTCTGGGCCTCGGCGGTGAGAGCCGACGCGCTGATCTGCATGGCCTTGAAGCCGTGGTGCACCACGGCGCCCGCGCCCTGCTGGGCCACGAGGTTCTCGGGGAGATCCCCACTGGTGACGGGGCTGCACAGCAGCGCGAGCTGGCGGTCGAGCAGGTCGGCCACGCTGGCCGTCGCCGCCTTGAGCGTGTCGAGGGCGAGGGCCACGTGGCCTCCGTAGAAGTTGCCCCCGTGCAGCACGTCGCCCGCCTCCGGGTCGACCAGGGGATTGTCGTTGACCCCGTTGATTTCGATCTCGAGGATCTGGCGCGTGAAGCTCGCCGCGTCGAGCAGGGCACCGACGACGTGGGGCGCGCAGCGGATCGAGTAGCGGTCCTGGAGCCGCGCCACGTCGCGGGGAGCATCCCGGCTCAGGTCCTCGCGGATCCACCGGGCCGCGAGGCGACTGCCCGGATGGGGCTTCCAGGCGAAGATTCGATCGTCGAAGTGCGCGGGGTTGCCGTGCGTGACCTCGCTCGCGATGGCCGTGACCGCGCAGGCGAGCCTGGCGATCTGCATGCTGCGATCCCACGCGAGGGCGCCCAGCGCGGCCATCACGCTGGTGCCGTTCATGAGCGCCAGGCTCTCCTTGGGCCGCAACGGGAGGGGCTCGAGGCCGATCTCCCGCCAGGCCTCCGTCGCCGGCAGGACGCGGCCCGCCAGGCTCACCTCGCGCTCCCCTACGAGGGCAGCGGCCAGGTAGGAGAGGGGGGTCAGGTCGCCGCTGGCGCCCACCGAGCCCTCGGCCGGAATCCGGGGCAGGAGACGATGGTCGAGGGCGACGCAGAGCCGCTCGAGCAGCGCCTCGCTGCCCCCCGAGTGCCCCTGGGCGAGCGAGGCGAGGCGAACCACCAGCACGGCGGCGGCCTCTTCGTCCTCGAGGATGCGACCCGTGCCGCAGCCGTGGAAGCGCAGCAGCTGGTGGGGCAGCTCGGCCTGGAGCTCGGCCGGGATGGAGTTTCCGACCGAGGCTCCGACTCCGGTGGTGACGCCGTAGACCGGTTCGCCCTCTCGGAGCCGCGCTTCGATGGCCTCCTGGCCCGCGCGAAGCCTCGCCCGATAGTCGGCGTCGGCCCACAGCTCGGCCCGTCGCTCGCCCCGCGCCAGCGCCAGGACGTCGGGAAGCATGAGCGGCGCCCGCCCCAGCTCGCAGCGATCGGTCGTCACCCGTGGAATCTAACCTCGATCCCGGATGCTGTCCGCGGCCCGGCTCACCGCCTCCGCCGGAGGCCACGATCGAGGGTGCGCAGTGGTATCGTCTCCTCCTGGTGGCAGATCCGACCTACAAGGCTCCCCGGCCCTGGCGGCAGCTCGTCGCCGGGCTGACCTTCCTCTACTACGGGGTGGGGCTCGCGGCGTTGGCGGTCTGGCTGCTGGTGCGCGAGAAGCTGGTCGGACACGACGTCTTCGCGGCCCAACGGCTCGTCCAGCGCGCCTATGCGAGCTTCATCGCCGTGGCGGCCTGGCTGGGGTCGATCCGGCTCACGACCCGCGGGGCCGAGGCCCTCGCGGGCCCGGGGCCCCGGCTGGTCGTCGCCAATCACCCCTCCCTGATCGACTCCGCCCTGGTCGTCCGCCATCTGCCCCAGGCCGACAGCTTCGTGAGCCCCGAGTGGGCCACCCGGCCCCTGTTCCGAACGCTGGTCGCCGCCGTCGAGGCCCTGCCGAGCGACGCGGGCGCTGCGGCGGTCGATGCCGCCGTGGCCCGGTTGCGCGCGGGCCGCAGCGTCGTGATGTTTCCGGAAGGGACCCGGTCGCCGGCAGCGGGCCTGGGTCGCTTCCACCGGGGAGCCGCCCATGTGGCGCTCGCCAGTGGCTGCGACCTGCTTCCCGTGGTGATCCGGATCGACCCCCCGACGACGAGAAAGGGCGAGCGCTGGTATGACGTCCCCGAGAAGGTCCCCGAGGTCGAGGTGAGGGTCATGCCGCCGCTCTCGCCCGGCAAGGTGCTCGATGGAAGCGAGAGCCCCATGCTCGCCGCGCGCAAGGTGAACGCGGCGCTGCGGGATATCTACGAGAAGGTGTTGGATCTTGGATAGCGCGACGCTGGCTCTGGAGATCAAGAAGATCATCGTCGAGTGCCTGGCCCTCGAGGACATCGCCCCCGAGGAGATCGAAACCGAGGCCCCCCTCTTCGTCGAGGGCCTGGGTCTCGATTCGATCGACGCCCTCGAGCTGGCCATGGCCCTCGAGGAGAAGTACGGCGTGACCGTGGGCGACGACCCGGACGAGAACCAGAAGATCTTCTTCTCGGTCGAGAGTCTGGCCCGCTTCGTCACGGAGCAGCGCGGCTGAGCGCCCCGTGCTGTCCCGAGCGGAGGTCTTCGAGAAGGTGCGGGGCGTGCTCCAGAGCGAGTTCGAGTTCTCGGAGGAGGAGGTGCACCCCGACGCCCACCTGGTCGACGATCTCGATCTCGACAGCGTCGACGCGGTGGCGCTGATGGTGCGCCTGGAGGAAGAGACGGGTCTCGTCTTGTCCGAAGAGGATCTGCGTTCGCTGGTCACCGTGCAGAGCGTCGTCGACGCGGTGGCCAGTCGGCTCGCCTGAATCGTGCCGACCCTCCTCCTGGCCGCCCTGTTCCGCGAACCCCGCCCCCCTGACATGGCGGTCGCCTGGGATCGAGAGGGCGTGCGCACCTGGCGCGAGTTCAGCGAGCACGCCGCCGGGTTGGCCGGGCAGCTCGGTCGCGGCACGAGCTGGGTCGTCGACTGCGCCAGCAGCTACGCCTTCGCGGTGGCGCTCTTCGCGACGGCGCGCGCAGGGGCGCTGGCGTGGGTTCCGCCGAACCGACAGCCCGGCACCGTCGGCGATCTGGCGGCGCGCTCGGACGGCCTGCTCTCGGACGGCTCGGAGGAGCCGGGCGCGTTGCACCCCCTCGCCCTCTCGGCAAAGGCCGCGGCATGTGACCTGCCGGAGGACCGGGCCGCACTGCATCTGTTCACGTCGGGGACCACGGGCAGCGCCAAGGAGATCCCCAAGACCTGGCGCCAGCTCGACGAGGTGGCCGAGCTCGAACGCTGCTTCGGCTCGGGCCTGCCCGCTTCGACACGGGTCTTCTCGACGGCGCCGCACCACCACCTCTACGGTCTCCTGTTCCGCGTCCTCTGGCCCCTCGCCAGCGGCAGGCCCTTCCAGGCCGAAACGCTCCTCCACGTCGAGGAGCTGCTGCCGCGCATCGCCGAGGGGCCTCCGGCGATGCTGGCCGCGACCCCGGCGCACCTGCGACGGATCACCCAGCGCGAGGAGCTCGCGCGGTTGCGTGGCCACCTGGTTCGGGTCTTCTCGTCGGGCGGGCCGCTTCCTGCCTCGACCGCCGCGGCGGTCGAGATCGCGTTGGGCGAGCCGCCGGTGGAGGTGTTCGGCTCGACGGAGAGCGGCGGAGTGGCCCTGCGAAGCCAGCGGTCGGGCGAGCCGCCGCCCTCCTGGCGCCCGTTGGCCCCGGTGCGGGTTCGCCGCGACGCCGAGACGGGCTGTCTGCGCGTGACCTCCCCGTGGGTGAGCCTCGGCGCCGAGCAGGCGGATGGTCAGCTCGAGCTCGAGATGGGTGACCGGGTGGAGATCGCGGCGAATGGGGAGTTCCGCCTGCTCGGTCGGGCGGACCGCGTCGTCAAGATCGGGGAGAAGCGGGTCGTCCTGCTGGACATGGAGAGCCGCCTGCTCGAGCATGGCTTCGTGGACGAGGTGGCGTTGGTCGATGTCGAGCGCGGCGGGGACGCGCGGGTGGGGGCCCTCGTCGTGCTCTCGGCCGAAGGCCGGGCCGTCCACGAGCGCGAGGGGAGGCGCGAGCTCGGTCGCGCACTCGGAGATCATCTGGCGCCCCACTGGGATCGCGTGGTGCTGCCCCGGATCTGGCGCGTGGTGCCGGCCCTTCCGCGGGACGAGAGGGGCAAGCTGCCGCGGGAGGCCCTGCTGGCGGAGCTGGCCGAGAGGCCGCGCAGCCCGCTGGTCCTCGGGGAGGAGCGGGCAGGAGACGTCCTTTGCCGAGAGCTCCGGGTGCCGGAGGATCTCGCGCAGCTGGAGGGTCACTTCCCCGACCTGCCGGTGGTTCCGGGCGTAGCCCAGGTGGGCTGGGCCCTGGCGGCGGCCGAGGTGTTGCTCGGACGCCCATTGCAGGCACACGGCGTCGAAGCGTTGAAGTTCAAGGAGCCGCTCCGGCCCGGGACGTCCCTGTCGCTCGAGGTGGAGGCGAACCCGGACGATCGCGCCAAGGGGCGCTTCCGCTTCCGGTGCACCCGGGAGGGGCGCGAGCTCTCCTCGGGGCGCGTGAAGGTCGAGCCGTGAAGGCCGCGCTGCTGATCCCGGTCTACCAGCATGGGGAGCCGGTGGCGCGGGTGCTCGAGGATCTGGCCGGGCTCGGGATGACCTGCTTCATGATCGACGACGGCAGCGACGGCGAGAACCGCGAGCGGCTCCTGAAGCTCGCCGTCGAGCACCCCTTCGTCTCCCTCCATCGGCTCCCCGCCAACGCGGGCAAGGGGGTGGCCCTGCGCACCGGTTTCCGGCTGGCGGCCCACCGAGGCTACACGCATGTCGTGCACCTCGATGCCGACGGGCAGCACTGCTGCGCCGACGTTCCGCGCTTCCTGGCGGCGATGGAGGCGCACCCCGAGGCCCTGGTCCTGGGGACCCCGCTCTTCGACGATTCGGTTCCCCGTCCCCGGCTGGCTTTCCGGCAGCTCTCCCGGGGCCTGGTCTGGCTGGCCACGCTCTCCTTTGCCGTGGAGGATCCCCTGGTGGGCTTTCGGGGGGTGCCGCTCGCTCCGACCCTGGCGCTGCTGGACCGGGTGAAGACGGGAGACCACATGGAGTTCGAGCCCGAGCTCGCGGTGCGCCTGGTATGGGCCGGCACGCCCATGGTGAACCTGCCGACCCGTGTGGTGTACCCGGTCGGCGGCCATTCCAACTTCGACGTGCTCTGGGACGATCTGCGCCTGGCCTGGCTGTACCTGCGCCTCGCCTTCGGCATGTTCCTGCGCAGTCCACTCCTCCTGTGGCGAAGGCCCGTCGCGATCCCGGCCGAGGGCCCGTGAGCTCCGCCGCCCCCGGCACGCCCGCCGAGCCCGATGCGAAGCGATCGCGGGACCGCGACGCACCCTGGGCGCGGACGGCGGAGGCGGGGACCTCCATCGCCATCCGGATCATGAGGGGGCTGTACCGCCTGCTCGGCCGGCGTCTCTCCAGCGCGCTCATGTGGCCCATCGCCCTCTACTTCACGGTCGTCGGCCGGGAGCACCGCCGAGCCCATCGGCGCTACATCGAGGCCCTGCGCTCGACGCCCCGGGGCCGAGACGTCGGGCCGCCTCACTTCGGCTCCGCGCTGGCGCACGTCCACGCCTTCGCCATCAACCTCTTCGATCGCATGGTGGCCTGGGGTGGCGGTCTCGACGACATCCGCTTCATCCACCAGGGCAGTGAGCACCTGTTCCGGCTCGCCGAGGAGAAGCGGGGCGCCATCCTGATCGGCTCCCATCTCGGCAGCTTCGACATGATGCGGCTGCTCGCCGGGCGCCACGGTCTCGTGGTGAACGTGCTCATGTTCACGAAGAACGCCGAGCGGATCACCGCCTTCCTGCACAACCTGGATCCCGAGAGCCGGGTGCGGGTGATCGCACTCGATCCCTCCAGCATGCGCACCGCCTTCGAGATCAAGCAGTGCCTCGACCGCGGCGAATTCGTGGGGATCCTGGGCGACCGCATCTGGCCCGCCGACCGGGCCCATCGCGAGCTGCTGCCCTTCTTCGGGCAGCCCGCGCCCTTCTCCCTGCGTCCCTTCCTCCTGGCCGGCGTCCTGGGGGCGCCCCTGCTCTTTGCCGTCTGCGTGCGCCGCGGGCCATCGACCTACGAGGCGGCGGTCGAGGTCCTGCATCCGGGCGGCCAGGTCCCTCGGGCCGCGCGCGAGGCCCGCGCTCGCGAATGGCTGCAAGGCTACGTGGCGAGCCTCGAACACTGGTGCGGCGAGGAGCCCCTGCAGTGGTTCAACTTCTACGACACCTGGCAGGTGGAGGACGCCTGAGCCGTGGACTTCCCCCCGCTCGCGAGCGTGGTGCCCCACGCCCCGCCGATGCTGCTCCTGGATCGGGTGCTGGCGCACACCGCGACCGAGACCACCTGTGCCCTGCGCCCCGCGGAGAGCGCGCTCTTCGCCGACGGCGAGGGCCGCATCCCCGCCTACCTGAGCCTCGAGTGGATGGCCCAGTGCATCGCCGCGCACGGAGGCCTCCACGGCCACGCCGAGGGCTCGCCCCCGCGCCCGGGTCTGTTCCTCGGCACGCGCCGGGCTCGCCTGCCCGGCCGGAGCTTCCCGCCCGAAGGGGAGCTCCTGGTGTCGGCCCGCTGGCACCACGGTCGGGGGGTGGGAGCTCACGCGTTCGCCTGTACGCTGCGGGCACCCGGAGAGTCCGGGAGCCTCGCGGAGGGCCTGCTCAACGTGCTGATCTTCGAGAGCCTCGACGCGCTGCAAGGGCCTGCGTCCGGGGCCGGCGATCCGACGTGGCGCTGAGGCGTCGCGCGGCTGCAGCCGGCCCGCGCAGGGTGCTCGTGACGGGGGCGAGCGGCGGCATCGGCCGCGCCGTGTCCGTGGCCCTGGCGGCCGCCGGCTTTCCCGTCGTGGCCCACTACGGGAGCCGGGCCGAGAAGGCGGAGGAGACCGTGGCCGCCTGTGAGGGGGCCGGTGGCTCGGCCCGCGCCCTGGGCTTCGACGTGGCCGACCGCGGCGCCAGCGCCCAGGCCCTGGCCGCCGAGGTGGAGGCGGAGGGCCCCTTCTACGGCGTCGTCGCCAACGCCGGCGTCCACCAGGACGCCGCCTTCCCCGCGATGGGCCCCGAGGCCTGGGACCGGGTGCTGTGCACGAACCTGGATGCCTTCCATCACGTGGTCCAACCCCTGGTGCTTCCGATGGTGCGGGCGCGCCGCGGGGGCCGGATCGTCGTGATGTCCTCGGTCAGCGGGTTGCGGGGCAACCGCGGGCAGGTGAACTACGCCGCCTCCAAGGCAGGGCTGATTGGCGCGGCGAAGGCCCTGGCCCTGGAGCTGGCCAGCCGGGAGATCACGGTCAACGCTGTGGCGCCCGGACTCATCGAGACGGAGATGACGAGCGAGGTCCCTGTCGAGGCCCTGCGCGCGATGATCCCGGCCCAGCGGCTCGGTACGCCCGAGGACGTGGCGGCGGCGGTGGCGTTTCTCTTCTCCGACGGCGCGTCCTATGTTACGGGGCAGGTGCTCTCGGTGGATGGGGGCATGACCTAGGGGCGGGAGCCCGCTGGAGGAGTGCGTGAAGCTCGACGTAGCCATCCTGGGTGCCGGCATGGGTGGCGGCCTGCTCGCGCGCCAGCTCGCTCGCGAGATGCCCGGCCAGCGGATCGGGGTCTTCGACAAGGACACCGAGACCTCGTACAAGGTCGGCGAGTCGACCGTCGAGATCGGCAGCTCCTACATGATCCGCAGGGTCGGTCTCTCCCGCTACCTCTACGAGAACCACCTTCCCAAGAACGGCCTCCGCTACTTCTTCGACGACGAGAACAAGAGCGCCGAGCTCACGGAGATGAGCGAGATCGGCACGATCAATCTCCCCTTCCATCCGGCCTTCCAGGTGGACCGGGCGCGTCTCGACGCCGATCTCCAGGACATGAACCAGCGGGCCGGGATCGGCGTGCACCTCGGCGCGCGGGTGACGGATCTCGAGCTCGGGAGCGACGGCGCCGCGCATCGCTTCCGGATCGAGAGGGAGGGTCGAAGCGACCAGGTCGAGTGCCGCTGGCTGCTCGACGCGACGGGCCGCGCCGCGCTGCTCTCCCGCGCCCTCGGGCTCAGGGTTCGCGACGAGACGCACCGCCTCCATTCGGTCTGGGGGCGCTTCGAGGGCGTCGCCGACGTCGACGACTGGGGGGACCCGGCCTTCACCGCGCGGGTCCGTCACACCAGCCGCGGCATCTCCACGATCCACTTCTGCTACCCGGGCTACTGGATCTGGTTCATCCCGCTGGGCGGCGGGGTCACGAGCATCGGTTTCGTGGGAGAGCCGCCGGTGGATCCCGCGTCGATGCGAAGCGAGGCGGGCTTCCGGGCCTTCCTCGAATCGCATCGGGCGATCGCCTCGCTGCTGACCCATGCCAAGCCCATCGACACGGCCTCCCTCAAGAACTTCACCTATGGCACGCGGCGCTTCTTCTCGCGGGATCGCTGGGGTCTGATCGGCGAAGCGGCGGCCTTCGGCGACCCTCTCTACAGCCCGGGCGCGGACTTCATCGCCATCGAGAACGACTTCCTCTGCGATCTGGTGCGCCGCGATCTGGGGGGCGAGGCGGACGACGAGGTGGCCCGGCGGGTCGACCTCTACGACGACTTCATGGCCTTCCGCTACGAGGCAGCGATGCGCCTCTACCGCGGCCTCTACGGCATGCTCGGCAGCTACGAGTTGATGCGCCTCAAGTGGGACTTCGACATCGGCTGCTACTACAACCTCTGGGTCGACCCCTACCTCAAGGACCAGTACCTCGACGAGCGCTTCGTGCGCCGCCAGGTGCGCCAGCAGCGCTTCGTGCTCCAGGCGCTGCAGAACTTCGCCGAGCTCTTCCAGCAGACCGAAGCCCATCTTCGGAAGAAGGGCGAGTACTACCGGAACAACCTGGGCCTCTTCGCCTACGGCCTCGAGAACATCGACTTCGTCGAGGAGGTGGGCCTGCCGCGCACCCAGCGGGTCGTGCTCGAGAAGACCGCCGAGATCTTCAACGGCGTTCGCCGGCGCGGCCTTGCGCTACAGGAGCGGGAAGCGCAGGAGAACCTCGCGCTCACGACGATGATGACGCCCCGTCCGCTCGTCTGACGCCGGTGGCGTTTCCCCGATCCCATGGTCCACCGCCATCCCTTTCGGCAGCCGCCGCCGCCCGTGGTCGGGCTGGTCTTCCTCGGACTGGTCGCGGTGGCGGCCTATCCCTTCCTCCTCGAATGGGGGGTCGCGCGCTTCGGTGTCCGCGCCGTGGCCCTCACCCTGCTCCTGAGTGGTGGGGCCGGCCTGGCCTGGCGCTGGGGCCGCATCCAGGCGCCCGCCCTGCGTCCCACGCAGCTCGCGATCCTCGCCCTGCTCGCCCTGTCGGCGGCGTGGGCGACGCGCGGACCGCTGCTCTACGTCCCCGCCGCGATCCAGCTGGGCCTGGCGGCCTACTTCCTCCTCGGCCTGCGCGAGGAAGACTCGGTCGTCGAACGCATGGCCCACTTCATGCAGCCCTGGCTGCCCGATTGGGTGCGGCCCTACTGCCGCGTGGTGACGGGTCTCTGGGCGGCCTTCTTCGTCGTCAATGCGGCTGCGATCGTCGCACTCGCCGCCTCCGGAGACCTGGCGCGCTGGCAGGCCTGGACCGGGGTCGGGCTCTACCTGACCGCCGCCGGTCTGCAGCTGCTCGAGTCCGTGTTTCGCAAGACCTGGTTTCGCGCCTTCGACGAGGGACCCGTGGACCGGGTCTTCCGGCGGCTCTTCCCTCCGGAGCACACCGCCCGGGGGCGTCGCTCGATGGCGTACATTGCCCACATGCGGGTCGAGCTCGGCATGGACCCGCCGGGCGGCCCGAGATGAGCGAGCGACGCGTCGTCGTCACGGGCGCAGCCGGCGTGTGCGGCCTGGGCAACGATTGGGCCCAGGTCGGCGAGGGGCTGCGCCGGGGGC
The DNA here is from genome assembly GCA_002687015.1 of Deltaproteobacteria bacterium. Lineage (GTDB taxonomy): Bacteria > Myxococcota_A > UBA9160 > UBA9160 > UBA6930. The sequence goes on from NYZB01000189.1 coordinate 22,609, forward strand.
GTTCGGGGATCGCGCCCTGGCCGCCCCTCGACACGGTGGAGGGGATGCGTACCCGTCTGGGAGGCGCCGTCGACGAGCCGCCCCTGCCCGCGGATGCCCCGCGCAAGAAGCTGCGCGGCATGGGCCGGGTCTCGCGGCTGGCGACCTGGGCTGTTGGTGAAGCCATCGCCGCATCCGGTCTGGAGCAGAGCCTGCTCTCGGGCGGCAGGACCGGCCTGGCCTTCGGCTCGACCTCGGGAAGCCCGCCCGACATGGTCACCTTCGCGCTCGCCTACGGTGCTGAGCGGCGTCAAAAGGGCATCACGCCGATGAACTACGTGAAGCTCATGAGTCACACCTGCGCGGCCAACCTGGCCCAGTACTTCGAGGTGCGCGGCACTGTCCTCGCCACGACCAGTGCCTGCACCTCCGGGAGCCAGGCGATCGGCAGCGGCTACGAGCAGATCCGCTTCGGCCGGCAGGAGGTCATGGTGTGCGGAGGCGCCGAGGAGCTCCACGAGATCGAGGTGGGGGTCTTCGACATGATGTTCGCCACCTCGACCCGCAACGAGGCCCCCACCGAGACCCCGAGGCCCTTCGACGTGGACCGGGACGGGCTCGTCGTCGCCGAGGGCGCGGGCGCCCTGGTGCTGGAATCCCTCGACCATGCGCGGGAACGGGGCGCACCCATCCTGGGCGAACTGCTCGGCTACGCCACCAACTGCGACGGAGCCCATCTGACCGCGCCGGATCCCGCCGGCATGGAGGCCGCCATGTGCGCGGGCCTTGCCGACGCCGGCATCTCCGCGGATCGCGTCGACTACGTCTGCGCCCACGCCACCGCGACCGAAGCGGGCGACGTGGCCGAGAGCCATGCCATGGCGCGGGCCTATGGGGGTCACACGCCGGTGAGCTCCCTCAAGGGTCACCTCGGCCACAGCCTCGGAGCCTGTGGCGCCCTGGAGGCGTGGATGACCCTCGAGATGATGCGCGAGGGCTGGGTTGCGCCCACCCACAACCTGGAGCGCGTCGACCCGGCCTGCGCGCAGCTCGACTACGTGATGGGCGGACCCCGCGAGGCCGCCCTCGAGATTGCCGTCAGCAACAACTCCGCCTTCGGCGGGATCAACACGTCGCTGGTGTTCGGGCGATTCGAGAGCTGAGCCGCCGGGGAGCCCGGTCGAGACGAAGGCCCCGCTCCCCTCAGAGATCCTCACGCAGGGCCGTCGAGGTGTCGATCTCGCGAATCCGCCGCGCCGGGAGCACGGCGGAGACGATGGCGACGCCGAGGATCGCGGCGACCGTGACCACGACGACCGCGCCCGAGAGGATCGGCTTCGGCAGGGTCTCCGGGGTCCATCGCACCAGGGCGGCACACAGGCCCAGGCCGAGGGCCACGCCGCCGAGGGTCGCTGCGCCCGAGACCAGCGCGCTCTCCAGGAGGGTCTGCCGGACCAGCCAGCGGTGTCTCGCTCCCACGGCCTTGGCGACGGCGATCTCGGCGCTGCGTTCGGCGAGGATCGCCAGGTGGTAGTTGGCGATGCCCACGGCTCCGATCAGCAGGGTGATCAGGCCCGCAAACCCGATGAAGCCCGCAAAGCCCGCGTGGAAGAGCTCGATCAGGTCGAGGAACCGGGCCAGGTCGAACCACATGAAGGCGTCTTCGTCCTCGGCGTGGAAGCCGGCTCGCGGGCCCAGCACGCGGAGCGTGGCGGCCACGGCCTCCTCGGTGCCCACGCCGGGGCGCGGGAACACCAGGAGGTTTCCCACCGCCTCCTCGTCATAGCCCAGCGAGCCCTCTGCGGTGGTGATGGGGACCATCAGCATCCGGTTGTCGGGCCGGTTCGTGTTCATGTACTGCCGGCCCTTCTTCGCGGCGACACCCAGCACGCGGAAGGGATGCCCCTCGATCCGCAGGATCGCTCCCACGGCGGCGAGGGGACTTCCGAAGAGATCGACGGCGGCGTCGTGGCCCAGGACCGCGACCGGCCGGCGCCGTGCCACGTCCGCGCGATCGAAGAAGCGACCCTGGGCGATGTCGAAGTTCCGGTAGCCCGCCCAGCGTTGGTCCACACCCGTCAGGTCGAGGCGTCGTGTCCGCGGCCCCACGTCGACGAGGGCTCGACCCCGCGACATCTGCTGGGGAAGCACGGCCTCGATCTGGTGCGCAGCACCGCGCTCGACTGCAGCCGCGTCCCGACGGGATACGCGGACCGGCAGACCCTTGCGGAAGCCCGGGAATCCCGAAGAGGTCGCCGCCGGGTACATCATCACGAAGCTCTGACCGAAGCTCCCGAGCTCGCCGTGCATGTAGGTGCGGAACCCCTCCCCCCAGGAGAGCAGCAGGATCACGGCCGCCGTGCCCCAGAAGACGCCGAGAGAGGAGGCCAGGGCCCGTCCCGGATGCTCGGCCAGGGCCTCGACGGCCATCCGCAGGCGCTCGCTCACGAGACGCGCAGCGCCGCCGAGGGGTCGACCCTGCCGGCGATCCGGGCGGGGCCGAGGGCCGCCCCGAAGCCCACGAGGGAGAGGACCAGGATCGTCGTGAGCAGCACCCCGGACGAGATCTGTGGGTCGGGCACCGCGGGCGGAAGGGGGAGCGCCGAGATGGCGAAGCAGATGCCGACCGCCAGTACGATGCCGGCGAGGCCGCCGCCGAAGACGATCGCCAGGGTCTCGGCCACGATCTGGAGGAGGAGATCGCTCCGCCGTGCACCGCAGGCGCGCCGCATGGCGAGCTCACGGCGCCTCCCGTTCACGAGCGCGACCATCAGGTTCGCTACGCCCACGCCCGAGAGGGCGAGGGTGAGGGTTCCGACCAGACCGAGCAGCAGCTCGAGCGCCACGAAGACGTTGCGGATCCCCCCGATCATGTCCGGGACCCGATCGAAGCGGAGCGCCTCGTCGTCGCCCGGCACCAGGCGATGGCGAGGGCCCAGGGCGTGCCAGACGTCTCGCTCCAAGGCCTCGGTCTCGGCGATGCGCAGGGGCTCGAGGTAGACGCGGTCGATCTCGTCGCCCCGACCGGCGACCCGCTGGCCGGCCGAGAGCGGCACGAAGGCCATGTTGTCGTGGAGGTCCATGTTCGTCATGAGCTGGAAGCCCTTCTCCTCGAGGATTCCCACCACCCGGAAGGCGCTTCCTGCGATCCGCACCGACTCGCCCAGGGCGCGACCATCCGGAAACAGGACGCGCGCCAGCGCGGCGCCGAGCACCGCGACCCTGCGGGCTTCGGCTTCGTCCCGCTCGTCCAGATAGCGGCCTCGCGCGACGTGGTGGTTCCGGATTCCGGCCAGATCGGAGTGGGCGGCGGAGACGATCGTGGCCCTCGTCTTGGCTCGGCTCTCGGCGGTGGTCGCCATCAGGATCTCACCGGCGGCGAGGGCCACGCGCGGGCTCGCAGCGCGGATCCGCTGCACGTCCTCCCTCTCCAATCGGATCGGGCGCCCCGGACGAAGGCCGCCGTTCTCGGCGGTCGTGTACTCGCCTTCCACCGCGGTCCAGCGCGCTCCGGTCTTCTCGACACCGAGATCGAGGAAGCCCATGAAGCCGGTACCCAGGGCCAGCAGCAGCACCACGCTGGCGCTTCCCCAGACCAGGCCCACGAAGGTCAAGAGGTGCCGGCGCCAGTCTTCCCGGATCTCCAGGGCTGCATCCTCGAGCAGCACGGGGAAGAGCCTCAGGGCCCGGCGCCAGCGGGCGCCGCCCCCGTTCACGCTGCGATCCCCGTCACCCGACCGTCGCGGAGCCGGATCACGCGACCGGCTCGTGCGGCCACCTCGTCACTGTGGGTGACGACGACCAGGGTTCGTCCCTCGGCGTGAAGGGCCTCGAAGAGCGCCAGGATCTCCCCACTCGTGGCTTCGTCCAGGTTCCCCGTGGGCTCGTCGGCCAGGATCACGCGCGGCTCGTTCACGAGGGCTCGCGCGATCGCGACCCGCTGGCGCTCTCCGCCCGAGAGCTGGGCTGGACGATGGTGGATTCGATGACCAAGGCCGACACGTTCGAGCAGGAGGCGCGCGCGGTCTTCTCGCTCGGCGCGGGCCACGCCGGCGTACAGGAGCGGCAGGGCCGCATTGCGAAGCGCACTCATCCTGGGCATCAGGTTGAAGGTCTGGAACACGAAGCCGAGGCGCTGCGCGCGGAGGTCGGCCAGCGCGTCGTCGCTCCAATCCTCCACGGGCTCGTCCTCGAAGCAGATGCTGCCCTCGCTCGGGCGCGACAGGGCGCCCAGGATCTCGAGGCAGGTCGTCTTGCCGGAGCCGGAGGGACCCATGATCGCGAGGAACTCGCCGGCTTCGATCGCCAGGTCCACCCCGCGCAGGATCTCCACCTCCTGCTCTCCGAGGCGGAAGCGCTTGCGAACCTGCCGGAGGGCGAGGAGGCTCATCCCGCGCTCTCCGGAACCTCGAGCAGGACCAGGTCTCCCTCTTCGAGGCCGGTCCGGATCACGGTGTGGAAGCCGTCGCTGGCGCCCTCTTCGATGCGCACCCACTCCTCTCCGCTCCTGCCCGAGATCCCGCGTCGGACGCGCGGCCCGTCGCCATCGCGATCGATGGCGCCGTTGGGCACGAGCAGCACGTCGACGTGGCGTCCCACCTGGATCCGGGTGTCGGCCGACATGCCGACCCGCGCGCGGGGGTCGCGCACGAGCTCGATCTCGACCTCGAAGCTCGACACGCTGCCCTCGGCCCGTCCGGCCGAGGACACCTTGCGCACGTGGCCCACGAGGGCCTCCTCGGGAAAGGCGTCGACGCGGACTTCCACGCTCTGTCCCATCCGAACCGAAGCGACGTCGTTCTCATCCACCTCGGCCAGCACGTGCAGGCGCCGGTCGTCGGCGAGGGTCGCGACCACCGTCCCGCCATTCTGGAGATCGGCGACGGCCGTTCCCACCTCGACGGCCCGGCGCACGACGACGCCCCCGATGGGGGAGCGGATGATCGCCTTCTCGACGTCGCGCCGCATTCGCCGCAGCGCGTTCTCCGCCTCCTCCACCGAAGCGCGCCGCGCCGCCTTCTCTGCTCGTGCATCCCCGAGCGCGATCTCGGCGAGTGAGGTGCGGTGCTCTTCCAGCTCCAGGGTCTCCTGCGAGGCGATGCCCCGGGCATGGAGCCCCTTCACCCGCGCGAGGTCGCGCCGGGCCTTGCGGAGCTCGATCCGGGCGCGTCCGACCAGGTCCATCCGCGCGCGGGCACGCCGCACCTCGAGGGCGGCCGCCATCTCGGCGACCCGGTCGAGGAGACGCTCGCGATCCAGCTCGACCAGGGGCTGGCCGGGCTCGACCCGATCGCCATCATCCACGTGGACCCGGGCGACGATGCCCGGGATCTCGGACTGGACCACGACCCTGGCGCTGGGCTCGAGGCTGCCGTTGGCGATGACCAGCTCGCGCAGGACGCCGCGCTCGACGGGCACGGCGTCCAGGCGGGAGGGCAGGTCCCCGTCGTCCGGCCCGAGCTCCGAGGTCAGGCCCAGGTAGGCCAGGGCCAGGAGAAGGAAGGTCGCTCCGACGCCGAGGGCGGCTCTCGCGACCCGGCGCAGCGGGTCGGAGCCGCTCGTGTGTTCACTCGCCATGGCCAGGTGCCAGAGCAAATTCTGGGCCAGCTGCTGCAGCTGCGAGGCTGCTCCTCGGGAGCTTCTGTGCGCGTGGGGTGCAGCTCGAAGGCGACGCTGCACCGATCCGACTGCAGCGGGCTGCAGCTCGTGCTGGCGCCGAGCCCGTCACGCCACGTCCGCTCAGTGTCAGAGCCGCTCGACGGGGTTGCTGAGCCTCCCGAGTCCCTCGATCTCGATTTCGCAGGGGCCCTCGCGCTTCAGGAGGTCGAGGTCTCGGAGCCCGTACCGGCCCCCCCGGACAGCTGTGCCGAAGTGGACCAGGTCTCCGGGCAGCAGCGTGAAGTACCGCGTCGCATGCTCGAGCACCCGGGGCACGTCGAACATCAGGTTCGCGGTGCTGTCCTCGGTCACGAGCTCGCCTCCGAGCCACACCCGAACCGAGAGCGCATTCGGGTCGGGAACCTCGTCGGCGGTGACCAACCAGGGTCCGCAGGGCCCGAAGGTGTCGGTGCTCTTGGATCGCGCGTGGTAGGTGAGCTGCATGTCGCCGTGCTCGAAGCCCTCGGGCGGCGGCGTGATCCCGGGGTTCGCGAATACGATCGTGTCCTCGCTCTTGAGTCCGACCGAGGTGACGTCGTTGATGATCGTGTAGCCGAGAACGGCATCCAGCGCGTTCTCGCGCGTCAGGAACTTCGCCTCCCGGCCGACGACGAGGGCGAGCTCGGCCTCGGGATGGGTCAGGCCGTAGTCGGAGCGGATCTGGATGGCCTCGCCGTGGCCGATCAGGCTGGACGGGGCCTTGTTGAAGAAGGCCGGCTCGTCCACGTACTTCCTGGCGACCGCGGCCAGGGCGGAGTTGTTGTTGGCGACGGAGAGGATCTTCGACGGACGTCGCATGGGTGGCCGGAAGCGGATCTCGTCGATGGGAAAGGCCCGATCCCGGCAGGCGTGAGCCGCCCGGGCGCAGCGCTCGACGTCGGCCAGGAGAGCGGGTCCGCCCAGGGCGAGCTCCGTCATGTCGACGGGCCGGCGATCGGCGGGCAAGCCCGCCCGGGTCCAGGCGTCGACCAGGTCGACGATCGCCTCTTCGTCCAGGGCGATACCGATCCTCTCGATCCCCTCGGCCGCGAAGCTCGCGAGACGCATGGCCTAGCTTCCCGTCGTCGGGCCAGCGTGCACCAGGCCGACCGAGGCGCCGTAGGCCGGGACCGGCGCGTAGTAGTCCACCGAGGGCGGATCGCAGCCCAGCGCCTGGCTCGCAGCCGCCGCCGCGATCCAGAAATGGACCTCGGCAGCACCCAGACCACCCTGCTCCACGATCCATGCGTTCTCCCAGGAATCGAACTCCGCAAGCGAGCCGGCGCTGAGTGTGTCGAGGAATCGGCGGTCGAAGTCGGGCCGACACGGGGAGGCCGCCTCTCCCGAGGCGTAGAGCTTCGCGCCGATCAGGGTCAGATTCTCGACTCGCTCGAGCCAGGCCTCTCGCGAGAGGTCCTTGGAGCCGGGCCCATGAAGCTGGTACTGGTGGACGCCTTCCCCCGTTGCCGCGAAGTCCGGGAAGAGCGGTGACGGATCGTGGGAGAGCCCGCCCGACCCGATCACGGCGACCCGGCGCCCCGAACTCGCCAGGAAGCGGCCGACGGCTTCACCCAGCTCCCGGGAGCGAGCCGTGCTCGGGCGCGGACCCGCGATGATGCTCGTGAAGATCGGAATCACGGGATAGCGATCGAGGCCACCCGTCAGGAAGTGGATCGGCTGCGAGAAGCCGTGGTCGACCTCGAGGTCGTGGGACACGGCCACGTCGAAGCGATCCCGCCGCAGAGCGTCGGCCAGCTCGAGGGCGGCCTCCGCCGGTACGTCGAAGGCGCCCGGGAAGCCGCCGAAGTCTCCGGGCACGGCCCGCGCCGAGGCGCCCACGCAGAAGAGGGGCATCATGCGCATGTGGACGCCCGTGTAGTGGTCCGGCGCGAACATGACGATCAGCTCGGGATCGAAGCTCTCGAGCGTCTTTCGCAGCCGGCCGAAGGCGCTCATGACCTCGTCGTGTTCGTTGGGGCGCTCCGTCGTGAGGAGCGGGCTGTGGGATGCGCAGATCAACATGGAAGGCATGGGGGTCACTCCGTGATGTCCACAAAGGTGGGGAACTTCAGCATGGCCTCGGCGTAGCTGGGGCGCGCCTTGATGCGCTCCCACCACGCCTCGGTGCGAGGGCGGAGGCCGTCCTCCCAGAACCCGGCCATGTCGAGGATCGTCATGCGGTGCACGAAAGGCGTCCAGGTGACCTCCGCCAGTGTGTACTGCTCGCCGGCCAGCCAGGGGCCCTCTTCCAGCGCGGCCTCCAGGGTGGCGACCGCGTTCTCGAGATCTGCCGCTGCCTGGTCGAGCGCGGCCTGCGGAACGTCCTCGCCGCGGCCGACATGGGCGTGGATGGCGCCGCGTTCCGGCATCGGGTGGTTCGCGGCATAAGCGGCGAGCTCCTCCTCGCTGAGCCGCTCCATGTGCCGCTTGATGTAGCGCTGCATGGTCTGCAGGCCCACCGCGATGAGCGCCGTATCGTCCTGCAGCTGGATGAGGGCTCGTACCCGCTCCAGGGCCGCGGGCTCCCCCGGTCGCAACGGCGGTCGGGGGAAGTGCTCGTCCAGGTACTCGATGATGTCTGTGGACTCGCACACGACCCTTCCGTCGTGAACGAGGGTCGGTACCACGCCCTTCGGGTTCAGCTGCAGATAGTCGGGCGCCAGGTTCTCGAGCTTCATGAGGTCCACGTGGTGCGGAACCCAGTCGAGGCCTTTTTCCGCCAGGCACACCCGCACCTTCTGTGCGCAGACCGAGTCGTTGTAGTGATAGAGCTCGAGCACGTCCTTGCCTCCCGTCTGGAACCAGTATTGACCCCCGCCGGGCTCCATGCGAGTTTCGAGATCGACCATTTCACATAGTGAAACGACTTCATGCCGAGCTATCGCCCCCTCCAATCCCTCGCGCGCAGTCTCGAGGTCCTGCGTCTGCTCAACCTGCGCCCGCTCACGAGCGTCGCAGCCCTGCATCGCGACTCCGGCCTGCCCAAGCCCACCCTGGTGCGCATCCTCGAGACGCTCGTGCATGAGGGCTACGTGCTCCGCGACCCTTCCGGCGGCGGCTATCGCGTGACCAGCGCGGTGCGTTCCCTCTCCGAGGGCTTCCACGAGCCCTCGCTCGTGATCGAGAGAGTCACGCCCAGTGCCCGTGCGCTCACGGAGAAGATCCGCTGGCCACTCGCCGTCGGGCTCTTCGATCGCGACGCGATGGTGGTTCGCTTCAGCACCATCCCCGACAGCCCCCTCGCCCTCTTCCCGTCGACCGTCAACTGGCGGCTGCCCATGCTGGGGTCGGGAATGGGGCTGGCCCACCTGGCCTTCTGCCCCGCCGAGGAACGCCGCATCATCCTCCGGGCTCTGCGCCGCTCGGAGCTTCCGCAGGATGCCATCGCGCGCGATTCGGCTCGCACGAGCCGCCTGCTCGCGCGCACGCGCCAGCGCGGCTACGGGTTGCGCGCGCCCTCTCGTCCCAGGTCCGGCGACTCCGCGTCGATCTCGATCCCGATTCGCAGACCCGGCCGGGTGCTCGCCTGCTTGAGCCTCACCTACATGGCCCGGGTGATGACACCCGCGGCTGCGGCGAGGCGCTATCTCCCCGATCTGCGCGACCTCGCCGACGAAGCCGCGGGTGGATCCTGAGGAAGACGCCGCCCGCTAGCTGCGCGCGAAGCACCAACGTTGGCGCGGCGTCGGGATCTCGAAGCGTTCCGTTCCGACGAGCCAGTGCCGCAGGAACTCGACGGCTGGCGGCCAGGGCGGAACGGGCGCGGGCTCGGGGTTCGGCGCGACCCGGAGCGTGAAGCCCGGGCCTTCTCCCCCTGTGGCCAGCTGCAGGGCCACGGCGTAGGCGCAGGCCGGCTCCTCCACCAGGCGGGCGAAGACCGGATCCAGCGGGACGTCTCCCATCACCGCGAGCACGGCGCGATCGGGGGCCCGCTCCAGGTGGCCCAGGGCTTCGAGCAGCCCGCACCCGAAGCTGTCTTCTCGTGCGGCCAGGGAGGTCGAGGCCTGGCGGTTGCCCGTGGCGATCGAGTAGAGCCCGGCCTGGGCATTGTGGACCGTGTGGGAGAACTTGGCCGGGGAGAGCTTCTCGGCGCGGGCGACGTTCTCTAGCAGGCCCACGGACTCGTTGATGCTGCCATGGCGGGAGGAGAAGACCGTCCGTACCTGGCTCCGTTCCTCGTCGTTGCAGGCCTCCATGGCGGCCTTGAGCAGGATCTTCGAGAGCGGCGTGCAGCGGCGTCGCAGCATGGCCGGGAGGAAACGCGCGTCGGGAACCCCGTCGCCGCGCAGGGGAGCCGGTGCGGCGGCCCAGCCCTGCCAGGCTTCGGGTGTCTCCAGGCCGGGCGCCCAGGCGGCCATGCGGCGAAGCACGACCCTCATGCGAAGTGCCGCTCCATCACGAGGGTGCAGTTGTTGCCGCCGAAGCCGAAGGAGTTGCTGAGGGTGATGGCTCGTTCTCGAGGCGCCGCTCGCTCCCCCGGGACGGCGAGCCGGATCGGAGCCAGCTCGGGGTCGCGCTCACCGTCCCAGGCGTGAGGTGGGAGAGGCAGCGCACCGGCCTCGGCCCGATCGAGTACGAGCCACGTGAAGGCCGCTTCGATGGCGCCGGCGGCACCGAGGGTGTGGCCGACCAGGGCCTTGGTGGAGCTGCAGGGGATGTCGCGACCGAGGACCTTGTCGACGGCGAGGCTCTCCATGACGTCGTTGAGCGGGGTTCCGGTGCCGTGCAGGTTGGCGTAGGCCACCTCCTCGGCCGGCGCGCCCGCATCGGTCAGGGCCTCCCTCATCGCCGTCTCCGCTCCGCGCCCCTCGGGGTCCGGCGCCGACATGTGATGGGCTTCGCTGGACTCGCCGACCCCGGAGAGCTGGATGCCGCTCTCCTCACCGGTCACCAGGAAGACGGCGGCTCCCTCGCCGAGGGTGAGGCCGCAGCGGTTGCGGCTCATCGGGTTGCTGACCTCGTCGGAGAGGGCGTGGAGCGCGGTGAAGCCGCCCGTGGTGAGTCCACACAGGGTGTCGGCTGCGCCCGCGACCACCGCGTCGCACAGGCCCATTCGAATCAGCGAACGCGCGGTCGCAAGGGCCCGCGCCCCCGAGGAGCAGGCGGTCGAGATCGTGAATGCCGGACCCTGCGCGCCCAGCCAGGCCGCCGTGAACTCGGCCAGCCCGCCGAACTCGAGCTGGGCGTAGTCGAAGGAGGGTGCCAGCTCGCTCGTCTCCTGATGGTGTCGGATCGCCACCTCGGCATCGGACACGCCGGAGGTGCTCGTGCCCATCACCACGCCCATCCGCTCGGCGCCATGGCGGGCGAGGGCCCGGGCCACCGGCGCCTCGATCTGCCGCAGGGCCGCCAGGGCCATGGCGTTGTTGCGGCAGGCGAAACGAGCCAGCTCTGCGGGTATCTCGGGGAGGGTCTCGTGGACCGCTCCCACGATCAGGGCACGGTCCGGTACCAGATCGCTGCGGGTCGAGAGCCGGCTCTGGTCCCCTGCGAGCAGGCGCGGCAGGATGGCCTCGGGCTCGTCTCCCAGGGCGTGCACCATGCCCATGGCTGCGAGGGAGCAGGGGGCAGGCATGGCGACACGATACCCGCTGCTCGCAGAGCGGGCCCACCGCGTCGGTGCCTCCATACACGACCGGCCGGAGTCGAAGCTCCGGCCGGCGTGGGGTGCTTGCGGGGTTGGGGGGGCTAGAAGACGGAGCCGCCGTTGAAGGGGGTCTGGATCGGCAGCGCCTGGTTGAGGACCTCGCTGCGGAGGTCGATGTGGTTGGTCACGAGAGCTCCGGGCGCTGCGCGCCTGGAGCTGAGGTAGGGCTTTCCACGCCAGCGCTCCCGGGTGGTGAGCCGGCGCTCCGGGGTGGTGGCGGTGGATTCGATCGCAGTGTCGCGAGAGACGGCGGGTTCGTCGCTCGAGGTGATCGGGGAATCCGCCAGGGCCGGGCTGGCCAGGAACAGGCTGGCAAAGACGGCAAAGGAGCGGATGCGGGTCATCGGGTCTCTCCGGTAGGGCGCATGGATCCCATAGAAAGCAAGGAACGTGCCAACCCCGCGAGCCACCTCGAGCTAGCTGAGAGCTCTACGCCGCCTGAAGAGGCGGTCTTCCGCAGCCCAAGGCGTCAGGGTGCCGCCTCACGCGGCGCCTCCGTTGGCGTTGGAATCAGGAGGGCGGCGCAGACGGGGGTGAATCGCCCCGGTCTCCGCCGTCATCGGGCTTCTGGCCCCGCGGCCCGCGGCCGCGCCTTCGCCGACCGCGGCTGCCCCGCCGCCGGCGCTTGCGTCCCTTGCCCTCGGCATCGTCGGCGGCCCTGAGCTCGGTATTCGCCTCGGCCTTGGGGCGGCGTGCCTTGCCTCCGCTCGCCTCCGCGTCTGCGCCACCGGACCGGCGCCCGCGCTTGCGGCCCTTCTGGCCTCGCCGGCGTTGGTTTCCTCCGGGCCGTCCGCCGCGTCCGCGTCCGCGACCCCGGCGCCGCTCCTCGCCCTTGGGCAGCGCCAGCGGCTCCCAGAAGCTGTCGGGCCGATCCGCCTGGCCCCGGCAGCCATCGCACATGCCGCAGGCCTCGCCTCCCTCCTCGCCGAAGTACTCGCGCAGGAAGGTGGCCCGGCACACCGAGTCGATCGCGTAGTCCGCCACGGCATCGAGGCGTCGCGCGTCCTGGGTGCGCAGGGTCTCGAACTGGCCCGCGAGCTCGCGGGCTCGAGGCTCGAACTCGTCGGGCGGCACGATCACGTAGATCGCCTCGCTGTCCCACTTGACGAGGGTCGCCTCCTCCATCAGCGCCAGCAGGGCCCCGGTGGTGCGCGTACCCAGCTCGGCCGACAGGGCCAGGGCCTGGAGGCTGGGGATCTTGTCCTCCTTCGCCCAGGCGGCCAGCGCGCGAGCCAGCTTGTAGAGCTGCTCGGGTCGCACACGGCTGCGCGACAGCAGGGCCTCGTGGATCTGCCGGTCCTCTGACGAGAAGAGCAGGATGCAGTTGGCCCGGCGCCCGTCCCGGCCCGCCCGCCCGGCTTCCTGCACGTACTGCTCCAGCGAGGCGGGCGACTGGTAGTGCATCACGTAGCGGATGTCGGACTTGTCGATGCCCAGGCCGAAGGCGCTGGTCGCAACCATCACGGTCCGGCGGCCCCGCTGCATGAAGGAGTTCTGGCCCTTCCTGCGCTCGGCCGCGCTCATCTTTCCGTGGTAGCGGTGGCAGGGAACGCCGAAGCGCTTCAACACGGCCCAGATCTCGTCGACCTCACGGGTGGTGGAGCAGTAGATGATGCCCGGCCTGCGCACGCGCAGGGCCAGCCGGGCCAGGGCGCGCAGCCGCGCACCGCCGGTGCAGTGCAGCACGTCGAAGGCCAGGTTCGAGCGGTGCGGAGAGCTGGCGACGACGTGCGGATCGCGCATGCCGACGAAGCGGATGATCGCCAGGCGCACCTTCTCCGTGGCGGTGGCGGTAAGCGCGACGACTGGCGGGGAGCCCATGGTGCGCAGCCGCTCGCCGATCTGGAGGTAGGCCGGGCGAAAGTCGTAACCCCATTCCGAGATGCAGTGAGCTTCGTCGACTGCGGCCAGGGAGACGCCCGAGGTCCGCAGGGCCTCCGCCGCATCCGGCGCGGCGAGGGTCTCGGGGGTGGTCATCACCAGCACCCGCTCGCCGCTCTGGATGCGTTCGAGCGCCTTCTTGCGCTTGCCGCCGCGGATCGTGCCGTCCAGCCGGACGCAGGGCACGCCCAGCTTCTCGAGCTTGTCGTACTGGTCCTGCAGGAGGGCCAGCAGTGGCGAGATGACCAGCACCGGCTTGGGCAGGATCATCGAGGGGATCTGGTAGCAGGCGGACTTCCCGAAGCCGGTGGGGAGGATCATCATGACGTCCTTCCCGTGCAGGCCCTGCTCGATCACCTCCTCCTGCTCGGGGTGGAGCTGGCGGATGCCCAGCCGCAAGGCGGCCTTGCGCATCGCGTCGAGGCGCTGCTCCCTCGTGTCGAGGGGCACCTCTCCCTCGAAGACCGGACCCGTCGGGATCTCGATCTCGTCCTCCGGCGGGAGCTCCTCGTCCTCCTCCTCGAGATCCCCAACCAGGGAGTCCGCCTCGGCCTGAAGGGCCTCGAGGGCGTGCTCGATGCTTTCGACGGCGGCGACCCGCGTCACTGCCGGCTCTGCGTCTCCATCCGGCTGCTCGGCCGCTGCTTCCCCGGCGTCCTCCTCGCCCGCGGCGTCCTCGGGGGTCTCCTCGACGGCTGCAACCTTTCGGGGCCTTCGCGCCCGCTTCGGCTTGGCAGGGGGTGGCGTCTGCTCCGCGTCGTCGTCGAGATCGAACATCTCCTCGGCCACGGAGAACTCCTCGAGCTCCTCGGCGGGCTCGGGAGCCGGCTTGCGGGGGCGGCGGCTCTTGCGCGCGCTGGGGCGCCGTGCGGGCTTGGCCTCCGTCGCGGTCTCGTCAGTCGGCGCCTCGTCCGTGGCATCGGCCGGGGCCTCGTCCGCGGCCGCATTGGCCTTCTTCGAGCGCGTCCCTCTCGAGGCGGCGGACGATCTGGCCGCGCTGGCCTTCTTGCGGCTGGCCTTCCGGGGCGCCGCCTCGGGCTCCTCCGCTTCGTCCGCGCCCTGCCCGGCGCGGGGCGTGGCCTCCCTCGTGGTGGCCTTCTTTCGGGTTGCGCGTCGGGAACGGGGCTTCGCCTTGGAAGTGCCCTCGCCGGACTCGCCGTCGGTGGGTTCGCTCAAGAGGTCCTCGCACGCGCGCACGCCGCAGCCGCCAGGGCAGCCAGGCGAGCCCGTTCTCTGCGACACCGCCTGTGGGCACGGGGAGGTCCAGGTGCCGGTCACAGGGAGGCGGCGTCGAGGGACGGGCCGCGTTCTCCCATGGGGTACCGAATTCGTGGGCCGACCACCATGGATGGGAGGCACATTTCGCCCCGCGGGGATCCAAAGAGCCTGTCCGGACGATCCGTTACCCTCCGCTGCCCATTGCGCAGGAGACGACCGTGAGCGACGCCGAGACTGCAGAGAACCTCACCACGCTGGCCAAGCACCTGGCCGCCCAGGATCTCGACCCGGGTCTGGCCACCGTGCTCGAAGGGCTCGCGCTGGGCTGCAAGGCCATCGGCCACCGCGTGCGGAGGGCTCGCATCGAGGACGTGGTCGGCGTGGCCGGCGGGGAGAACGTGTTCGGGGAGATCCAGCAGAAGCTCGACGTGCTCTCGGACGAGGTCCTGCTCCAGTGCCTGCGCGACGCCCCCGCGGCGGCCGTCTATGCCTCCGAGGAGCAGGACGGCCCGGTGGTCCTGCGCACGGCCAGTGAAGGGGGTCGTTTCGCGGTCCTCGCCGACCCCCTGGACGGCTCGTCGAACATCGACGTGGCGGTCAGCGTCGGCACGATCTTCAGCGTGCTCCCGAACGACAAGCCGGACGACGAGACCGGGATGGCGGTGCTGCAGCCCGGCCGCAACCAGGTCGCCGCGGGCTACGTGCTCTACGGCTCGTCGATCGTGCTGGTCCTGGCCACCGAGGCCGGCGTCGACATGTTCACCCTGGACCCGATGCTGGGCGACTTCGTCCTCGTCCTGGCCAAGATCGAGATTCCGCAGGAGAAGAAGATCTACTCGATCAACGAGGCCTATGTGAACGACTTCGACGAAGGTCTCAGGGACTACCTGGCCTTCGTCCACGAGAGTGGCTACGGCGCCCGGTACATCGGCTCCATGGTGGCGGACGTCCACCGAACCCTGCTGAAGGGTGGAGTCTTCATCTACCCGGCGACCGGCAAGTCGCCCCAGGGCAAGCTGCGCCTCATGTACGAGGGCAACCCCATGGGCTACGTGATCGAGCGCGCGGGTGGAGCGGCCTCGGCGGGCCGCGGTCCGATCCTCGACCGGATTCCGAGCGAGGTGCACGAGCGCACACCCGTGATCGTGGGATCGGCGGCCGAGGTGGACCACGTGACCCGTCGGACCCATCCTTGATGGGCGCCTGCGCAGGCCCCGGCGCCGGGATCGACGGCGCGGCTCGGCTTCGCGTTCGCCGCGGGGCCGGGCCTGCGTGAGCCTCTCGCGGCACGCGGAGCTCCGCCACCCGGTCGAGGATCTCCTCGATTCCCGCGTCGCCGACTACCGGGACCTCCAGGAGAAGGAAGGGCTCCGGGCCCGGGGCTGCTTCGTGGCGGAGAGCCGCCACGTCGTGCGGCGCCTGCTCGCCGAGCCGCGTTTCCCCGTGCGCTCGCTCTTCCTGACGGACGCGGCGGCCTGCGAGCTGGCCGCGGATCTGGAGGCGATTGGCTGCACCGCGCCGGTCTACATCGGCAGTCGCGCCCTGCTCTCGGATGTGGCGGGCTACCGGGTGCACCAGGGCTGTCTCGCGATCGCCGAGCGGGCCGCCGAGCCCACGCCCCAGTCGTTGGTCCGGACGGCGGCCGAGGCGGGCCGGTCCCTCGTGGTCTTGGAGGAGCTCGCCAACCCCGACAATGTGGGTGCCATCTTCCGCAACGCCCAGGGCTTCGGGGTGGGCGGGGTGCTGCTGGTCGGCGGCGCCGATCCCCTCTATCGCAAGGCCCTGCGTGTCTCGATGGGGGCCACCCTCGCGCTTCCCTTTGCGCATGCGCGGGCCTGGCCGCAGGAGCTCGAGCTCCTGCGGGCCGCGGGTTTCACGACACTCGCCGCGGTGGTGGCAGGGGAGGGCGACCCCGTCGAGGTGGGGGACATCGGCACGCGGCTTGCCCGCCCCAGCCGGTTCGCGCTGCTGCTCGGCACGGAGTCCGCCGGCCTGAGCGCCGCCGCCCGCGGCGCCTGCGACCTCGAGGTCACGATCCGGACCGCCGGAAGCCTCGATTCCCTGAACGTGGCCAGTGCCTCGGCGGTGCTGCTGCACCGGCTCCAGGCTCCGTGAGTCGGATCCTGATCGCGGGCTGTGGCTACGTCGGCTGCCGGCTGGCCGCGGAGCTGGTCCTGGCCGGCCACGAGGTCCACGGTCTTCGCCGCGAGGGTGCCCTGCCGGAAGGTGTCCACGCCGTCCATGCCGACCTGCTGGACGGGGCGGCGCTCGCCCGCGCCCTTCCCGGGGGCCTCGATGTCGCGGTCTACGCGGCATCGCCGGGGGAGCGCTCCGACGCCGCCTACGAGCGGACCTTCGTCACCGCCCCGTCGAAGCTCCGCGAAGTCCTCGAGCGGAGCTCGCCCGGTCTCTCCCGTGTCCTCTTCGTGTCGAGCACGGCCGTCTACGCGCAGGCCAGAGGGGAAGTGGTCGACGAGCGGGCCGCCACCGAGCCCCTCCACTTCACGGGTCGCCGGCTCCTCGAGGGCGAGCGCGGGGCTACAGCGTGGCCGGGGCAGGCCTGTGCCGTGCGGCTCGCGGGCATCTACGGGCCGGGCAGGGCAGGCCTCGTCGATCGGGTGCGGCGCGGTGAGGCGACCTTCGCACCGGGGCCACCCCGCTACCGCAACCGCATCCATCGCGACGACGCCGCCGGCCTGCTGGCGCATCTGCTCGGCCTGCCCGGCCTGCCCCCCGTGATTCTCGGTGTGGACGATGCTCCCGTGCCGGAGCGGGAGGTGCTCGAGTGGCTGGCGAGCCGCCTCGGCGCGCCTGCTCCGCGAGCCGGCGAGCCCGCCCCCGGCAGCCGGGGTGCCGCCGGGAACCGGCGCGGCTGCAACGATCTGCTGCGCTCCACGGGCTACGTCCTGCGCTATCCGACCTATCGGGAGGGCTATGGCGCGCTGCTCTCGGATCACCTGCTAGCGTGAAGCTCCCGGACGCAGAGGAGACAGCCATGTTCCTTCGAGCCCTGGGCTCACTGTGCGTGGGAACCCTCGTCGCGGCGAGCGCAAGCGCGGGCACCCACATGGTGATGGAGACCTCGCGCCTGTCCGACGGCGAGGTCCTGGAGCGGACGGTCCTGCACGTCGACGGCAGCCGCCTGCGCGTGGACACCGATGGCGGCAAGAGCAGCGTCGTCTACCTGGCCGACCGCCAGCGCGTCTGGCTGCTCGACCACGGAGACCGCTCGTACGTCGAGGTGGACCAGAAGACCACCGAGAGCCTTGCGAGGAAGCTCGGCCACCTGAACCAGGAGCTTCGCAATCGCATCGAGGGCCTACCCGCCGAGCAACGGGCCGCGGCCGAGCGCCTCTTGAACAAGACCCTCGGGCCAGGCAACGAGGGGTCGGCTCCCAGGGTGGTGGTGGTCCCGAACGGCGAAGACGAGGTGATCGAGGGACGCCCCTGCCGCAGCTTCGACATCCTGCGCGATGGCGAGCGCGTCGCCGATGTGTGCCGGGCCGGGTTTGCCGAGGCGGGAGTGAGCGCCGAGACCCTGGGAGCGCTGCGCGATCTGGCCGGCTTCCTGCGCAACAGCATCGCCTCGCTCGCACCGGAGAGTGTGCGCAGCCAGGGCCTCGACGCCCTCGATTCCTTCGACCGCATCGAAGGGGTGCCGCTCCGCGTCCGCTCCTACAAGAACGGCAAGCCGGTTCGCCAGAGCCGGGTCACCGAGCTCGCCAGCCGCGACTTCCCCGCCAGCGACTTCACGGTTCCGGGCGACTACCAGAAGCAGCTGGGCCTCAACATCCGCGACCACATCGGCCCACCCTAGCCCCGCCCGCGAGGCGCCAACCCAGGGTCAGCCTCCTCGTTGACTCGCCATCTCTCGGGGGGTGGGTCAGTCCTCGGGGACCAGGGCTTCGAAGCGCGACTTGTCCATGGCCTTCAGGTAGGCGTCGCGGGGGTTGATCACGTCCTGCTGGACCAGGTCCATCAGGGCGTCGTCCATCGCCTGCATGCCGTCGGACTTCCCGGACTGGATGACCGAGCTGATCATGGGCGTGTTGCCCTCGCGGATCAGGTTCGGAAGGCCCTGGGTGCGAAGCAGGATCTCGTTGACGGCGACCCTGCCCTTGCCGTCGGCCCGCGACAGCAAGAGCTGGGACACGACGGCGGCGAGCGATTCGGAGAGGCTGATGCGGACCTGTGCCTGCTCGCTCGCCGGGAAGGCATCGATGATCCGATCGATGGTCTTGGCCGCGCCGTTGGTGTGCAGGGTGCCGAAGACCAGCATGCCCATCTCGGCCGCGGTGATCGCCATCGAGATGGTCTCCATGTCACGCATCTCGCCCACCAGCACGACGTCCGCGTCCTGCCGGACCGCCGCCCGCAGCGCCGGGGCAAAGCCCTGGGTGTGCTCTCCCACCTCCCGATGGGACATGACCGACTCGCGATTCTGGTGCACGAACTCGACGGGGTCCTCGATCGTCACGATGTGCTTGCTCTGCTCGCGGTTCACCTTGTCGATGATCGCGGCCAGGGTCGTCGACTTTCCCGAGCCGGTGGGACCGGTGACCACGACGAGGCCCTGGGTCAGATCCGCCAGCCGCCCCACGGCGGGGGGCAGGTTCAGGTCCTCGAGGGTGATGATCTCCTCGGGGATGATCCGGAACACCGCCGCCGCACCGTTCTGCTGGTAGAAGTAGTTCGTCCGGAAGCGGGCCACGCCCTCCAGGCCGTAGGCGAAGTCGAGGTCGTGGGTCTCCTCGTACTCTGCCCAGTGCCGATCGTTCGCGATCGGCTGGAGCAGCTCCAGCAGCTGCTCCTGGCCGAGGGTGTCCCAGCCCTCGATCGGCTCGAGATGGCCCTTGGCGCGGATCCGCGGCTCGAGCCCCGCCGCCAGGTGGAGATCGGAGCCGTCGTGTTCCTTCAGGTAGCGGAGCAGGTCGTCGACCTGGGGCACGCTCTTCTCCTAGGCGCCGGGGATCTTGCGAGGGTCGTCGCAGTGACGGATCGCCTCTTCCCGGGTGATCGTCCCGGCCGTGACCAGCTCGGCCAGGCTCTGTTCCAGCAGGCACATGCCCTGGGTCATGCCGGTCTGCAGCATCGAGCTGATCTGGAAGGTCTTGTTCTCCCGGATCAGGTTGCCGATCGCCTTGTTGGTGACCAGCACTTCGAGGGCCGGAACCCGGCCCTGTCCATCCGCGGTGGGGATCAGTCGCTGGGAGACGACCGCTCGCAGGGACTCGGAGACCATGTTCCGGATCTGGTCCTGCTGCTCGGCAGGGAAGACTCCGACCAGTCGGTTCACGGTGCGGATCGTGCTGTTGGTGTGCAGGGTGGCGAGCACCAGGTGACCGGTCTCGGCGGCGGAGAGCGCCAGCGAGACCGTCTCGAGATCGCGGAGCTCTCCGATCACGATCACGTCGGGGTCCTCGCGAAGGGCGCCCTTGAGCGCCCGAGCGAAGGAGTGGGTATGCGCGCCCACGTTGCGTTGGTTCACCACGCAGCGCTTGGAGGGGTGCACGTACTCGACGGGATCCTCGATCGTGAGGATGTGCTCCTTCCGCTCGGTGTTGATGATGTCGACCATCGCCGCCAGCGTGGAGGACTTCCCGCAGTTGGCCGGGCCGGTGACGAGCACAAGCCCCTGGTGGTAGTTCGTGAACTTGGCGAGCGAGGTGGGAAGGCCCAGATCCTCGAGGGAGGGCGCCTCGTCCGGGATGTGCCGGAAGACGCCATCGGTCCCTCTCTGCTGTCGGAACAGGTTCGAGCGGAAGCGACCCAATCCGGGCACGGAATAGGCGAAGTCGATCTCACCGCTCTCGAGGAAGGTCGTTCGTTGCTTCTCGTCGAGCGCCGCCAGCAGCATTCGTTCGGCGGCCTCGGGCTCGATCGGCGCCTCTCCCGCCGCCTCGAAGCGGCCATGAAGGCGCAGGCGCAGCGGGACCCGACTGTGGACGTGGATGTCGCTCGCGCCGCGCTCGACACCCTGGCGAAGCAGGTCCAGCAGGGGCTCGACGTCGCCCGGACGCACCTGCGGCGCCGGCGCCGCTGCCGGAGCGGGCCTGGGCCGCGACTCGGCCTTCTTCGCCGGAGTCTCCCCTGCGGGCGGGGTCTCGGGGGAGATGGGCGGAGCCTCGCGAGGGGGTGCCTGGGCGGCCGGCCTCGTCGCCACCGGCTCTTCCGCTGGCTGGCTGGGAGCCGCCTCGGCGGCCCCGGCCTCGGGAACGGGGACCTGGGTTTCTGCGCTCTGCTTGGCCTTGGCGCGCGCCACCACCTGCTGGCGGGCGCGCAGCACCTGTTGGAGCTGGGCCTCGGTGAGGTGGCCCAGCTCGACCAGGATCGCGCCGAGGTTGCCACCGGCCGTGCCCTGACGGTGGGTGGCCTCCGCCAGCTGGTCCATCGTGATCAGCTTGAGGTGGAGGGCGATGCGGCCGAGCAGCGGAGCGGGACGGTCGGTCATGATCGCCGCCTTATCGGCCCGGGGACGGGTCCGCCTGAGCCCGTCGGCCCGACCCGCGAGGGGGACGGCTCGGGCCGTCCTTCCGCTAAGGTGGCCCGCGATGATCGATCGCACCGACGACCTTCGGATCCGGGAGCTTCGGCCGCTCCTCCCCCCCGCCATCCTGATCGAGGAGCTCCCCCTCGGGGAGGAGAGCGCTCACGTCGTGGCCCAGGGGCGCCGCGACATCCAGGCGATCCTGCGCGGCGAGGACGACCGCCTCGTCGTGGTCGTCGGGCCCTGCTCGATCCACGATCCCGAGGCGGCCCTCGAGTATGCGGATCGCCTCGTCGAGGTCGCCGACACGCATCGGGACCAGCTCTGCGTGGTGATGCGGGTCTACTTCGAGAAGCCGCGCACGACCGTGGGCTGGAAGGGCCTGATCAACGATCCCGATCTCGACGAGAGCTTCCACATCAACGACGGCCTCCGGAAGGCGCGGGGCCTGCTGGTCGAGGTCGCGGAGCGAGGGCTCCCGGCGGGCTGCGAGTTCCTCGACCCCATCACGCCCCAGTTCATTGCCGACGTCGTGTCCTGGGGAGCGATCGGCGCGCGCACCTCGGAGAGCCAGGTCCATCGCGAGCTGGCCTCGGGCCTGTCGATGCCCGTCGGCATCAAGAATGGCACCAACGGCAGCATCCAGATCGCCATCGACGCGATGGGATCGGCGCTCCACCCGCATCACTTCCTCTCCGTCACGAAGCAAGGGGTCGCGGCGATCGTCGCGACGGGCGGAAACGAGGATACCCACATCATCCTGCGCGGCGGTGAGAACGGCCCCAACTTCGAGGCTGAAGCGATCGCCGAGGTGGTGGCGGCCCTCGAGAAGGCCGGGCTGCGGCCGCGGGTGATGGTCGACTGCAGCCACGGCAACAGCAGGAAGGACCACGAACAACAGCCGGCCGTCGCCTCCGCCCTCGCCCGTCAGCTGCGCGCTGGCTCGCGCCACGTCTTCGGGGTGATGCTCGAGAGCTTCCTGATCGACGGCCGCCAGAACTACGATCCCGAGAACCTGGTGCGCGGACAGAGCATCACCGATGCCTGCATGAGCTGGGAGCGCACCGAGCCGATCTTCTCCGAGCTGGCCCTTGCCGTCGAGGCCCGCCGCAAGACTTGAGTGGGGCTCGCCTGAGGC
Organism: Deltaproteobacteria bacterium; assembly: GCA_002687015.1. Lineage (GTDB taxonomy): Bacteria > Myxococcota_A > UBA9160 > UBA9160 > UBA6930. Next base: position 44,596 of record NYZB01000189.1, read on the forward strand.
TCGCGGTTCTGGAGTCTCGGGCGCAGGGATCGCTAGGAGCGGGTCGCTCCGGCGGCTGTCGTCTTCTCCTTGAGCCGTCGGAGGACCTCTTCCGGCCCTCCGCGGGAGAGGACCTCCTTGAACTGGCTGCGGAAGCTCGAGATCAGGCTGACGCCCTCGATCTTGACGTCGATCACGCGCCAGCTGCCGCCGCGCTCGCGCAGCCGGTAGTCCATGGTCACGTCGTCCGCGCTCCCGCCGACGATCCGGGTCATGATGGTGACGTCGCCGCGCGGCTCGGCCCGCTCGCCCGTGACCTCGACGTCCTGCTGCTCGTAGCGGTCGATTCGCGTGCCGTAGCTGGCCGAGAGGTGGTCGCGGAAGGCATCGACGAACTCGGTCTTCTGGGCGTCGGAGAACTTCTTCCAGGAGCGCTTCAGGACGAGGCGCGACATGGTCTCGAAGTCGAAGTGCTCGCGGGCCACGGCCTCGATCCGGGCCACCCGGGCCGGGGATTCCAGGCCGGGCTCGCGCAGGACGGCCAACACCTCGTTGATCGTCGTGTCCACCACCTGGCGTGCGCCCGCCGTCTCGGGAGTGGCCGAGACCGAGCTCCCGGAGACCAGCAGGCCGACGGCCAGCAACGCCGCTGCGGCAACCTCAGTCAGCCGGCTCGGACGGCTCATCGTCTTCCAGATCGTAGAAATCCTCATCCTCTTCCTCTGCGTCCTCTTCTCCGTCGGCAACCTGCCTCGCCCTTGCCTGGAGGTAGGCATTGCGGACGAAGACATAGTAGTCCAGCGCGGTCTTGCGGTTGTCGGCGATCTCCTCGAGATACTTGGCTCGGGCGTTGATCACGTCCAGCGTCGAAACCCCATAGGCCGTGGGCACCGTCATCAGGTCGATGGGCCAGGCCAGGAGATCGCGGCTGGAGCTCGGACCGAGGAAGGGCACGACCAGGTAGGAACCCGGACCGAAGCCCCAGACTCCCAGGGTCTGGCCGAAGTCCTCGCGGTAGTGCGGGATCTCCGCCATCGAGGCGACGTCGACGAGCCCGACGATCCCCACCGTGCTGTTGACGAGGAAACGCCTCATGTCGGTGCCGGCCCGGCCCGGCTTGCCCTGCAACAGGTCGTTGAGCCCGGTGCGGATCATCCGGAGGTTGTCGAAGAAGTTCCCGATCCCGGTCTGGACGAAGTCCGGGAGCACGAAGTCCCACCCCTTGGCCACGGGCTCGAGGATGATCCTGTCCACACCCTCATTGAAGGCGAAGACACTCAGGTTGGTCTCCTCGTAGGGGTCGGGTCCGTTCGTCGCGCAGCCGTTCGTCAACGCGACGCCCAGGAGCAGCACCGACAGGATGCCTAGGGGTTTCCTCTCATTCCTTCGACGTCCCGCGGCGCGCATCATTCACCACCTCCGAGTCCGGTGTCGTGCACAAGGGTGCCGACCAGCTTCTCGATGTTCAGGGCACTCTCCGTGAAGGATAGGGTGTCTCCCGGCCCCAGAAGCTCATCCTCTCCGCCGGGCTCCAGGGCCACGAACTGGTCGCCCAGCAGGCCGGAGGTGCGGATCGACGCCGAGGTGTCGACGGCCAGCTCGAGGGCGGCATCCACGTCGATCTCCACGCGGGCACGCAGATCCTCGTCGAGTGTGATCTCCACCACCTCTCCGACGGGCACACCCGAGATGACCACGGGGGCGCGGGGCGCCAGCCCTCCGATCTCGTCGAAGCTGGCGTGCAGCTGTAGGCCGCGGGGGCCCTTGTAGGTGAGTCCGCCGAGCTGGATCGAGAGATAGGCCAGGGCCGCCAGCCCGGCGAGAACGAAGAGGCCGACCGTCAGGTCGCGGGTGGTTTCGCTCGGCATCCGTGGTCTCCCGATGTCCTAGAAGCCCCAAAGGGACGTGAAGATGTAGTCGGCGAGCAGGATGCACACCGAACCCGTCACGACGGTGGAGGTCGTGGAGCGGCTCACCTCGGCCGTGCTGCGGCCGGTGGTGTAGCCGCGGAAGGTCGCGATCAGCGCCACGAGGGCTCCGAAGAGCAGCGCCTTCAGCCCGCTGCCGACGATGTCGGTGTCGAAGACCACAGCGCTCTCGAGGCTCGCGAGGAAGATGCCCGCTTCGAGGCCCAGGAGCCGGACGCCCACGAGGTAGGAGCCGAAGATCGACGCCACGATGAAGAGCGCCGAGAGCAAGGGCATCGAGAGGGTCAGGGCGATCGCCTTGGGGGCCACCACGAACTTCACGGGATCGACGGCCATGGTTCGCATGCCGTCGATCTGCTCGGTCGCGACCATCATGCCGATCTCGGCGGCCATGGCCGAACCCGCGCGGCCGGTCACCAACAGGCCGGTCAGCACGGGTCCCAGCTCCCGGATCATCGAGAGGCCGACCACCGCTCCCAGCGTCTCCTCGGCGCCGAAGCGCACCAGCACGTAGTAGAGCTGGAGGCCGAAGACGAGGCCCACCGCGAGCCCCGAGGCGCACACGATGGCCAGGGAGAGGACGCCGTAGTCGTAGGCCTCCCGCACGATCCGGTGGAATCGGAAGGGTCGCCGCAGGGATCGGGAGACGATCCGACCACCGAAGCGGGCGATGCGGCCGAGCTCTCCAATCGACCCCAGGGTACGCGTCCCCAGACGCTCCACGGCGCTTCGAAGCATCGGCCGCCTAGGCTCCCAGCCCCGGGCCGGTGGCGAGGCATCCGCCGGCACCCTGGCGGCGCCCGGGTCGGCTCGCCGGATCCAGCGGGTTCGCGCTCCCTTCGCTCATGCTCGGCACAAACTAGCCGACAATCCGGTCCGCTTCGCCCGCGAGCCCGGCCCGGGCGCGCAGGCCCGGACTCGGACTGGGGGTCCGGACTCAGCCCGCAAGTCCAGCTCGTGCCTTGCGGACGATCTCGAAGCCCACATCCAGCAGGGCTCGGCGCCACTTCCGATCGGCCGGGCGGAACACCTCGAGCAATTCGCTGCGAATCGCCTGGGCGCGTTCCGAATCGGGCGTGCCGTGATGGTGGAGCCAGTTGTCCGCGCGCAGTGCCCAGAAGATCCGATCGGCGGTGACCGTCCCGAACTCGGCGGTGAAGGGCGTGAACTCGCTGGCCGGGTCGGCCTCCTCCGTGAGCCCACTCTCGATCACCCCGCTCAGCGGAGCCGACACGGACTCGCCCGCCCGGGTGCTGCGAAATGCCCCGCCATACCAGGCACGGCCGCGCGCGTACACCGGGTCCTGGGGCTCCAGCTCGGTGATCAGCTCGGCCTCGCCCCAGGGGCCCAGCCCCGTGTGGACGTCGATCCAGGCGATGCGCGGAATGCCCCGGAGCTCGGCGCGCGCCAGCTCCCTGAGGAGCAGGTTGCTGGGCTCGGGGGCGCAGCCCCCATACTGGAGGCCCGTCGGGTGGTCGTGCTGGCCGACGCTCAGCACCTCCTGGATCCGGGCCCCGCCGTGGGCGCGCGCGAAGGCGGCCAGGGCCTGGGCGGCGCGCCGGTCGTGCTCCTCGTCGAGCACCTCGGGGTTGAGATGGGGGTACAGGGCCTCGTAGTCGGGCCGGGGCTCGTGGTCCTCGGGGTGCCGGAGGAAGTTCCGGTTCAGGTCCACGTTGTTCTCGTTGACCCGTCGCCCCGCGGCAAAGCCCCAGGGGTTGACCGCGTGCACGAGCAGGAGCGCCATGTCAGCGGGGAGCTCGAGGGCAGGGGCCTCGGCGAGCAGGAGGAGCTGGAGCGCACTGCCGGAGAAACCCTCCACGCCGTGGGTTCCCGAGCTGACGACCAGCAGGCTCGCCGGCTCCGCGGGGCCGAGGCGGGCGGTGTCGATGGCGAGCTCCCGATCGGTCTCTGCGTCGCGGCACGGCAGCGGGTGGCTGGTCACGCGGGCGCCCCGTGTCTCGGCGGCGCGCAGGAAGGCGCGCCGCGCCGATGCGTAGTCGGAGGCGAAGAGGTCGGCGGGGTCGAGGGACAAGGCGGGTCTCGGACTGGCGGCGGGAGAAGAGTGCTCACGGTTAGAATACGGGCCGCCCATGGATCTGTTCAACGTCGCCGCCCTCCTCATCACCTTCTCGGCGCTCTTTGCGTGGATCAACCAGCGCACCCTTCGCCTCCCCCCCACGATCGGGGTGATGGCGATCGCCCTCGTGTTCTCACTCGGGATGATCGGGCTCGTCCGCCTGGGCCTCGCCCCGCCCGACAGCTTCGCGTGGTTCCGGGACGTGAAGTTCGGTCCCACGCTCATGGACGGGATGCTGGGCTTCCTGCTCTTCGCAGGGGCTCTCCACGTCGACCTGGGCCAGCTCCGGGCCCAGCGCTGGGTCGTGACCTTCCTCGCAACGATCGGGGTCCTCCTGACGACCCTTCTCGTGGGTGCGGCGACCTGGTGGATCGTCCAGGCCCTGGGGTTGGAGCTTCCCTGGGCCTACGCGCTGCTCTTCGGCGCGTTGATCGCGCCGACCGATCCGATCGCGGTCATCGCGGTCCTGAAGCAGGCCGGGGTTCCCCATTCCCTCGAGACCAAGATCGCGGGGGAATCCCTCTTCAACGACGGCGTGGGGGTGGTGATCTTCCTGGTCCTGCTCGGGGCGGCCGCCGGCGGCGGTTTCGACGCGGCCGACGCGGCGGGTCTGCTGGTCCGGGAGGCCGTAGGGGGCATCGCCCTGGGCCTCGTCCTGGGCTCGATCGCGTACGCGATGCTCCGCAGTGTCGACAACTACCAGGTCGAGGTGCTGGTCACCCTGGCCCTGGTGGCCGGTGGCTACGCGCTCGCCCACTCGCTGCACACCAGCGGTCCTCTCGCGATGGTGGCGGCCGGCCTCCTGATCGGGAACCAGGGCCGCCAGTTCGCCATGAGTGATCGCACCAGGGAGCACCTGGATACCTTCTGGGAGCTCGTGGATGCGGTCCTGAACGCGGTCCTCTTCGTCATGATCGGCTTCGAGGTGATCGTCCTGGTCTTCACGCCGGCACGCGTCGCCGCCGGGCTGGTCGTCATTCCCGTGGTCCTCGGGGTGCGCTTCCTGTCCGTCGGCACCGGGGTCGGGCTGCTGCGCCATCGCCGCGCCTTCAGTCCCTACGCCGCCACGATGATGAGCTGGGGGGGGATTCGCGGCGGCATCTCGGTGGCGCTCGCACTCCAGGTGCCGCCCGGCCCCGAGCGGGAGATCATCGTGTCGATCACCTACACGGTGGTGGCCTTCTCCATCCTCGTCCAGGGCCTCACGATGGGGCCGCTGGCGAGGCGCTTGTATCGAGGTCAGGCGGAGTGAGCCCGTCGCGGCCCGCAGCGCGGGCAGGGGGTGCGTCCCCGCCGCCGCCCGTGGTCGTGGTGAGCGGTGCGCCGCGTTCGGGAACCTCGCTCCTGATGCACATGCTGGCCGCCGGGGGCCGGCTGATCCTCTCGGACGGGGTGCGCCTGCCCGATGCACACAACCGGGACGGATACCGCGAGCACGAGCGCGTTCGGGCGCTGGCCCGTGATCCGGATGCCCGCGCATGGCTCCGCGCGGAGGGACCGGGGCGGGCCGTGAAGGTGGTCCATGGCCTGCTCCAGCACCTGCCCGAGGAGCCGGGCCTCCGCTACCAGGTGCTGCTGACCGAGCGGGACCCCGCCGACGTCGTGGCGTCCCAGGACCGCATGCTCGCCGCGGGTGGCCACGAAGGGGGTGCGCTCTCCGCCGACCGCCTCGCCGCCGTGCTCGCGGCCCAGCACGGTGAGGCGCGAGCGCTCCTCGACGGGCGTCCGGATTGCACCTGTCTGGGAGTGGACTTCGAGGAGCTGCTGGCCGATCCGGCCCGCGTGGCGGCTCGTCTCGACCGGTTCCTGGGGGGGCTCGATGTGCCGAAGATGGTCGCGATCGTCCGGTGCGAGCGAGCCCGCGCCAGCCCGTCGGATCGGTACACTGCGCCGATGGCCGACCATCGCTTCGACGATCTCGACATCGAGGTGCTGCGCCGCCGCAGCGGCGAGAAATGGCAGTCCTATCCCCAGGACGTGCTGCCCATGTGGGTGGCGGACATGGACTTCGAGCCGGCCGAGCCGATCCGCCAACGCCTCCAGGAATGCCTCGACGTCGGGGACCTGGGCTACCCCGTGCATCCCCGGCCCACCGGCATGCCTCAGGCCTTCGCCGATCGGGCGAAGAGCAAGTGGGGCTGGCAGGTCGAGCCGCGCCTCGTCGAGCTCATCACCGAGGTCGTGCAGGGCATGTACGTCTGCATGTGGCAGTTCTCGGAGCCCGGCGACGGCGTGATCGTGCAGCCGCCGATCTATCCGCCCTTCCTGAGCTCGGTCGAGAGCCTCGGCCGACGCGTCGTGATGAACCCCCTCGCGCCGAGTCGGGAGGGCTACCAGGTCGATCTCGACGACTTCGAACGCAAGGCCGAAGGCGCTCGCATCTTCATGCTCTGCAATCCGCACAACCCGAGCGGGCGCGTTCTGCGGCGCGAGGAGCTCCTGGGGCTGGCCGAGATCGCGATCCGCCACGACCTGCTCGTGGTCAGCGACGAGATCCACGCCGACCTCGTGTACCCCGGGGCGCAGCACCTCCCCTTCGCCTCCCTGGGCGAGGAGGTCGCGGCGCGCACGATCACGCTCACGTCGGCGTCGAAGGCCTTCAACATCGCAGGCCTGCGCTGCGCCCTGGCCGTGTTCGGCAGCGCCGATCTGCGCCGCCGCTTCCTCGGGTTCCCACGCCATCTGCGCGGTGGGCTCGGGAGCCTCGGGATCCAGGCCACCCTGACGGCCTGGGCGGAGGGCGACCCCTGGCTGGCCGACGCGCTCGCCTATCTCGAGGGGAATCGCGACTTCCTCGCCGACACGCTGCGTCGCGAGCTTCCCGAGGTCGGCTTCTACCCTCCGGAGGCGACCTACCTCGCCTGGCTCGACTTTCGCAGCCTCGGCCTCGAGCCCTCTCCGTACCAGCACTTCCTGGAGCGCGCAAAGGTCGCCCTCAGCCACGGTCCCGATTTCGGCCTTGGCTACGAGGGCTTCGCCCGCATCAACTTCGCGACCAGCCGCTCCCTCCTGACCGCCGGCCTCGACCGACTCCTCGACTCCCTCCGCTGACGAAGGGGTCTGCCCCCATCGTCAGCGGCCTTGTCCGGGGCGGTAGTGGCGGAGGATCGTCTCGGCAAAGAGCTCGGCAGGGACACGGGTATCGCGGCCGAAGAACTCGATGACGAACATCGTGCAGCCGAGCTCGCGGTGGCGCTCGATGCAGTCGATGACCCGGTCGGGAGCGCCCCAGATGCCGTGGGCCTCGAGCCCGGCGCCCATGTGGCCGCCGTACACCTTGTGGGCCTTCTCGAGGTGCTGCTTGGCGGTCGCCTCGTCCTCGGCGATCACGACCGTGCACTGCTGCGAGACGATCAGCTCGTCCGGGTCCCGGCCGACCTCTTCGCAGCGCTTGCGCAGCGCGCCGACCTTCGCCTCGAGCTGACCCTGGAAGACGGCCATGTTGTTCCAGATGTCCGCCTCGCGCGCCGCGATGCCCATCAGCACCTTCTCTCCGCTCCCGCCGATCAGGACGGCGGGCCGCTGCGCGGGCTTCGGCTCGAGGGCACAATCCCTGACCTGGAAGTGGCGCCCCTCGAAGCTCGTCCTCTCGTCGGTCCAGAGCGACTTCATGATCTTCGTCATCTCTTCGAGGGCCGCGAGGCGCTCGCCCGTCGAAGGGAAGGGCACCCCGTAGGCCTCGAACTCGGCCTGGAACCAGCCGCCGCCCAGCCCTGCGATCACGCGCCCCGGTGCGATCTGGTCGATCGTCGCGATCTGCTTCGCCAACACCGCCGGGTTCCGGAAGAAGGGCGGCGTCACCAGGGTTCCGAGCTTCACCTGCTCGGTCACGGCAGCCACGGCGGCCAGCTCGGTCCAGGCCTCGAGAATGGGCAGCTGGGGCATGGGAACGCCGTAGAGGTGATCGCAGACCCAGACCGAATCGAAGCCCAGCCGGTCGAAGCTCTCTGCGGCGGCGCGGGCTTCCTGCCAGCCCCGCTTGATCTGGGGGAGGGTGACGCCGAAGTGGAGGGGACGGTCCATGGAGGCGCAGGGTAGGGCCACAAGGGCCCGTGCAGCAACGCTCAATGCGGAGGCGGCGGCGGCCGATACGACGGCCATGAACGACACCGCCGACTCCCCGCCGGGCCCGGGCCACGTTGGACTTCGAGCCCCCATCTCCCTGGACGAGCTGCTCGAGCAGCTGGTCCAGGCGGATCGCATCGGCCCCGAACAGGCCAGCGACGTGGCCGCGCGCGAGCGCACGCTCCGAAGCCAGGTCCTGAAGGAGCGCGTCGGCTCGGTCCGCTCCCAGGCCGCCTCGCGCTACGACGTGACTCCCGCGGAGACGATCGCCGCGGCCCGGCTCCAGGACCGCCGGCACAAAGGCAAGAAGATCGGCGAGGACGCGATTGCGGCCCACCTGGCCGAGGCGGCGGGCCTGCCCCACCTGAAGGTCGACCCGCTCAAGATCGACGCGAAGCTCGTGACCAAGACGATCTCGCGCCCCTTCGCGCGCCGCCACGCGGTGATCCCGGTGGCCGAGACGGGCGAGGGCCTGCGCCTCGCCATCACCGATCCCTTCGACGGCGCCCTGCGGGAGTCCCTGGCCGGACAGCTTCGCGTGCCGCTCGAGCTGGTCGTGAGCTCGAAGCACGACATCCTGGCGATCATCGATCGGGTCTACGGCTTCCAGGCCAGCGTGACCGGCGCCGAGGAGAACCTGGGCGACGGGTTGGGGAGCCAGGCGCTGGCGCCGCTCGTCGAGCTGCGCAGCAACGACGAGCTCTCGACGGCGGGCGACGAGCACATCATCACCGCCGTCGACTACCTGCTGAACTACGCCTTCGACCAGCGCGCATCCGACATCCACCTGGAGCCTCGCGAGAACGACTCCGTGATCCGGTTCCGCATCGACGGCATCCTCCACGACATCGAACGCCTGCCGCTGAACGTCCACGGTGCCGTGACCTCCCGGATCAAGGTGCTGGCCCAGATGGACATCGCCGAACGGCGCAGACCGCAGGACGGCCGCATCAAGGCCTTCCGTGCAGAGCGCGAGGTGGAGCTGCGCGTCGCGAGCCTGATGTCCGCCTTCGGCGAGAAGCTGGTGGTCCGGGTCTTCGACCCGGACGTCCTGATGACCGATCTCCAGCAGCTCGGCTTCTCGCGGGACGACCGCGAGGTCTTCGAGCGATGGGTCACCGCGCCCAGCGGCCTGGTCCTGGTGACGGGCCCCACGGGTTCGGGCAAGACCACGACGCTCTACTCGACCCTGCGCTACCTGGCCGGTCCGGAGATCAACATCACCACCGTCGAGGATCCGATCGAGATGGTGGACTCCCGCTTCTGCCAGGTGCAGGTGCAGCGCCAGGCGGACGTGACCTTCGCCAGCGCCCTGCGCGCGATCCTGCGGCAAGACCCGGACATCATCATGGTGGGCGAGATCCGGGACGTCGAGACCGCGAACATGGCCGTCCAGGCGGCACTCACCGGCCATCTGGTGTTCTCGACGGTCCACACCCGGGACGCGGCCGGCGCCATCACCCGACTCGGAGAGCTCGGTGTCGAGCGATTCCTGCTCTCCAGCGTCCTGCGAGGCGTGCTCGCACAGCGCCTGGTGCGCTGCATCTGCTCCCAGTGTTCGGTCGAGGGCTTCCTCTCGCCGACCCAGGTGGATGCGCTCGCCCTGAAGGTGCCGCTCGAACGGCGCGAGCAGCTGCGGGTGCGCTGGGGAGAGGGCTGCGCGGACTGCCGGCACACCGGGCTCTACGGCCGGAGCGGGGTCTTCGAGATGCTCGACGTCGGACGCCGCGTGCGCTCCCTGATCAAGGAGGGGGCCGACGCCAACGAGATCACCCGGGCTGCTCGGATCGAGGGCATGGAGACGCTGCGGGAATCGGCGCTCCACAAGCTGGCCGAGGGCGTCACGACCTTCGAAGAGGTGGTGCGGCTCACGGCGGACTCGGAATGAGCCGCCCCCTCCGGAGTGGGGACGAGCCGTGAGCCGGGCCCTCGAGCAGGAGCTGTGGCTCCAGATCCGGGCCGGCTTCCGACTCGTCGCGCTGGAGACCGTCGAAGAGGAGAGAGCGCTTCGGCTGCTCGAGCGCGTGGCGAAGCGCGCAGAGCGAGAGCTGCACACCTGGTCTCTGGCCACCGGCATCGACGGATCGGGCGAAGCGGCGGGAAGCCTCGAGGCGGCCGTCGCCGCCTTCGAGGGCGAGGCCGAGCCGACCCTGTGGGCCGTGGCCGACGCCCACGCCGTCCTCACCGAGCCGGTGGGTCTGCGACGTCTGCGCGATGCCCTGCCGGGTCTCGCCGAGCGGAAGCAGCTCGTGGTCCTGCTCGGACCCGTGCTCGAGCTGCCCCTCGAATTCGAGCGGGAGGCGACGCGGCTGAACCTGCCGCTGCCCGATGCCGCCGAGCTGCGCTCGATGTTCGAGCGCGTCGTGGCCAACACCCGGGATGCGGAAGTCGCGTCCGAGCGCCTCGACGAGTGCGTGCGCGCGGCGCTGGGGCTGACGGCCGGCGAGGCGGCGCGCGCCTTCCGCAAGGCCTGGATGGCCTCGGGCAAGCTCTCGGAGGATGCCGTCGGGTTGCTGGCGGGCGAGAAGCGAAAGGCCCTGCGGCGCATCCCGGCCCTGACCTTTCACGAGGCCGACGGCGATCTCGGCACCGTTGGTGGCCTCGGCGAGCTGAAGCGCTGGCTTCGTGAACGACGTCGTGCCTTTGGCCAGGAGGCGCGGGACTTCGGTCTGCCGGCCCCTCGCGGCCTGCTCCTGCTGGGTGTGCAGGGCTGTGGCAAGTCGCTCTCGGCCAAGGCCGTGGCCTCCGAGTGGCGGTTTCCGCTGCTTCGCCTCGATCTGGCCGCCGCCTTCTCCGATCCGAACCGCAGCCCCGAGCTGATCATCCGCGAGGCCAGCTCGGTGGCCGAGTCG
>NYZB01000190.1 GCA_002687015.1 Deltaproteobacteria bacterium
CGGGCCGTGTACACTCCGTCGCGATGAGCCGGCGCCGGGCCGTGTACACTCCGTCGCGATGAGCCGGCGCCGGGCCGTGTACACTCCGCCGCCATGAATCAGGGACTGCCCTACGACTTCGTGAGCCCCGAGCTGCACGAACGTCGGGAGCGCGTGTTCCTCGTGCTGGCAGGCCTCTTCATCGGTTCGATGACGATGCTGAACATCCTGGGGGTGTCGCGCTTCCTGGATCTCTCCTTCGAGGTCTTCGGCCAGAAGATCCCGCTCCCCCTGGCCGTCGGCGTGCTGCCCTACCCGATCACCTTCCTGTGCACGGATTTCATCAGCGAGCTCTACGGCCGGGCCCGGGCCAACCACGTGGTCCTGGTGGGCCTGATGCTGAATCTCTTCGTGGTGGCCTTCTTGTGGCTGGGGGGCTCCCTGCCGCCGGATCCGGGCCTGATCGACGGCCAGGTACCGGACTCGGGCGCCTATGACTTCGCCTTCTTCCGGATCCGCCAGCTGACCATGGGGGCCGTCGTGGCCTCGATGGTCGCCTACCTGGCGGCGCAGCTCTGCGACGTCCAGCTCTTCCACTTCTGGAAGCGCCTCACCGGTGGACGTCACCTGTGGCTGCGAAACAACGGTTCGACCCTCGTGAGCCAGGCCGTCGACAGCTTCTGCGTCATCACCATCACCCATTTCTGGGCACGTGGGCTTCCGATCGACGCCACCGCACCCGTCTGGCCCCAGCTCTGGGTGTTCATCGCGTCCGGCTACGTGTTCAAGCTGGTCGTGGCCCTGCTCGACACGATCCCCTTCTACCTGGGGACGGCCTGGCTGGGACGCTACCTGCAGATCGATCCGCACGCCGAGCACGCGGGGGACGTGGAGATTCAGCGCGAGGCGTAGGAAACGACGCTGCGCACGCTGAACTCATCGGTCTCGCTGAAGACCTTGAGAGGCACCCAGCCCGCCACCTGCGACATGCGGGGCATGCCGTGGGTCATGGCGCCGGTCGGGTCGATCACGTAGGGATCGTCGGAGCGGTCGAACCACAGCGTCACCATGTGATGCTGGCCGTCGTCGGGGCGGTAGACGATGGCGCGGTAGACCTGATCCTCTCCGAAACCGAGGTCGCGGAGGGCGTTGTAGACCAGCAGCTCGAGCCCGTCGCAGTCGTCGCCATTCTTGACCAGGGTGTCCTCGAGGGTGGCCCAGTGGTCGATGGGACCGTCGGGTACGTAGTGGCGGCGGGCCTGCTGCTGGATCCAGCGGGCCAGGCCCGAGGCCTTCTCGTCGCGTTCGGCGACGGCCGCCTGCTGGACGGCCTTGAAGCGCCGGTACTTGCTGCGGAGGCTCCCCTGCCCGGTGGCCACGGGCGAGAGGACCTGCTGGCGCAGGGCGACCGCCTCGGGCTCCGCGGAGCGCTGCTCGCGACGCTGCCAGCCCGCGATCTTGGGGCTCCACGGGTCCGTCTGGGAGGGCGCGGCGAAGTACTGGTAGTCGGAGCTACGAGCCGTGGCGGAAGTGGCGCAGCCACTCCCGAAGGCGATCGCAGGGAGGAGGAGGCTGAGCTGAAGCAGGCGCCAAACGTGGGACATTGCCCACAATTCATCGGTTCCATTTCACCCCAGATTGAGTCTAACTTGTCGTTTTTGAACGACTATTCGCAGACCGAACCTAGAAGCCGCCTCGCCATTTGGAGATGGCGGTCACACTTGCCGCATCGGGGATCGGCAGATGGTGGGCAGGGGCGACGCAGTGGGGCCGCAGGCTGCCGGACGGTGAGCTGCGAGAGGCCGGCTAGGCCGGGATCTCGGGGAACAGGTTCACCAGGGTGAACAGCAACACGATGAAGCCGACGATCGCGGGGACGCCGCCCACGATGTAGAGGACCGAGGTCAGGTCGAGAGTGCCCTTCTTCTCCAGGTCTTCTTGCTGCGGTTCCATGGGATGCTCCTCGAGGCTCGGCGCACACTAGCGACCCCTCCGCGGAGCGTCGAGAGCGGCCTCCCCGCTACGCTCGGCGGGCCTCGAGGCAGCGGGGGGGGGGAGTGGAACGGCGGCGCATGCTCGCCGTGGTGGCGGGCGTCTACGTGATCGAGGGGTTCCCGATGGGGCTCTTCGCCGACCTCCTGCCCGTGTACTGGAAGCAGGCCGGCGTCCCCCTCGCGACGATCGGTGCGCTCTCCGGGCTCGGCCTCGCCTGGGCGATCAAGCCCTTCTGGTCCCCCCTGCTGCACCGTTTCGGGGAGCACCGGCGCTGGATCAGCGGGGCGATGGCAGCCATCGCCTGCATGCTGTTCGCAGGCGGCGCCGACGCGCCGAGCCCGATCTTGCTGTGGGCCGGAACGGGGCTCCTGTGCCTCGCGTCGGCCACCCAGGACATGGCGATCGACGCATACACGATCGGCATCGTGCCGCGGGGCGACGAGGGCCTGGCCAACGCGGTGCGCATCACGACCTACCGGGTCGGGGTGATCCTGGCGGGCACCCTCCCCCTGCTCGTGGCGGGCCCCTTTGGATGGCGCGCCGGGCATCTCGTCGCCGCATCCCTCGCCGGCGCCATGGCCATGGCCACCTGGCTCGCGCCGCGGGTCGAGGTCTCGAGCGAGGCGCGCAAGGACCTCGCGGGCGCGCTGCGAACCTGGAGGCTGCGCGGAGGCCTGACGGGTGTGCTCGGCTTCGTGCTGCTGTACCGGATCGGCGACCTGGCGATGGCACCCATGCTGAAGCCCTTCTGGGTGGATCGGGGCCTCTCCAACGAGGAGATCGCCTTCGTCTCTACCACCCTCGGCACCCTCGCGACCGTCGCAGGTGCAGGCGCCGGCGGTCTCTTCGTCACCCGCTACGGCATTCCGAAATCACTCCTGTGGCTGGGCATCGCGGCCCTCGGCTCCAACCTGGGCTACGCAGCGGCAGCAGCCGAGGGCGCGAGCCACGAGGCGGTCTACGCCGCCTCCCTGCTCGAGTCCTTCTGCGGGGGGCTCGCCGCCTCGGGCTTCCTCGCGTTCCTGATGCGCATCTGCGAGCGCGAATACGCCGCCGTCCAGTACGCCGTCCTGACCGGCGCCTACGCCGCCCTCGGCCGCCTCATCGGCACCGGCTCCGGCTGGGCCGTCGAACAGATCGGCTACCCCACCTTCTTCGCCACCACCGCCGCCATCGCCCTCCCCGCCCTCACCCTCCTCCCCGCCGCCCGCCACTGGGTCGCCCTCGTCGCCGAAGAAAACGAACCACCCCCCGCGAAGCTCTAACAAAGGGGGCAGACCCCTCTACTGGTGCTTTGCACGTCGAAGCCAACCCGCCCGCGAACCCCAGGTGAGTCCGCAGGCGCCGTCCTGGCAAGGCGTCGCGACCCGACCGCGTACGCACGTACGCCGAGGGGAGCGCAACGCAGCCAGGGCGGCGCCTGCGGACTCACCCCGGCAGACATCTCCCCAACCCAGAGCCTGCGGACTCACCCCAGCGGAGGGCCTACTCCCTCCAGGCGGGGGGGACGCCGGCTAGATCGGCCTGCACCAGGAGGTCGGTGAGGCGGTCGTCGATCCGCTCGATCTCGCTGCGGTGGCGCCGGATCTCCTGGCGCAGGCGGTAGTCGAGCGGTGCTTCGGCCGACGTCATGCCGGGAAGCGGAGGGCCCAACTGCCAGGGCTCGGCCGAGCTGGCGACCTCCTGGAGCTCGGTCTCCGCCTTCTCGAGGGCCTCCTCCGCAGTGCGCCGACCCTCGTGCAGCTCCTGGAAGCGGTTCCGCCATTCCAGACGGGTGAGACCGCCCTTCTTCTCGACGCCGTAGCTCGCCCCGCTGGGCAGCTGCAGGAGCTGGTCCAGTTGGACCTCGGGAGCCGGAGCGGGGGCCTCGTCCTCCGCGACCGCGGAGGACACCGCGCCCAGGCCCAGGGCCGCTCCGAGCAGGGCCAGGCCGGCCAATCGCTGTCGGGGGGGCAACGGGGGTCTCCTTCTCGGGTCCGGACGGGCCGAAGATAGCGGAGCGGACGCGAGCACCCGGGGGGTTTGGGCACCATGGATCGAGGTCAAGCGCCCCGACGTTCCGCCGATACAGAGAAGGGCCCCGGGGCCGGCTGCGAGCGCGCTGCCGCCGCCGGGAACCAGGAGCGGGCGCGGGCCCGAGGGAGCGAGATGGAACGGGAGACGCTGTACAGGCTGCTCCGGCTCGGTATCGAGAAGGGCGCCTCGGACATCCACTTCCAGGTGGGCAATCTCCCGCTGTACCGCTTCAACGGGAATCTGGTCGAGCTCCGCTACAAGGTGCTCGAGCCCGAGGACACCGAGGCGATCGCCCGGATGCTCCTCGAAGAAGACGCCCGCGGCGAGGAGATGGCGTTCAACGAGCTCGACCTCGCCTACGAGCTACCGGGCGAGGGCCGTTTCCGGGTGAACATCTCCCGGCAGCGGCGCCACTTCAACATCGTCCTGCGGGTGATTCCGCTGCAGGTGAAGAACTTCGAAGAGCTGAACCTGCCGGGCGTGCTCCGCGACATCGCCCAGCTTCGCCGGGGCTACGTCCTCGTGACGGGCGCCACCGGCATGGGCAAGTCCACGACCCTGGCGGCCATGCTGAACGAGGTCAACCGCCAGCGGAAGGCCAAGATCATCACGGTGGAGGATCCGATCGAGTTCGTCTTCACCCACGACAAGTCGATCATCACCCAGCGCGAGATCGGCACCGACACCGAGTCCTTCCCCTCGGCCCTGCGGGCTGCCCTGCGCCAGGACCCGGACGTCATCATGGTGGGCGAGATGAGGGACCTGCAGACCGTCGACACCTCCCTCAAGGCGGCCGAGACGGGCCACCTGGTCTTCTCGACCATCCACACTTCGGATGTCGCCTCGACGATCAACCGCCTGGTCTCCTTCTTCCCGACCGAGGAGCACATGAACGTGCGCGCCCGGCTGGCCGACAACGTGAAGGCGATCGTGTCCCTGCGGCTGCTCGTGAACAAGAAGGAAGACGGGCGGGTACCGGCCGTCGAGGTGCTTCGCATGACGCGCTCCATGCAGGAGTGCATCCGCGACCCCGCCAAGACCACCGAGCTCACCGACTACATCGGGCGCGGGCGGCCCGAGAAGATGCAGACCTTCGACCAGCACCTGCTGGATCTGCTGAAGGCCAACAAGATCTCCGTCGAGACCGCACTGGCGGCCGCCTCGAATCCGACCGACTTCCAGACCACCCTGTCCCTCGAAGGTCATGTGGAGGAAGACGAGCAGGACGACAAGCCCGCCGACCCCTTCGAGATCGACTCGGACGGGAGGTTCTAGAGCCCATGGCATCGGCATGGGAGGAAGCTGCAGAGGAGCCGCGCCAGGCCCTGGCCTCCGCGCTGGGCGCTGCGACGGCGCGCGCTGCCGAGATCGTGCCCGGGTCGGCGGCCCTGCTCCTCACGGCCGACGGCGCGGAGCAGAGCTCCCGCCTGCGGGCCGCCGCGGGCCTCGCCTCACCGGAAGAGGCCCGAGAGATCGCCAGCAGCCTGATGCCGCTGGTGGGCGACGTGATGCAATCCACGGCCCGCCAGTCCCGGCCGGGAAACGCGAACCTCGCTCCGGCCGCCGGTGGCGGCATCCTCGGCGTCCCCCTGAAGGGGGAGCAGGCCTGCCACGGCGTCCTTCTCGTGCTCTGCCCGACGGAACCCACCCTCCAGGTCGCGGACATCATGTCGCATCTGGCCGACAGCGCCGCCCTTCGCATCGACCACGAGGCCGCATTGGCCAGGCTGAGGGACCTGGAGAGCGGCCAGCATACTCGCGTGCGACACGACGACGAGAAGAGCGACGAGATCCTGAAGCTCTCGGAAGCGCTCTTTGCCCAGGACATCGAACTGCTGCGCAGCCAGGAGAAGCTGGGCACGGTCCAGAAGCTCAAGAGCGACTTCATCGAGAAGATGTCTCGCGAGCTGCGCACCCCTCTCAACAGCATCATCGAGGCGATCATCTCCGTGCTCGCGGGAGAGAACGAGCAGCTCTCGGAGGCCGCCAAGGGCAGCCTGCGCTGTGCGCTCGACGAGGGCACCGCCCTCCTCCGCACCCTCCAGAATATCCTCGACCTGTGGCGCCTGAAGCAGAGCGAGCTGCCCATCTCGAACCAGGAGGTCAACTTCCGCGAGGTCGTTGAGGAAGCCATCTTCAGCGTCCAGGACACCCTGGGCGACAAGCCCGTCGCCATCGAGAAACGGATCGTCGAGCCCCTGCCGAAGGTGCGCGCCGATCTGGCCAAGGTGAACCAGATCCTGTTCCTGCTACTCGACAACGCCGCCAAGTTCATCGAGACGGGCCGTATCGAGATCTCGGTCGAGGTCAAGGACGACGAGCTTCACTGCTGCATCGACGATACGGGGATCGGCATCTGTGCCGACGACCGGGAGTACATCTTCGAGGAGTTCTTCCAGGTCGACGACACCGCATCGTCCACCTACCGGGGCGCCGGCCTCGGCCTGACCCTGGTGCGGGACCTGCTGATCCTGCTCGACGGCGAGATCGATCTCGCCAGCGAGATCGGCCGCGGAACGCGGGTGTCCTTCCGGATCCCCGTACAGCTCGTCTAGAGCCGCAGCGCCATCGCGCCCGAAGCGGCGCCGCGAGGGAGGCCGGAGGCACCGGCTCGCGCGGCAGCCAAGGGGACGACACCCCCCTTGGGCTGGAGCTCTACTCGGTCTCCTCGGACTCTTCGTCCGCGTAGTCCGGAGAGATGTGGCCTGCCGCCACCTCCCGCAGGGCCGTGACGATCTCCTTGTTCTCCTCGGCCTGGACGAGCGTCCGAGCACCCTTCTTGAGCTGCTTGGCACGGATCGCGGCCATCTGGACCAGGTGGAAACGGTTCGGCACGCGGGCCGTGCAGTCCTCGATGGTGATTCGGGCCATGCGGTCTCCTGACGAGTGAAGGAGAGGATCGGGCGGGAGGCCGGCCACTCCCCCAGGGGGAAGACCGGCCGGGCCTGCGAAGGGGCCGAGGCTAGCAGCCGGCCCAGAGAAGGAAACCCCGCCCGGCAGAGCCGGGCGGGGTCCCAAGACCTTCCATGAAGGTCAGCGCGAGCGCTACTTGCGGCGGCGCGTCGCCTTCTTGCGCGTGGCCTTCTTGCGGCCAGCCTTCCTGCGAGTCGCCTTCTTGCGCGTGGCCTTCTTGCGGCCAGCCTTCTTGCGAGTCGCCTTCTTGCGCGTGGCCTTCTTGCGACCGGCCTTCTTGCGC
>NYZB01000191.1 GCA_002687015.1 Deltaproteobacteria bacterium
GTATCGGGCCCAAAAGTGCCCAGCGCTTGGCGCTGCACTTGATGCGCATGGACGTTGGCGACGTGCGGGCGATGGGCGAGGCCGTGCTGCACGAGCTCGAGAAGGGCGCGTGAGCGCGCCGGAGCTGCTGCGGGTCGCGGTCGTCGGCGCCACCGGGACCGTGGGCCGCGAGCTGATCGGCCTGCTCCAGGAGCGGCGCTTTCCGATCCAGCGCATGGTGCCCGTGGCGACCGATGACTCGCTCGGACTGGAGATCGCGTGGCTGGGCCACGACCTGCCGGTAGAGGTCGAGGCGCCGCCGCTCCCGGAGCTCGACCTGGTCTGGCTGTGCGCGCCCGCGCCGGTGGCGCTGGACTGGATTCGCGACGCCCTGCGCAGCGAGGTGCCCTGTTTCGATCTCTCCGCCGCCCTCTCCGATCGCGGTGAGGTGCCGCTCGGGCTCGCGGCCGCCCCGGGTCTCGGCTGGGGCCCGGCCCAGCCGCTCATGGCGGGCCCCGCCGGGCCGGCTCTCCTGCTCGCGCCCGTGCTGCGCGCACTCGACCGGGCCGCTGGCCTGGCGCGCGCCACCGCGACCGTGCTCGAGTCGGCCTCGAGCGCCGGACGCCCGGGCGTCGAGGCCCTGCAGGAGGAGACCCTGGCCCTCTTCCAGCAACGCGACGCCGAGGCCTCGGATGTGTTCCCGAAGCCCCTGGCCTTCGATTGCCTCCCGGCGGCCGATGCAGCCGCTGCGGGGCCTTCCTCCGATCGCGAGACCCGGCTCGTCGCCCATCTGACGCGCCTGCTCTCCGGGAGCGCCAGGATCTCCATCACGGCGCTGCGCGTCCCGACCTTCGCGGGCTGTGGGATCCAGCTGGCGGTGGAGACCGAGCGCGAGCTCCAGCCCGCCGAGGCCGTCGACTGCCTCTCCAAGACCGCAGGGATCTCGGGGCAGGACTTCCCCACGACCCGCGGCTCCGTGGGTTCGGACGAGGTGGCCGTGGCCAGGGTCCGCCCCGACCCCGCCGCGCCGGAGGGCCGCGGCCTGCATCTCTGGCTCGCCGGGGATCCGGTCCGCCTGGCCGCCTCGAACGCTCTGGAGCTGGCCCGCCAGCGCTTTGCCGGAGCCGAAGCGTCCGGCGCCTGAAGACGTGGCGACCTTCCGGCTGACCCTCGAGTACGACGGCACCGAGTTCGAGGGCTGGCAACGGCAGCCCGCCGGACATCGCTCGGTGCAGGCGGAGCTCGAGCGGGCCCTGGCGGAGATCGCGGGGGCGCCGGTCGGCGTGGCCGGAGCGGGCCGGACCGATGCCGGAGTGCACGCGCTGGGTCAGCTCGCAGCCGCCAGCTTCGAAACCGCCCTCGACCCCGCGACGCTGCGCCGCGCCCTGAACGCCAAGCTGCCGCCCGACGTGGCCGTGGTCTCCGCCGCCCATGCGCCGGCCGGCTGGAACCCCCGCTTCGCCGCCCGGGAGAAGCACTACCGGTACCAGATCTGGAACGCCCGGGAGCGCTCGCCGCTGCGGGCCCGGCGCTTCCACCACGAGCCGCGGGGCCTCGATGTGGAGGCGCTGGCCGAGGCGGCGTGCAGGCTGACGGGCAAGCACGATTTCGCGGCCTTCCAGGCGGCGGGCTCCGAGGTGAGGGACACCGTCCGGACCCTGCGCGTCCTTTCGGTGGCGGGAGAGGCGGGCGGGGAGCTCCTCATTGATGCCCACGGCGACGGCTTCCTGCGCCACATGGTCCGGAATCTCGTCGGGACCCTGCTCGAGGTGGGCCTGGGCCGCAGACCGCCGGCCTGGGTGAACGAGGTACGAGAAGCGCGGGATCGACGGCGGGCCGGAGCGACGGCCCCCGCCCGGGGCCTGGTCCTGATCCACGTGGACGCGCCCTAGGGGGTCGGGCGGGTCTCCTCTCCCCCCGGAGCGGAGATTCCCCCGGGATCCCGCCGGCTTACCCGCCTCCCTCGCTTGACCCTGGGGGAGGGTCTTGCTATCGAAAGCGGCTCGCCACACCCGTTCCGGGTGGAGGCCGACCCACGAGGCAGAGCATCCATGGGAGCGCAGGCTCACCAGGCCACCCAGAGCGCCAGGCCCCACGCGGTGGAGCAGGCGTGGTACGTGGTCGACGCGAACGACCAGGTGCTCGGCCGCATGGCCGCGCGGATCGCGACGATCCTGCGAGGCAAGCACAAGGCCATCTTCACCCCGCACGTGGACACCGGTGACTTCGTCATCGTGGTCAACGCCGAGAAGGTGAAGCTGACCGGCCGCAAGCGAGAGACCAAGACCTACTACCGGCACTCCGGCTGGGCGGGCGGGATCCGCTCGACGACCGCGGCCAAGCTGCTCGACGGGCCCTTCGCGGATCGCGTCGTGCGCAACGCCGTGCGCGGCATGCTCCCGAAGAACGCTCTCGGGCGGAAGATGCTCTCCAAGCTGAAGGTCTACGCCGGGCCCGAACATCCCCACGCGGCCCAGAAGCCGCAGGAGCTCACCCTTGACTGAAGCCGTCACCGAGGCCTCCGCCACCGGAAGGCGCAAGACCTCCGTGGCCCGCGTGCGGGTCAAGCTCGGCGTGGGCACCTTCCTCGTGAACGGCAAGTCCCTCGAGGAGTACTTCCCGCGCGAGAGCCTCGTGAAGATGATCAACCAGCCCATCGAGGCGGTGGGCGTCGGCGGGCAGTACGACTACACCGTGACCATCCACGGCGGTGGAGTGGCCGGGCAGGCCGGGGCGCTGCGCCACAGCATCGCCCGCGCGCTCGAGAAGCTCGACCCGAGCCAGCGAGCCACCCTCAAGAAGGCCGGCTTCCTGACCCGGGACGCGCGCAAGAAGGAGCGCAAGAAGTACGGGCAGCGTGGCGCCCGTGCACGCTTCCAGTTCTCGAAGCGCTAGGCCGAGCTTCGATTTCTCATCCTGAAACGGGAGGCCACGGCCTCCCGTTTCGCGTTTCGGGCCCGCCGATCGATCGGGCCCCAGAGGGAGGATCCCAGCATGCGAATCGCCGTCGTCGGAGCGAGCGGGTACACCGGGCTCGAGGCGCTGCGCATCCTGCGCCGCCACCCGGAGTGCGAGATCGCCGCTGCGACCAGTGAGCAGAAGGCGGGCCAGGCCGTGGGCGAGGCCTTCCCCGCCTTGCGCGGGCTGGTGGACCTCGCCTTCGAGCCCCTCGACGCCGAGGCCCTGGGGAGCCGCGTGGACGGGGCCATCGTCTGTCTGCCCCATGCCACCGCAGCGCCTGCGGTCGCCGGGCTGCGCAAGGGTGGGGCGAGGGTCGTGGACCTGTCCGCCGACTTCCGGTTCGAGGAGCTGGCCCTCTACGAGGAGTGGTACGGGCCCCACGGCGCCCCCGAGCTCTTCGGCCAGGGCGTCTACGGGCTGCCCGAACTCTACCGCGAGGCCCTGGGCGGCGCGGCGCTGGCGGCCGCGGCGGGCTGCTACCCCACCGCGGCGCTGCTGCCGATGGTCCCCTTCCTGCGGGCCGGGGTGGTGGAGCCCTCGGGAATCATCGTGGACGCCAAGTCGGGTGTCTCCGGTGCGGGTCGCAAGCTGGCCGACAGCTACCTGTTCAGTGAGCAGGACGAGAACTGCATGGCCTACGCCGTGGCCGCCCATCGCCACGGCCCCGAGATCGAGCAGGAGGCCGCCCGCGCCGCGGGCGAGGCGGCCAGCGTCACCTTCGTGCCCCATCTGCTGCCCACGATCCGGGGCATCGTCGCCTCGGCCTACCTGCGCCTTCGGCGGCCCCTGGATGGCCAGGCCGCCCGGGAGATCCTCCTGCAAGCCTACGCCGACGAGCCCTTCGTCCGGGTGCTTCCCCAGGGCGAGACGCCGCGGCTCGGCAGCGTGCGCGGCAGCAACTACTGCGACGTCGCCGTCGTCGTGCACGAGGCGACGGGCACCCTGGTAGCCCTCAGTGCCCTCGACAACCTGGTCAAGGGAGCCTCCGGGCAGGGCGTCCAGTGCCTCAACCTGATGATGGGCTGGGACGAGACGCTGGGTCTCGAAGAGGCCCCACTGCACCCATAGCGGGCGCGAACGGCGTTTCGGCGCCGGAAATTGCGGGCGCTGCCGGTGACAGGTATACCCCCCCGAACTCGTTCGGGGTGAGAGAGCCATCCGAGGGCCCTGTCGCATTCGCCCTGTTCCGGTCTCGAGGTGATCGCGGTCGGACAGGCGGCTTGGTGGGGATCACCGGAAAGATGACGACGGAGACGTCGTACTTCGCCGCTGATCCGACGGAGATCCGTCTCTCCGTGTCGGCCATCGTCTGGGAGGATGGCCCCGGCAGTGCGCTCCTCCTGATGCGCCGCAGCGACAACCGCCACTGGGGCCTGCCCGGTGGCTACGTCGAGAAGGGCGAGAGCGTCTCGACCGCGGCGGCCCGGGAGGTCGAGGAGGAGACCGGCGTGCGGATCCGGGTGGGGCGCCTGATCGGTGTCTACTCGGACCCGGTCCGGCAGGTGATCGCCTACCCCGACGGAGCCCGCGTGCAGGCCGTGAACCTCTGCTTCGAGGGCCTGCCGCTCTCCCAGGGCGAGCCCACCACCCCCGAGGAGACCCTCGAGATCGGCTACTACCCGGCGGCCTCGCTGCCCGAGCCCTTCGTCCCGATCCACCAGCTCCGGATCGACGACGCGGCGCCCGGGCATGTCGGCGCCCGGGTCCGTTAATCTGCTTGCTGACGTTGGAGTCGATATGAACGCGCGCCCCAAGAAGTTCATCTTCGTGACCGGAGGGGTCCTGTCGGGCCTCGGCAAGGGGCTCTCCGCTGCGGCGATCGGCTCCCTCCTGGAGGCCCGGGGCCTGCGGGTCGCGTTCCTGAAGCTGGATCCCTACCTGAACGTGGATCCGGGCACGATGAACCCCGTGCAGCACGGCGAGGTCTTCGTCACCGACGACGGCGCCGAGACCGACCTCGATCTGGGCCACTACGAGCGATACACGCGATCCCGCACCAGTCAGGTGAACAACGTCACGGCGGGCCGGGTCTACGAGGCCGTGATCAGCAAGGAGCGCCGCGGCGACTACCTGGGTGGCACGGTCCAGGTCATCCCCCACATCACGGACGAGATCAAGGCGCGCATCCACCTGGCGGCCGAGCAGGCCGATCTCCTGATCGTCGAGGTGGGCGGCACCGTGGGTGACATCGAGTCGCTCCCCTTCCTCGAGGCCGTGCGCCAGCTGCGCGCCGACGTGGGCCGCGACAACGTCTGCTACGTCCACCTGGCGCTGGTGCCCTTCATCCCCTCGGTGGGCGAGCTCAAGACCAAGCCGCTGCAGCACTCGGTGAAGGAGCTGCAGGCGGTCGGCATCGCGCCCGACGTGCTCCTGTGCCGCACCGACCGCTTCCTGCCGCGCTCGGTGAAGTCGAAGATCGCGCTCTTCTGCAACGTGGACGAGGACGCGGTGGTCACCGCCAAGGACGTGGAGCACATCTACGAGGTGCCCCTGGTCTTCGCGGACGAGGGTCTGGACGAGAAGATCACCCGCGTGCTCGGCATCTGGACCGGCGCGCCGAACCTCGATGTCTGGGAGAAGGTCGTCCACGCGGTCCGCAACCCGGAGCGCGAGGTGCGGATCGCCATGGTCGGCAAGTACGTCGAGCTGACCGACTCCTACAAGAGCCTCAACGAGGCGCTGCACCACGGCGGCATCGCGAACCTCGCCAAGGTGAAGATCGAGTACCACGATTCCGAGAAGTTGAGCAGCCCGGATGAGCTCAAGGGCGCCGACGCCGTCCTCGTGCCCCACGGCTTCGGCTCTCGCGGCGTGGAGGGCAAGATCCTGGCCGCGCGCTACGCGCGCGAGAAGAAGGTGCCCTTCTTCGGCATCTGCTTCGGCTTGCAGGCGGCGACCATCGAGTTCGCCCGCAACGTGGCCGGCCTCGCCGGGGCCAACTCGCGTGAGGTGGACCCGGATACGCCCCACGCGGTGATCGACTTCCTGCCCGACCAGCGCGACCTCGAGGAGAAGGGCGGCACCATGCGGCTCGGTGCCTACCCGTGCCGGCTGCAGCCCGGCACCCGAGCGGCCGAGGCCTACAGCACCCTCGAGATCGCCGAGCGCCACCGGCACCGGCTCGAGTTCAATCCCGAGTACCGGGACAAGCTCTCACGGGCGGGCCTGGTGCTGGCGGGAACCTCGCCGGACGGCCATCTGGTCGAGATCATCGAGATCGAGGACCACCCCTGGTTCGTCGGCACCCAGTTCCATCCCGAGTTCAAGTCGACCCCCTTCGAGCCCCACCCGCTGTTCACGGCCTTCGTCGCAGCGGCGGTGGAGGCCAGCGAGAGCTGAGCCGGCGCCCACGATTCCCTTGCGTCCCCCGCTGGCCTCCCCTAAACCCCTTTGACCGCAGGCTCTTAGGGCTCGAGGACACACGTGGGGCGTTAGCTCAGTTGGCTAGAGCGCCGTGTTCACACCGCGGAGGTCACTGGTTCGAGTCCAGTACGCCCCACCAGAGCCGCTCATCACGCAGGCAGGTGCGCGGAGAGCGGGTCTCCCGGGGAGGTCCACTGCGATGGCGCGTGCGAGCTCGAAGTCCCCGGCCGTAGTCGTCACGCGCGAGGTTCGCCGGAGGACGGGGAGAGTCGCGCTTCCTCTGGCAGGGCCGCATCCCCATCGATCAGGGCCTGCACCGCGCGGCGGACACGGCGTCGGGGGCGAAGGGCTTGGTGAGCAGGCGGCTGGGCGGGCTCTCCTGGTGGGTGAGGCCGAGCTGGCGGTCGGTGTAGCCCGAGATGAAGAGCGCGGGAAGCTCGGGGCGATCCCGGCGCAGACGGGTCGCCAGCTCGGGCCCCCGCATGCCGGGCATGACCACGTCGCTGATCAGCAGGTCGAGCTTCGCATCCGAATCCGCCACCACGGCGATCGCGGAGGGGCCGTCACTGGCTTCGAGGACTTCGTAGCCCTCCTTGCGAAGGGTCGAGGCCACCAGGCGGCGCACGCTGTGTTCGTCCTCCACCAGCAGGATTCGCCGGCCTCGTCCATTCGCGCGCTCGTCGGAGCCGTCGGCGGGCACGGCATCGAGCGGTGCCCTCTGCCGGATGTCTTCGACCCGGGGGACGAAGACCGTGACTTCCGTTCCGCAGTCGGGCCAGCTCTCGAGCTGGATGCCCCCACGGCTCTGCTCCACGATGCCGTACACCGAAGCGAGGCCGAGCCCGGTGCCCGCACCGATCTCCTTGGTGGTGAAGAAGGGATCGAAAGCACGCTCGCGCGTCTCGGCTTCCATCCCGGTGCCGGTGTCGCTCATCGTCAGGCGGGCGTAGGGCCCGGCGGGCACGCCGATCTCCTTGGCTTCTTCCTCGTCGAGCTCGGTGGGTCGCGTCGAGATCCGCAGCACTCCGCCGGCGCGCATGGCATCGCGAGCGTTGCTGGCGAGGTTCACGAGCACGCGCTGGAACTGGTTGGGAT
Organism: Deltaproteobacteria bacterium; assembly: GCA_002687015.1. GTDB lineage: Bacteria > Myxococcota_A > UBA9160 > UBA9160 > UBA6930. The sequence goes on from NYZB01000191.1 coordinate 7,399, forward strand.
CGAGCTCGACGCAGCAATCGGCCGATTGGAGGTCGAGCACGAGCTTCACTTCCTCGCGAACCAGGCTCTGGAGCATCTGGCTGAGCTCGCCGACCTGCTCGTCCAGGGTGGTGACCCGGGGGAGGAGGATCTGCTTGCGCCCGAAGGCCAGCAGGTGCGAGGTGAGGGAGGCCGCCCGCCGGGTCGCCCTCCGGATCTCCGTCGCGGCTTCGGTCTGGGGCAGGCCTTCGGCGTAGCCGGCGATCACAGTCAGGAGGTTGTTGAAGTCGTGGGCCACGCCTCCGGCGAGCACCCCGAGGCTCTCGAGCCTCTGGGCTTCCTGAAGGCGCTCGCGCTCCGCCTTCTCGTGGGTGATGTCCCGCCCGGCGAAGATCCAGCGCTCCTCGCCCTCTGGCGTCACATAGCGGGTCGCCACGACCTCCTGCCAGAGCAGGTGTCCGTCCCGGTGGCGGCTCTGCACCTCGTAGCGGCTTCCGGACTCCATGACCTCGTCCACGGGCGGTGTGCCCTCCGGCGGCAGCTCGGCGAGCAGCTCGCCGGGGTGCCGACCGATCATCTCCTCGGCGGAGTACCCGAGCACCTCGGCGAAGCGAGGGTTCACGTAGCGCACGATGCCGCGGCGATCCGTCTCGGTGAGGGTCTGGAAGGAGCTCTCGCTGATCGCCCGGAAACGGGCCTGCTCCTCGGCCAGACGGCGGGAGACCTCCTCGGCCCGGAGGCGGGCCTCGTCGGCTTCGGAGAGGGCCCGCGCACGGAGCCACGCATTGACCCTGAATACGCCGAAGATGACCAGCGTGAACGCGACCGTGGCCCAGGCCGTCGTGGGAGCCGGCATGGAGAGCGTCTGGACGCGTTCGCTGTGCAGCTGGGCCAGCGGCCAGGCCGACGCGACCGTCACGGCCGTCCAGAACCAGCCGTCCCGCGTGCCGAGGAGCAGCAGGGCCGCGAGCGGGACGACGAACAGGAAGACGAGGGAGAGCGACTGATCGCAGACCAGGGCGACCTGGCCACCCAGGTCGAGGAAGATGCCGAGGGGAATCCAGCTGCCCGCCGCCCGGATCGAGCCCGTCAGCCAGAGGGTCGGCAGCGTGAGTGCCCAGAGCGCGCTCGCGAGCAGCGAGATCCAGGCCCCGGCCCAGACACCCTGGAGGGCCGCGACCCCCGCACCGACGAGACCGGCCGCGGCGCAGAGGATCGAGGCGGCGACCA